>JACPRB010000358.1 GCA_016190155.1 Planctomycetota bacterium
TCCCTCATGGAAGAGCCTCGCCCTCATGACATCCTTGTCCGACAGGTCCTGTGCCTTCTTCGTCCATAATCCGCGAAATCCGTGTAATCCGTGGTTGGCTTTCTGCGTGGCCTGCGCTTGCGGCCCTTTCGGTTGCGGTCGCCGCGCTGGGATTTGGAAGTTCGTTGGGGCTGGTTCGACTCGCATTCGCTCGCTCACCACAAGTTGGGATTTTAGACTAGGGGGAATGCCGATCCCCGGAATGGACGCCCTGGTGGAGCGCCTCGTGAGCGCGCGTGCCGCCAATCCCGCGCCGATCGAATCGCGCGAAGACCTCGTCGAGCTCATCGAGGACATGGACCTGCTCTATTGGAACGAGGTCGAGTTGGTCCTGGCGGAGGCCGCCCGGCGCGGCCCTCACCGGCTGCAGTTCGGCAGGAACGACCGGCTGCTCCTGGACGCCGGCGTGGTCGACGCGCGGCTGCTGGAGGGAGGACCGACGGCGCGCATCGCGCTGCTGCGCGAGCTCTACTCGCCTCCCGATCCGCGCACGGCGTACTTCACGGAATGGATCGAGGCCCGATACCGGCATTTCCTCGCCACCGGCGGGATGGAAGACGAAGCCGGCGATCGGGAGATGTCCATCTCGGCCGCGCGTCGCGCGGCCTATGAATCGCTGGCGGCGACCGCCAACACCCTCGCCGCATTCCCTCCGCAGGCCATCGAGATGCTCCTCTCGGGCAAGCTCGACGCGGGAATCGAAGAACTGGCCGAGCGCACCGAAGAGCCCCTCGCGGAGAAACGCCGGCGGTTGACGGACATCCGTTCCTCCATCCTCGGCGCGATCCGCGCGCGCGCCGTTCCCGGCGAGCAGGCGGCCCTGGACACGCTCGCCCGCCTCGACGAGGCCGCCTCCCGCGGAGCCAAGACGATCCCGCAAGAGGCCCCACGCTTGACCTCGGCCGACCGCGTCCGTTTCGTCATGGGAGAGCTGCGGATGGTGCGATCCGTCGTCAAGCTCGGGATCGCCGGCTCGGGGCTCGTCCGCACGCACTCGGTCCTGGTGGCCGGAGAGGAACGCATGACGCGGCCGGACCTCGCCTCCGTCGCCGCCACGGTGCGCCAATGCGACTCCTACTTCCGCCGGCTGCACTTCATGATCGCGCCTTACGTCGGCACGGGCTTCTACTCGTTCGACCGCGACGTCCTCTTCGTCCCGTTGATCTCGACGCGCTCGAAGGAGGACTCGGCCGTCAACGCGGTGGCCCAATACCGGATCCTCCTGGACGGCCTCAACGAGAACGGGACGCTCAAGCGCGCGTACGAGCAGCGCTTCGGCAAGCGCGACTTCCGCGGCGAGTTCACCCGCGATTACAAGGCGTGGGTGCTCGGCGTGGGACGGGGGTTTCGCGGCGCCCTCGATTCCGAACACTACGATTTCTTCAAGGCACTCGTGGGTCCCCAGCCGCGCGAGCTGTTCGCGACGGCGGAGTTGGCGCGACTGTCCCCGGAGGAGCACTCGGCGGCGCTGCGCGCGGCCCGCGAGCGCATGGCGCGCGACGAGGCCGCGACCGACGACCATTATCGCCTGGCGGTGGCGTTCCATCGCGACGGCCGGGCGCCCGAGGCGCTGGAGCAACTGGAACAGGCCTCGCGCCTGAGCCCCCTGGACGGGCGCTTGCTCTACGCCCAGGGCTACGTCCTGGCCCAGGCGGGGCTGCGGGATCGAGCGCGCCCGATCTTGGAGGAATGCGCCGTGCTGGCCCAAGGCACGATCTGGTACGTGTACGCGACGGACGAACTGCAGAAGCTGTAGCCCCACAACCGTTCACCCGTTCTGGAAGCTGAACGCGGGAACGGGATTTTCGAACAGCTGAACGGATGAACTGAAGAACCGATGAACGGTCACCAGCCCGGCGGCCTCCACCGGGGCGCGCCTTCGGAGATGAAGTTCACGACGACCCGATTGAACTCCTCCGGCCTCTCGATCATCGGGCAGTGTCCGGAGTCCTGGATCGTCACGTGTCGGGCCCCCGCGATGGTCTTCTCCGCCATGTCCGCCTGCTCGGGCGCCACGATCGCGTCCTTCGACGACGACACCACCAGCACCGGCATCCGCAGCCCCATCAGCTGCGGCCGTACGTCGCCGCCGATCATGCGACGCAAGCTGCGCAGCATCGACGCGTATGTCGAACGTCTCATATTGTCGACGTCCA
The DNA here is from genome assembly GCA_016190155.1 of Planctomycetota bacterium. Lineage (GTDB taxonomy): Bacteria > Planctomycetota > MHYJ01 > MHYJ01 > JACPRB01 > JACPRB01. Next base: position 2,196 of record JACPRB010000358.1, read on the forward strand.
CGTCGTCCCAGGGGACGACCCACGTGAAATCCCTGGCCGTCCAACGGCGCACCGCGCGCAGCGCCATCGATTGGTACATGATCCAGCGAATCACCGGCCGGCTGAGCACATACGTTCGAGCGGGGAAGGCCGTCGCCCCCTGCACGGGCGGGTTGCACAGCACCAGTCGCCGCACGCGCTGGGGATGCCGGGCCGCGAAGATCACCGCCGCCATCGTCGCCATCGAGTGCGCCACCAAGGTCGCCGCCGGGGCCTGACGCGCCTCCAGGAAGACGCCGATCCAATCCGCGTACCATTCCGGAGAGTACGAGACGCGGCTGGGCTTGGCGGAGCCGCCCCATCCGGGCAGATCGGGCGCCATGACCCGGAACCGGCAGACCAGCTCCGGCCACAGAAACCGCCAGATCCGCTTGGTCCCCGCCCATCCGTGGAGCAGGAGCACCGGATGGCCCGCTCCCTGCTCCGCGTACTCCGTATCGAAACCTCCGGTCCCGACGGCGAAACAGTCCATAAAATCGGGAACCCCGGCGAAGGAGGCCTCCCGAATCCTCCTGGTATCCGTTGCGTCCTTATGACGCAGCGCGTTATAATCCCACCGTGGCCGACACGCAAGACAAATATTACGAATTCCGGCTGCGCACGAAAATCATCTTTCAATCCGGCGGATCGGCCCTCGTCGCCGAAGAGGCGGCGCGCCTGGGGCTGCGCCGGCCCTTCATCATCACCGACCGCGTGGTGCTCCGGCTGGGCCTGCTCGACCGCCTGACGGGCCTCGAACCGTGCGGGACGTTCCCGGACGTGCCCCAGGACAGCGAGGTTTCGATCGTCGAACGCGCCGCCGCGCTCATGAAGGAGCGCGGCGCCGACGGCATCGTCGCGCTGGGCGGCGGCAGCGTCATCGACACGGCCAAGGCCGTCAACATCGTCTTCAGCCTGGGCGGCCGCCTGGCCGATCATGAAGGTGTGGGGACCCTCGACGTACCCCTGGCCCCCTTCGTAGCGCTGCCCACCACGGCGGGCACCGGCAGCGAAGTCTCGCAGCACGCGATGGTGAAGGACGCCTCCGCGCGCCTCAAGATCCCCTTCACGTCGCACACGCTCGCGGCGGACACGGCCGTCCTCGATCCGGCGCTGACCGTATCGATGCCGCCCCCGGTGACGGCGGCGACGGGCTTGGACGCGATGACGCACGCGATCGAGGCCGTCTTCGCGGCGAACGCCTCGCCGCTGACGGACGCGCTGGCGGCGGGCGCGGCACGAGACATCCGGGAGTGGCTCCCCCGCGCCGTGAAGAACGGCCAGGATCTCGACGCGCGCGGGCGGATGCTATTGGCGGCCAACGCGGCCGGCGTGGCCTTCTCCAACGCGGGCGTCGGCGTCGTCCACGCCTTGGCCCACGGCTGCGGGGCGCTGCGGGGCGTCCCCCACGGCGTGGCCAACGCCTTGCTTCTGCCCCACGGCGTCCGCTTCAACCGGACGGCCGCGCCCGAGAAGCACGCCCTCCTGGAACGTATCTTCGGCGAGGACGTCGCCGGCGCTCTGGCGGCCTTGACGCGCGCCTGCGGGCTGCCGACGCGACTGCGCGACGCGAACGTGCGTCCAGAGGACTTGCCCGCCCTCGCCGAATATGGGGAGCACGACGGCGCCCTGATTTTCAATCCGCGCGAAGCGTCACGCGAGGACCTCCTCGGAATCCTGCAAGCGGCATTCTGAACAACGAACCGATATCGAGCTGAAGCAGAAAAATGGCGAAACCTCGGTTGGTGAAGAAACCACGGATTCCACGGATTACAGAAGCTGAGCGAGTCCGCAAAATCCGCGCATTCTGCGGTTCCTTAGCCTAATCTCGAATCGTCGATTCTGAACGATGGACCGCGAAGCGCTCCTCACGGCGGTAATGACCTATCAGATCGAGCGCCTCCGGCGCGACTACGATGACTTTCTCCGCGATCCGAAGTGGACCGTGGTCGGGGAGTTCTTCTTCTCGCGCGTCTACGGATGTCCCGACAAGAAGGAACGCGACCAAGCCGGCCGGCGCATCTTCGACTCCGCGCGCAAGGTGCTGGGGGCCGAGATCACCGGGAACCTCGCCAAGCTGCTCGAGCTGAACGAGCTGACGGACCGGCTCGACCAGCGGCTCATCGACAAGATGGCGGAAATGGGCGTCCCCAAGTTCACGGAGGAAGCGTACGAGCAGGCCTACCGGCTCTGCGACAATTACGACGATCGCCGGCGGCAGATCGACCTCATCCTGGACGGCCTGAAGTATTTCCACCGGCTGGCGTTCACCCCGGGCCTGGGCGTGGCTCTGGCGCTGCTGCGTCCGTACGCCGCCATCAAGAAGGCGACGCTCATCTACGATTTCCTGCGCGACGGGTACCTGGGCTTCCGCACGGTCCGGTCCATCACCCTCTTCGCCGACGCGACCCGCGACCGCGAGGTCGCGCGGCTGGATCGCATCTATGGCCGCCGGACGGATCAGATCATCATCCGTACGGGCCGAACCACGCGCCGGACCACCCGGAGACAGAACCCATGAGAACGACTGCAAACTCTATCGAGGAGGTTCGCCGACCATGTCCTATTTCTCATCCACAGACGATCTCTACGCGTGCATCGGCGGGTTGTTCGACTGGGCCAAGAAAGATCCGCAGCTCGGGCCCAGCTTGCGCCAGTCGAATCTGACCATCCGCATGGTGTACACGGAACCGGACGCGATGATTACGATCGACTGCGCGCACGACCCCAAGGAAAAGGGCGCGTTCGTCTCGTGGAGCAAAGGGGACGGCGGGCTCACGGCGGAGGTCGAGTTCCACATGAAGGCGGACGTCGCCCACCGGTTCTGGCTGGGCAAGGTGAATCTGCTGATCGCCCTCACGAAACGGGAGATCACGGCCAAGGGGTCGATCCCGAAGGCGCTCAAGATCCTGCCCAAGCTCAAGCCCATGTACGCGCAGTACCCGAAGATCCTGGAGAAGCTGGGCCGGACGGAGCTGGGCAAAGCGTAGGCGGTTCCCGCGCATTCGGCGCGTTCCACGGGACTATTCGGCCGGCGCCCTCAGGCGAAACACGGCGTTCGCGCCGTAGGCCAGCGCCGCCAGAAGGGCTCCGCCCGCCAGCGCCGCCACGGCCAGCGCCAAGCCGTAAAAGGGCCAGCCTTCTTCCCACGTCCGAATCGCCGTTCCGGAGCGGATGATCGCGTAGCGTTCGAGGTCGGCCTGCAGGAGCGGGATGCGCCGGACGCTCAGGAACAGGACGTCGCCCTGCGCGACCGCTTCGCACACCTCCTGCGGCACGGCCAGCCTCCCGCGCGCCTCTCCTCGGATCGGCAGCAGGAAGAGACAGGGAGCGTCGGCGCGCTGCAGGTCCTGTCCGACGATCGCGTGCTCTTCCTGCCGGCCCCACGCGCCGTCCGAGAGGATCCAGACCGCGACGGCGCCCGCCGCCGCGCCCGCCGTGAAGATCCACCCGAGCCCCTTCGGCATGCCCTTATTGTATCGCGCCGTCCCCGGCGGAATTCCCGCGAATTTTCCTTGCACTTTATGACGCGGCGCGTCAAACTCAGAGTGATGACGCGGTGCGTCATTATGAAGCTTCGAAAACCCGTGAGAAGGAGGTCGACATGACGACCAAGACGGAGTCGTGGATCAGCGTCGAGAACCTGAGACGCGACCTGCGCAAGATGGTGCTGACCGGCGTGGGCGCCGCCTTCATGGCGACGGAAGGCGCCGCCGACATGGCCAAGAAGTGGCTGGCCCGCGGAGAGAAGGCCGAGCCCGAAATCCGCAAGGCGGTCAAGAAGCTGGCCGACCGCAGCAAGACCCTGACGGAGAAGACCGACACGCTGCGCGCCAAGGTCAACGGCCAGGTCAACAAACTCGTCGACGCCCTGCCCATCGTTTCCCGCAAGGACGTCAAGGAGCTCTCGCGTCGCATTGAGTCGCTGACCACCCAGGTGGAAGCGCTCGCCAAGAAGCGCGGGAAGTAGCCGGCGCGCCGTCGCCGGAGGGTGCGGCCGCCCGCGCGGCCCGGCATCCTCCGGCGGCGATGCCGCCCCGTGCGGGCGCCCCCAAGGCCATGACGCACAGCGTCAAAAGCCCTTGCTCCGCCTTCCCACGTCGTTACAATGGGCGCCATGACCCCCCGCGCCAGAATCGTCAAACGATATTCCAATCGCAAGCTCTACGACACGGAGTCCAAAAAGTACGTCACGCTCGAGGAGATCGCGGCCCTGGTCAAGGACGGAGCGGACATCAAGGTCCTCGACAACGCCACCAACGAGGATCTGACCAACGTCACGCTCTCCCAGATCCTCCTGGAGAAGGAGAAGCAGCACAAGAACTCGCTGCCCAAGTCCTTCCTGACCGGCGTGCTGCAAAGCGGCGCGCGCCTGCGGGACGCGGTCCTGACCAAGGCCGATCAGCTCTTCGGCACGCGCTTCGAAGACGCCCTTCGCCACCTGCGCGTCCCCACCCGCGGCGAGTTCGCGACCCTGGAGAAGCGGCTGGCCGAACTCGAGGCCAAGATCGACGCCCTCGCCAAGAAACCCCGGCGAAAGAGCTGATCCACCCAGGGGGACGTTCAACCGTTCCTCCGTTCGACCGTTCACTCGTTCAGCTGATGGGTTCCCTGCCGCATTGCAAATTCAGCGAAGAAACCCCAGAATCCCCCCACTCTCTTAGTGTGAGCATCGCAACAACACTCACCCAGAGGAGAGGCCGACCATGGACGAGGAATTGATCCTTTGTATCCAGCGCCAGGGAGACCGCGCCGCGCTGGCCCGACTGATCGAGCGCGACCAACGCGAGATCTACCACTTCTTGATGCGACAGTTGGGACACGCCCAGGACGCCGAAGACGCCGCCCAAGAGGTCTTCCGCCACGTCATTCGCGGACTACCGTGCCTGTGCGAGCCCGCGGCGTACCGAGCGTGGCTCTATCGCATCGCCTTGCGCACGGCCCGGCAGATGATCGCCAAGCGGAAGAGTCGGCAAGAGACCACCCCCCAGGAATCTTCGATCCCATCGAGAGAAGCCATGCCGCACGACGACGCCTGCGACGAACTTCGGACCCAGCTCAGATCCGCCGTGGATTCGCTCGAAGAGAATCTGCGCGCGACGATCCTCCTACGATACGAGCAGGGACTCAGCTACAAGGAGATCGCCTCCACGCTGGAGGTCCCCGAAGGGACGGTGGCAAGACGGCTGCACGTCGCCCATAACCGGCTCCAGCAGGCTTTGGCTGGAGCGGGAATCTCGCTGGCGCTGGCGTCGCTGGCGGAGGCGCTGGAGAAAACGCCCAAGACTTCCATGCCTGAGAATTTGACCGCGAAGCTGTCGGCGATGGCGAAGGAGGCCTCGTGGACGCCCCTCGCCGCAACGACAACTTTGATCGCGGCCATCGCGTTGATCGCGATAAGCGCGATCCTTGTCGTCGGCGGCATCGTGGCTGCCGACATGTTCCCGCGACAACCCGTCTCCCAGCCCGCAAGCGGCTCCGTCCTCGCGGCGTCCCAGACCGCGCCGCCCACTCAGGACGCTCCCCCAATCACCGATACCGCAACCGAGGAAACCGAGCGCATGTCGGATGTGGCCACCACCGTCGACCAGGAGGCGACCCTCAAGGGGTGCGCATACGATCGCGAGACAGGAACAAGACTCGCGGGCGTTCATGTGAGTTTGTCATCGCCGCATACCAGTCGCGGCCCTATATCGGCGACGGCTGTATCGGACTCCGATGGCGCGTATGCCTTCTCTGTTCCTCCTGGTGAGTACTCACTCAGCGCCCTGACCCAAGGCTATGTTCCATTCCACACCGAAAGGCAAATCGCCGCCATCAGGACCAGTGAAAGCGCACAGAATACCGAGGAGTATGAACATATCCAGAATCAGCTCAAACCCCGGCTCGATCACGGAGAGACACGAACCCAAGACATCTCCTTGATCCGGAGCACCGAGATCCACGTCACCGTGGTCGATGAACACGGCACTCCCATTGCGGAGGCCTTCGTGTGTCTTGGGGCCTTTTTTCATGCCGTCTCCCACGGCGCAATCACTTACACTACAGAATCTCGATCCGACATATCGGGCAAAGTCCGGTTCGACGATCTTTATCCAGAGGGCACGTGGACAATCGCAATCAAGGCGAACTGGTGACCGCGCCGGAGTTCCTCCGGATCACGCTTCGCAAGGATTGATCCCCGCCCAATTCGAGCGCGATCTCTGCGTCCTCAGCGTCCTTTGGTGTGGGTTTCGTCTCCGGGTTCTCTGTTCTCCTCTGCAGTACTCACTCTCTACTTCTTCTCGGGGCACGAAGATTTTCCCGCGCGTTCGCGCAAGACACTGGGTCTCAGCCCCTTGCGAAGATATCAGCCCAAAGAAGTCCGATCCATTGCCCGGGCTCTGCGCTCTCAGCGGTTCGTCTTTCCCGGACGAGCGGAAATTCATGCCGAACCCACCAGCCCCGTGTTGGGATGCGGCACCGCCGCGCTGCGCCCTCCCCTACCAGAACACGCTCTCCCGCCTCAACAAATGCCGGTTGATCGTCCCCTGAACCTCGTCGCGCACCCGCTGCGTCAGGCGCTGCACCACCAGGAAATTGTCCGCGTCCTTCTCGCGCAGCTTCGCCGTGTCGATCGGCTTGCCGAACTCGATCGTCCACTTCGTCGGCAGCGGCACCAGCCCCAGCAGCCCGAACCACGGCCACAACGGCGTGACCGGCATGTAGGGCGCCCCGATCGGCTTCCCGAGCCAATCCACGCGCAGGATGTTCGGATAGATCTCCTCCGCCCCCACGACCGACACAGGGATGATCGGCACGCGCGCGCGCAACCCGACCTTCACGAACCCTCCCCGCCCGAATCGCGCCAACTTGTAGCGATCCTTCAGGAGCTTGCCCACCCCCTTGACGCCCTCCGGAAACACCGCCGCCAGATGCCCCCCGCGCAGCAGGCGTTCGGCGTTTTCGGGACACGCCAGCACCTGACCCGTGCGCACCATGAAGGGCGCGATGAACGGCAGCTGCGAGAACCAATCCAGGTGTAGCGCCCGCACGATCCGCGGCTTGGCCGAGTCCAACCACATCGCCGTGGCGATCATCGCGCCGTCCCACGGCAGGACCCCCGAGTGATTCGCCACCAGCAGCGCCCCGCCCTCCAGCGGCACGTGCTCCACGCCGATCGCCGTCACGCGCCACCATTTGCGGTACAGGAAGATGAACAGCGGCCGCACCAGATCCAGAAAGCCTTCGTCCAGCCCGAACTCATCCACCTCGTAGTCGCCGCGCGCCCGTTTCTCCGCCGTCTCCCGGAACGTCTCGATCAACCCGTCCATCACGAGCTTCAGGCCGCGCAACGTGTCCAAATCGACCTTCTCGATCGCCTTGGCCCACTGGGCGACGCGCGACAGCGCCGCCTCCGTCGTCATCCCCTCCAAGAGCATGCCGACTTGGTCCTTCGCCGCCTTGGCCTGTCCGCCGATCAAAGCACGGACGAGGTCGACCAATCGCGACTCCGCCTCGCCGACGATGCGGCTCATGATGGACGCGTCGTCAGAAGACACGGCTGAGCTCCTCCAGCGTCTGTGAGGTCGTGCGCGACGGGAGGAACCCCAGCTCGCGCTTCATCCGGCCGTTGTCGGGACAGCACGGGAACTTCAGGAAGCTCGAATCCATCGGCATCCCCCGCAAGGGAGGCAGCAGCCGCTCCGATACGCTCGTCAAGACCGGCGGGATCGGCAACGGCGACCGGCCCAGACGCCGCAGGATCCTCAGCAGCGGCGTCACGCCCTCCGGCCCGATGTTCACCGGACCGCGCACGTCCGCACTGAGGGCCTGCGCCACCGCATCCGCGGCGTCCTCTTCGTGCAGCAGCTGGAACAGCGGATCGAAGCCCGCGATGACCGGCGGCTGCTCCAGCCGCACGTATCGCATGAAGGGCGACGTCGCCGTCGGTCCGATCACGGGAGCGAACCGGAGCATCGTCAGGAAGACCTCGGGATGCGAGCGTACGAACTCCTGGGCGTACCGCTCGACGTCGGCCAGGTCGCGCAGATACTGACTACGGGATCCCAACCGGATGCGACGGGATTCGTCCAGGTACGTCGGATTGGAGTAGCGCGCCCCGTAGACCGCCGCGGTCGAACGCATCAGGACCTTGCGGACGCCCGCCTCGGCCGCCGCCGCCAGCAGGGTCATCGATCCCATCACGGTGTGTTCGAAGTCCGACTCGTTGCGGTGGGACTCCTGCCGGACGTCCAGGTGCACGATCGTATCGACGGCCTCTCGTCGCACGAGCGCGACGATCTTGGGATCATTAAGGGCCAACCTCTCGTGACGCAGCCGCAGCCCTCGCCGGCCCGCCCCCGGCCCCACCGTGAGAATCAGCTCCACGTCGTCCCGCTTGCGCAATCGCGCCAGGACGAGCTTTCCCAGGAAATCGTGGGAGCCGGTGAGGAGTACGCGCATGGGGTCTTAGCCGGGATTATTCACGCCCCAGGCAGGATCGACGACACATCATCGAAGCGTTGCCTCTGTTCGTGAACAGAGCGGGTTAGATTCAAGCACGCCCCTCGGATGCAGTCAAAGATTTGCGGCTCATCATTGACCCGCCGTCGTCCGACGCATAGAGTACCTCGGATCCGAAAACCCGGCATGGTTTCGTCTCAGCGTCCTCTGGTGTTGACATTCGGGCTTTCTCTACGCCCTCCGTCCCCCTCTCAGCCTCTCTTTCCCAGGAGATCCGTCATGCGAAGGTTGCCGTTGCTGCTCGCCCTGGCGCTGCTGGCGCCCACGCTCGCCTTCGGCCGGCAGGAGACCGCTCCCCAACCCAGCCCCCTCCTGCGCGCCATGCAGGCGGAACTGGAGCGCTCCTTCGAGAAGCTCAAGACCACCGGCGAGCACCCGCTGTACTTCCTCGCCTACCGCGTCTACGACATCGACGAAATCGACGTCTCCTGCAGCTACGGCGCGATCGACGCGGCCCAGACGGGCGGCCGGCAGCGCCATCTCGACGTCGAGCTGCGCGTCGGATCGCCCAAGCTCGACAACACGCACAAGATCCGTGGAGGCGGCCGGTTCGACTTCGGCGACTTCGACTTCGGCGGCCGGACCGCGCCCATGCCGGTCGAGGACGACGAGGCCGCCATCCGCACGGCGCTCTGGCTGGCGACCGACCGCGAGTTCAAGGCCGCGCAGAAGAAGTTCACCAAGGTGAAGGCCAACAAGGCCGTGAAGGTCGAGGAGGAGGACACCTCCGACGACTTCTCGCAGGCCAAGCCGCAGACCACCCTCGGCGCCCCGGCCCCGTTCACGATCGACCGTGCCGCCTGGGAGACGAAGCTCCGCCGGCTGTCCGCGCTCTTCCGCGACCACCCCGACATCCATCACTCCAACGTGACGTTCTCCGCCGCCCGCACGCGCCGTCACTGCGTCACCAGCGAAGGCACGCGCATCCAAGACGAGCGCGTCCAGTACCGCTTCGCCGCGACGGCCTCCACGACGGCCGAAGACGGCATGAACCTCTGGCTCTACGACGGCGCCGAGGTCAGCCGGCCGGAGGATCTTCCCGGCGACGAGAAGCTCGAGAAGATGATCCGCGCGCTGGCCGACCAGCTGCTCGCGCTGCGCACCGCCCCCGTCGCCGACACGTACGTGGGCCCGGCCATCCTGCGCGCCCGCGCCGCGGGCGTCTTCTTCCACGAGATCTTCGGCCACCGCATCGAAGGACACCGGCAGAAGGACGAAGACGAGGGACGCACGTTCGCCAAGAAGGTCGGCCAACCCATCATGCCGGAATTCATCACCGTCGTCGACGATCCGACGCGGGAGAAGTTCGGCTCGGTCCCGCTCAACGGCTGCTACGGATTCGACGACGAGGGGATCCCCGCCCAGAAAGTCACGCTGGTCGAAAAGGGCGTGCTGCGGAACTTCCTCATGAGCCGCTCGCCCGTGAAGAACTTCCCCGACTCCAACGGACACGGCCGCTGCTCCGCGGGGTCCGATCCCGTGGCCCGCCAAGGAAACCTGATCGTGGAGTCCTCCAAGCGCGTGCCGTACGCCAAGCTGCGCGAGATGCTCATCGAAGAAATCCGCCGGCAAGGCAAACCGCACGGGCTCATCTTCGACGACATCGCCGGCGGGTTCACGATGACGCAGGGCTTCATGCCCCAGTCGTTCAAGCTCCTGCCGCTGCGCGTGTGGCGCGTCTATCCCGACGGACGCCCCGACGAGGTGCTCCGCGGCGTGGACATCGTCGGCACTCCCCTGGCCTCCCTGGAGCAGATCCTCTGCGCCGGGGACGACGACGACGTCTTCAACGGCACCTGCGGGGCCGAATCCGGCTGGGTGCCCGTGTCGGCCTGCTCGCCGAGCCTGCTCGTGGCGACCATCGAGGTCGAGCGCCAGCAGAAGGGCCAGGACAAGCCGCCGCTTCTGCCCGCCCCGCGCCACGACAAGGCCCCCAACAAAGAGGAATAACCGTTCAGAGTTCAAGAGTCGCGTTCCGGCGCCCGGTTTCCGGAACGAATGAACGGCTGAACACCTACAAGGAGGATTGACCGTGAAAGCCCTGCTGGCCGCCCTGCCGCTATTATGCTTCGCCGCGCCCCAAGACGACGACCTCCTCCTGCGCGTGCTGCGCGACGAGCTGGACCGCTCGATGCAACGCCTGCGGATGGACGGCGCGCCGGCGCCGTATTACGTGGAGTACGCGGTGGAGGAATCCGTCTCCTTCCAGGTTCAAGCCTCCTTCGGGGCGCTCGCCGGGCAAGGAGAAACGCGGCACCGCATCCTCTCGGTCGACCTCCGCGTGGGCGATTACTCGCTGGACAACACGAACTTCGCCGGCGGCAACCATTACGGCTCCGGCGGGAACGCGATGCTGACCGTGGACGACGATTACGACGCGCTGCGCCACGGCCTTTGGCTGGCGACGGACCGGGCGTACAAGAGCGCCGTCGAGGAGCTCGAAAAGAAGAAGGCCTACCTGCAGGAGAACAACGTCAAGGACCGGCCGGACGACCTGTCTCGCGAGGAGCCGTTCGTCCTGATCCAGCCGACCGCCGGCCTCGATCTCGACCGCGAGCGGTGGACCGCGACGGCACGGAAGCTCTCCGGCCTCTTCCGCGAATATCCCTCGATCCAGAACGGACTGGTCATGTTCATCGCGCAGGCGGAGAACCGGTGGTTCCTCAACAACGAGGGCTCCCGCCACCGCGTCGGCAGGACGGAGCTGGGCATGCTCGTCATGGCCGTCGCGCAGGCGGACGACGGGATGAAGATGTCCGATTACGAGATGTTCGTCGGTCGCGCGGAGAAAGACCTGCCGGCCTCCGAGGCGATGGAGAAGGCGGTGCGCGCCCTGGCGGAACGGCTCACCGAGCTGACGAAGGCGCCGCCCATGGAGGAGTATCGCGGGCCGGTGCTCTTCGAGGACCAAGCGTCGGCCGAGTTCTTCTCGCAGCTCTTGGCGCCCCATGTGGGCAACGCGCACGAACCGGTCGGCCAGTCCTCGCCCAGAGGCTTCGGCGCCAACCCGCTCAAGGAGAAGATCGGCCAGCGGATTCTCCCCGCCTTCATCAGCGTCGTGGACGATCCGTCGGCGCGGGATCACGAAGGGGTGCCGCTGCTGGGCGGCTGGGACGTCGACGACGACGGCGTTCCCCCGCAGAAGCTCACCCTGGTCGACAAGGGGATGCTCAAGACGTTCTGCATGAGCCGCATCCCGACCCGCCACGTGAAGCGCTCCAACGGCCACTCGCGCGACGGCACGGGCGGCGCCGGCACGTTGTTCATCCGGTCGGAGTCCCGCCGAGCGGCGTCCGAGCTCAAGGCCCAGCTCATCGAGCTGGGGAAGGAAGAGGGCCTGCCGACCGTCTGCATCGTCCGCCGGATGGGCAATCCGCTGGCGGCCATGCTCAATCCGGCCGGGTATTTCTCGATGATGAGGAGCGGCGGCGGGGGCATGATGCTCCTGCCGCCCGTGCTGCTCTATCGGGTGAACGTCGAGAACGGCCGGGAGGAACTCGCGCGCGGGGCGCAGTTCGGGAAGCTCACGCTGCGGACGCTGCGGGACATCGAGGTGACCGGCGATGCCGACCGCGCCCATCCGACCCTGCGCGGGATGAACTCCGTGGGCTTCATCGTCACGCCGTCGGTGCTGCTGAAGGAGATCGAGATCCAGAAGCCGGGACAGGAGACGGAGAAGACACCGGCGCTCAAGAACCCGTTCTTCGAGAAGTAGCCGCGCGTCTTCATTGACGGCATCGCCTCGGAGTGGTAGCCTCTGGCCGTTTCACATCAGGGAGGAACCATGGGTTACGAACGAGAAGAACTCATCCACATCGGTGAACGGTTCACCGTTCAATCGCTCCTGGACTGGAGCGGGCAAGTCGTGCAGGCCGCACGCCAGGATTTGGCGCGGTTCAAGGCGCGTGGAATCACGGAGACGACCTTGCGGGACATCGAGACCGCGCGGGAGCAGCTCAAGAAGCTGAGCGCCGCGCCGGTCGGCGATCGCCACGAAGCGTCGCCCCTGGCGATTGCGCGTCGGGAAGCCGTCGAGGCCGCACTCGAGTGGCGTGAGGAAGTCAAGGGCCTGGCGGAGGCCATCTTCGACAGCGAGCCGGATGTCCTGGCCCGCTTCCGCACGGGCGTCAAGGTGAGCCGCTCGCTCTTCAAGCTCGTCCGCGAGGTGGGATTCATCGTCGGCGTTCTGCGGGAACACCTGGCGGCCTTCGCCGCCGTCGGCGGCCCGTCGCTGCTCAAGCGAGGCGAAGAGACGCTCAAGCGCTTGGAAGAGGCCCAGCAACGCATCCCCGAGGAACGTTCGCAGGCGCCGGCGCCCCTGGCGGAGCTGTGCCACGCCCAGGGTATCCTCTACACCCGCACGCGCTTCGTCGCCAGGATCGCCCAGGTCGAGTTCCACCGCGACCCGGAACGCCTGGCACGCTACGGATACGCTCCGGTGCGCCAGCCCGCGGAAAATACGTCGAACGTCCGGCCGCGCGCAAACCGCACTCCGGTGACGTCGGGCAAAGGTTAGCCCCGCGACACAATTCGGCCGTGCCTCCTCCCTCGAGGAGGCACGGCTTATACTCTAGGTGTGGCAACCACCTCGGGCTCGCTCCCGCTGGACAACGCGCGTCTGGGCCAGATCGCGATCACCAGCGGATGCATCACGGCCTCGCAGTTGTCCGAGGCGCTCGCGGAAATCGAGTCCGCCGCCCAGCGCGGCGAGCATCTCAATTTGGGCCAGATCCTCACCCGCCACGGGTGGGTCACGACCTCGCAGCTGTCCGACCTGCTCCAGCAACACGCCGAACGCCCCTTGCCGACCGACCGGTACGAGATCATGCAGGAGCTGGGACGCGGCGGCATGGCCGTCGTCTACCGCGCCCGCGACAAGCGTCTCGGTCGTGAAGTGGCGCTGAAGGTCCTGCGACAGGAGTTCAACGACTCGCAGGCCGCCATGGCCCGCATGATGCGCGAGGCGCGCGCGATCGCCGCCCTCAACCATCCCAACGTCGTCCGGCTCCACGACGTCAGCGACGATCCGCAATCCCCGTATCTGGTGATGGAGTACGTGCGCGGAAACACCTTGGATGTCGAGATGCGCAACGCTTCCTGGCCGCTGCGGGAACGCGTCCGAGTCGTCGAGCAGATCGCCCGAGGCGTGCACGCGGCCCACCAGCAGAACATCGTCCATCGCGACCTCAAACCCGGCAACATCATGATCGAGGAGTCCGGCCGCGTGGTCGTCATGGACTTCGGGCTGGCTCACCTCAACACCGGCGACAGCCGCCTGACCCGCACGGGCACCGTGATCGGGACGCCGCAGTACATGGCGCCCGAGCAGGTTCAAGGCCGTCCCGACGCGATCAACGCACGAACCGACGTCTACGCCATCGGCGTGGTCCTCTATGAGGCCATCGCCGGCTCCCCTCTTTTCCGGGGAACCGTCGCCGAGATCTACCACAAGATCCTGACGCAGGAGGCGACGTCGCCCCGCCGTCTGAATCCGCGCGTTTCCCTGGACCTGGAGACGATCTGCCTGCGGGCGATCGCCAAGGAGCAGCGCGATCGGTACGGCAGCGCGGAAGCCCTGGCGGAAGATCTGGCGCGGTACCTGGCGGGCGAGGCGATCGCCGCTCGTCCGTTCGGCCTGTGGACGCGCGTCGGGCGACGGGTGGCGCGCCGGAAGGCCGCGACCGCGGCGACGACCGCCGTCATCGTCTTGGCCTCGGGCTCCGCCGGCCTGTGGATCGCCCTGCGCGAAACCCAGCAGATCCAGACCGCCGCTCAACGCGACCTCATCGCCCAGATGCACGATACGTACAAAGTCTGCTCCGAACCTGCCCTGGTGCGACGGCGCGCGGGAATAACCGATCGTAAGTATCTCGTTCGCTTCGAGCAAAACTGTCGGAAGGTGATCGCGGAGATGCCGCATCTGGCCGAGCCGCACTATCTGTGGGGCTGCATCCTCCGCACGCACCTGGAATTCGACGCCGCCCTGCAGCAGCAGGAGCTGGCGCTGCAGAAAGAGCCCGACTACGCTCCCGCGCTGGCGGAACGCGCGCTGCTGCTCCTGCGCCTGTACCGGACGCACCTGCAGGCCGGAAGGCGAGCGTGGATCCGCGCGCAGGCCGAACGCTCCGCCCTCCTGGAGTCCAGCCCGATGATCCTCCCGCACGACGAGGCGAAGAAGGAGAAGATCACGGCCGACCTGCGGACACTGGACTCGCTCTTCGCCCGCGCCTTGCGCGAGTACCTGGAGAGTCGCCCCAGGGAGGCTCGACGGCTCCTGGAGCAGGCGATTCGGGAAACGCCGTACCTGGAGGAAGCGTACGCGTGGCTGGCACAACTGGCGATCGAAGAGCAGTCGTTCGACGAGGCGCTCCAGAGCTTGTCCTCCGGACTGGAACGCGATCAGGGATACACGCCGTTCTGGGAAGACCGCGCTCATCTGCGGGCCGAGCAGGGACTGCGTGATCTTGCCGCCGGCCGGGATCCCTCAGGGAGCTTCCGACAAGCGGTCGCCGACTACCAGGAAGCGATCCGCCGATCTCCTTCGCCGGGGGACTCTCTCGGTTGCCGGGGCACCGCTCATCTCGATTGGGCCGAATGGCCGCTTCGCCGCGGCGAAGACCCTTCCGAGTTGCTGGCCAAGGCCGTCGAGGATTTCGATCAAGCCGTCCCTATCGCCGCCACGGCGGATCTCCTGGTCGGCCGGGGCCTCGCTCGAACGAGATGGGGACAATGGAAGGCGACTTGCGGAGAGCCCGCCGACGATCTCTACCAGATGGCCTTGAAGGACGTCGATACGGCCGTGCAGATGTCCTCCGACCACGCCGACGCGTGGCGCGCCCGCGCGCAGGTTCATGCGAGCTGCGCCCTGGTTCGGCAAGATCGAGACGAGGATCCCACTCCCCTCTACCAGACGGCTCTGGAGGACATCGACCACGCCGTTCGTCTGGACGTGTCCCTGCCGGGAAGTTGGGCGGTTCGAGGAGAAATCCGGGCTCATTGGGCCGCCTATCAGCTGGCCCGTGATGAAGATCCGGACGACCTCCTTCAGCAAGCGCTCGCCGATTACGACCGGGCCATCGAGCTGGATCGGCAACGCGACGTCTACTGGAGAGGACGAGGCCGCGCCCGCGCCCTCCGCGTCGAGCACGCGCGCAAGAACGCCGGCCAAGCAGTCACGCTCTTCGAGGAAGCGGAAGGAGATTTCGAGCGCGCGATCGCGATCAACCCGGCCCATCCTGATACGTATCTGCAACGAGGCGCCTGCCGCCGCGTCATGGGCCGTTGGTCGGGCGCGTTGACGGACTTCCAAGAGGCGGCGCGGAGATGCCCGCGACTCGAGCCGCGGCTGCGGCGCGATATCGAGGAGTTGCGTCGGCGCGTCGGCGAAAGCTATTGACCGGCCGCAAGCTCAGGACGGATTTCCCAGCGTAAACCGCCGCAGCCATCCCCAGATGAACGGGTTGTCGCTCGCGGCATCCCAATCGTGCCCCCGATCGCACAACCGCATCACCACGACGTGGCCGGAGACATACAGTTCGTCGCGGGCATCCAGCGCGGCCTGCACAGGAACGAGAGGATCCGTCCGACCGTGCACGATCACCGCCGGGATCTTGCGTGGCACGGGCAAGGCCGCCAGGTTACCCCCGGCGATGGGAGCGAAAGCGGCGTAGTATTCCGGATGCTCCAGCGCCATCAGATAGCTGAAATGCGCGCCGGCGGAGAATCCGCTGAGGTATCGGCGCGTCGTATCGATGTTGTACGCCGCGTCCAGCTCCAACTGCATTCCATCGAGGGTCGTCGCATCGTCCACACTGTGCCATTGCGTCGAGATTTGGCTGGAGAGCCCCGCCACGATGAACCCGCCGGCATCGGCTTGCGTCGTCCATGCCGCGACGGTCCCCGCCCCGTCACCACCGGAGCCGTGCAGCGCATAGAGGATCGGCGTCGGCACGGCGGCGGTGTAACTCGACGGCACGTAGACCGAGTACGTATACGTACGGCCTTGATAGAAAGACGTGGTGGTCGTAAGTCCCCCGGCCCCACCGCTGCCGCCGGTCCCGGTCCCTGGTGTCGATTCCAAGGTCAAATTCACCGGGGATTCCGGCGGAACAAGGACCGTCTCGTCGCACGATGCGGGCCCGTTCCCTCCCCCGCCGCCGGATCCGCCGCCGCACGCCAGGGCCAAGACGACCAACGCAGCCAACACCGCGCGCTTCATCAACACCCGGCGAACCTCACGGCATTGCTCGACACTCCATCGACGACGGCGACGACCGCGACATCCCCCGCACTCGTATTGGGCACGACGGTGAAGATCGTCGTTGAATCGGTGGCGACCGCCCACGGGGATTCCGTTCCGTTGAACGCAACCTCAAGCTCCTGGCCGCACCAAAAATCGCCGAGGTTCGTGCCCGTCAGGACGACCAGCGCCCCGACCGGCCCGGCGGCGGGCTCGATGACGTCCAGCGCGGGGGGCCCTTCGGCACCCAGCACGGTGAAGGGAACGGCATTGCTGGACTGGTCCGCGACCGTGACGGTTACGAGGCCGCTCGTGGCTTGGGCCGGAACGACCGTCAGGAGCAGCCAATCGTCCGAGTAAACGACCTCCGCCGCCGTCCCATTGAAGCTGACGTCGTTTTCCTGAGGATCCGCGGAGAAGCCGTTTCCCACCAAAGCCACGGTGCAGCCCATGTGCGCGGCATCCGGCAGGATCTCGTCTATCTCCGGTTGCGCCCAACCGACGCCGCCGGCCGTCGTCACCAGCGCCATCACCATGATTTGTTGCGCCCACTTGTTCACGGTCGTCCTCCCCTATAGAGGGTTCTTCCGTCATCGAGATGGCGATCGGGGTCGGTTGGTTTTAAAAAATGACCAATGCGCGGCAGCCCCGTTGGATTGCGGCGCCGGCCGCACCGGGCCCTCGGTCACTCGTCTCGCGTCAACCGCTCCAGCGCTTTCCGGAGCGTCGGATCTACTTGAGCCGCGGTCCGAAAATCGGTTCGCGCCGCTTCACGGTCACCCTGATGGAGCTTCACCATCCCTCGCGCGACGTACGCGCGCCCGTTGTACGGCTCAATCGCGAGGGCCCTGGCCGCCAGATCGCCCGCCTCCGCGATGCGCCCTCCCTCGGTGCGCAATCCCGCCAGGACGATCAAGGCATCCGCGCACTCGGGGTCGAGCTTCAACCCCGCCTTGCAGTCTTCCTCGGCGCCCGCGTGATCCCGCATCACGGCTCGTAGGCCGGCGCGCGTCGAAAAAGAGAACGGATTGTCTGAGAACCGTTGAACCAGGATCTCCGCGTCCTGCAGCGCCAGCGCATACCGGCGCATCTGTTGATGAATCTTCACGCGATTGAGATAGAGATCCCATCGGTCCGGCGCCCGCGCCAAAGCGGCATTCAAATCCTCGATCCCGCGCTCCGGCTCTCCGCGCGCGCCGTGCACGATCGCGCGGTTGACGTAGGCCTGCACCAAACCCGGATCTCGTTCGAGGGCGTTGTTGAAGGCCGACAAGGCCTCGTCGAAATCCCCCTTCCCCAGTTCGCACAGGCCCATCATGTTCCACCAGGGCGCGCGCGCAGGGTTGTACTTCAGCGCTCGATCGTAGTCCGCCCGCGCGCGATCCCACTCTCTCAGCTCGTAGTAGGTCTCGGCGCGCTCCGCGTACGCGAGGATGTACCCAGGACGCAGACGCAACACGAGGTCGCATCGCTCGATCGCCTCACGAGGCCGCCGGAGTTCCCTCAAAGCACCCGCCCCCAGGAGATGGATCTCCGCCGTGGCGGGATCCGTCCTGTCCGCCTCGTCGCAGATCCGCAGCGTTTCCTCCCACCGCTGTTCGGCGAAGGCCAGCGAAGCCTTCGCGAAGACGACTTCCCATCCGCTCCCGCCGCTGCGGGAGGCGACCTGAAGATCCTCCAGCGCCTTACGTTTGAGCTCATCGACCGCCGCGCCCGTCCTCTTACCTTCGCGGTACTGCCCCAACAGAAGCACGCCCCGTCCGTACCTCGCGCTGAAGAGATCCGGCTGGCTCTCCAGGGCCGCCGTGAAGTGTCGAATCGCCTCCCCCGTCTGCATCGTCAACGCCAGGACACGTCCCATCATGGCGTGCGCGGCCGGATGCCGCGGATCGAGGAGGAGCGCCTCTCGGAGCAGCGCCACGCTTCGCCCGGCCGCTTGCCTGACCTGGGCGATCCCGGCGCCCTCGGCATACTGCACCGCCTCCGCCCGCGCAAGGGCCCCCGAGGCGCTGTCCAGCAACGCCGACATTTTTTTCTGCGACTGCGCCGCCTTTGCCTGACGAAACGCCAGGAACGCGGAGAAACCCGCGAGCGCCGTCAGCAGAACCGTCAGAACGGCCGCCATCCGGTTGCGCGCGACCAGACGCCGGACCTGATACGCGACAGACGGGCGACGCGCCAAAACGGGCTGCCCATCGAGCAAGCGCTGTATGTCCTGCGCCATCGCACCCGCGGAGGAATAGCGGCGATGCGGGTCGCGCATCATGGCGGTCTGCGCAATCGTTTCGACATCGCGCCCGACGGAGGGCGTCCAGCGCCGCAGCGGCAGCGGATCGCCTTCGCTCGCGTTTCGCATCACCTCCAGCACGCTATCGCCCCCGTACGGTGGACGGCCGCTCAGGACGGCATAAAGCGTCGCGCCGAGCGCGTAGACGTCCGAAAGCGCGGTCGCCGGATCCCCCTTGAGGCACTCCGGCGCCATGAACGCCGGCGTTCCCGTGACGACGTCCGTCTGCGTGATCGTGCTGCCGCCCCTGCTCAAGCGCGCCAGGCCGAAGTCGGTGATCCGGGGACGCCCGTCCCGTCCCATCAAGATGTTGCCGGGTTTGAGGTCGCGATGGATGACGCCTTGATCGTGCGCCGCCTGCACGGCCTCGGCGATGGCGCAGAAGAGCTCCAAGGTCTCCCGCATGGGCAACCGCACGACCTCCAGCGACGGCCCATGGACGTACTCCATGACGATGAACGGTTGATCGCGATGCATCCCGATCTCGTGCACGGTGACGATGCACGGATGCGTCAACCGGGCGGCCATCTGAGCCTCGCGCTGAAGACGCTGGCGGTGTTTCTCGTCGTCCACGCGCAGGAACTTGATCGCGCAGAAACGCTTCAGCTCGGGATGCCACGCCCGGTACACGCGACCCGCGCCGCCGGCGCCGATCTCCGCCAGCAACAGGTATGAGCCGACGCGCCGATCCGGATCGCGTTCCGCCTGCCGGATCTCCTCGGCGAACTCCTCGCCGCTCTCGCCGACCTTGAGCTCGCCGGCGAGCTTCTTGAACAGGCCCAGGAGTTTCTCATCGGTGGTCACGGGAGGAATCCCGACAGCTCGTCCAGCTCCTCGGCCACCTCCTCAGGCGAGGAGGAATACTCACGAATGACCTGCTCGAGGTGGTCGCGCAGGCGCTTCTTACCTTGAAAGATGAAGTTCTTGACGTCGTATTCCTGGCGTCCCAGGCGCGCGGCGATGTCCTTGTACGCGACATCTTGGAAGTAGTGGAGCTCGATCGCCTCCGCATAGGCCGGGTTGCCAAAACGCAGGCGCTCCAGCGCGACCTTCATCACGTGCGCCGCCCACAGACGGTTGTAGTCGGCGCGTTCCTCCGGCGTGGCCTCGGGCTCCTGCTCCAGCGATCCGATGTGGACCTCGCCGCCTCGCTTGAGCGCTCCCTCCTGTCGCAGGCGCATGTGCAGCACGTGCCGCGTCACGGCCAGCAGCAGCGATCGGAAGCGCCCCTTGGAGGCGTCGGCCTTCCTCAAGAAATCCTCGCGGCAGATCTCGGTGAGGACCTCTTGAGCGATGTCCTCCGCGTCTTGGGGAGAGACCCCGCGCCGCTCGACGAACCGGCGGATCGGCTCCCAGTAGCGGCGCGCCAGATCGTCCAGCGCGGCGCCTCGCCGGTCGCGCGCCTCGCGGATCAAAGCCCAGATCGTCGTCTGGAAGTAGGGCTGCACCTCGCCCTCTATCGTACCCGGTAAGCGTTCACCGGTTCAGCAGTTCATTCGTTCGCTCGTTCTTGCGCAACGGCGAGCCGACGCAGCCGGCACGCGCAGGGTCAATAGCATCTCTCGAACAGCTCGCGGACCTCCGAGAGCAGCGGCCGCCGAGGATTCGAAATCAAGCTCGGATCCGAGAACGTCAGATCCACCAGGCGATCCAGCGCCGCGCGGAACTCCGCCTCCCCCAAGCCGGCGTCGCGCAGCCGCATCGGCAAACCGCACTTCACCTTGAGCTCGTTGATCCGATCGATCAGCGCCTCGACGCCCTTCAGGCTCATCAGCTCGCAATACATGGCGATCTTCTTGGGCGCCACGTACGCCTTCACGTTGGGATTGGGCGTGATCTTCGTCGGCACGTCGGCGTTGAACCGGAACACCTCCGGCAGGAACACGCCGTTGAGCGCGCCGTGCGGAAAGTGGAAGACCGCGCCGGTCGCGTGCGACATCGCGTGGACGAGACCGACGCTCGCGTTGGAGAACGCCAGCCCCGCCATGTTCGCCGCGTTCTGCATGTGCGTGCGCGCGTCGAGGTCCTGCCCGTCCTTCACGGCTTTGGGCAGGTATCGGAAGATCAGCCGCGCCGCCTGGAAGGCGAGCGCGTCGGTGTACTCGCTGGCGTAGATGGACATGCCCGCCTCGAGGGCGTGCGTGAGCGCATCCATGCCGGTGGCCGCCGTCAGCGACGAAGGCATCGACAGCGTCATCTGCGGATCCAGAATCGCCGCGTCCGGCACCAGAGAGGTGTCCACCAGCGAGAGCTTCCGTCCCTCATGCGAGACGACCGCAAAGGGCGACACCTCGCTGCCCGTCCCTGCCGTGGTGGGGATTCCGATGAGCTGGCAACGGCTGGGGTCGATCCTGGGATACTGCCCCACGCGCTTGCGGATGTCGAGGAACGGAATCGCGAGCTCCTCGAAACGCGTCTCGGGCGCCAGGTGGAAGAGGCGCATCACCTTGGCCGCATCCAAGACGCTGCCGCCTCCCAGCGCGAGGATCGCGTCGGGCTTGCGATCGCGCAGGAACTCGACGCCGCGCATCACCGTCGCCAGGTCGGGCTCTTCGCCGATCTGGCTCCACAGATAGGCGCGGGCCTTGAGATGCTTGGTGACGCGATCGGCCAACCCGCGGTTGACGCATCCCTTGCTCGTCAGGATCACCGCCGTGGTGGCCTCCAGGAGACGCAGGTTCTCCAGCGAATCGCGGTTGAAGAAGATGTGGCTGGGAACCCGGAACCATTGGAAGGCGGGCGTGCGCTTCGCCACCCGCTTGACGTTGATGTAGTGTTCCACGGAGACGTTCCCCATCACGCTGTTGCCGCCACCCGTCCCGCAGCCGAACGAGAAAGTCGGCACGAGATCGTTGTACACGCCGCCCATGGCGCCGACGCTTGAGGGCGAGTTGACGATGATGCGCCCGGCGTTGATCGCCAGGGCGAACCTCTTCACGAGCTCCTCGTCCTCCGTGAAGATGCTCGCGGTATGGCCCGTGCCGCCGAAGGCGTTGATCGCGCGTGCCTTCGCCAGCGCCTCCTCCTCGCCGGACACCTTGTGCACGGAGAGAACCGGGCAGAGCTTCTCCGTCGACATCGGATGCTCGCGCCCGACACCCTCGATCTCGACCAGAATGAGCCGGGTGCGCGGCGGAAGGCTCAGACCGCAGAACTGCGCGATGTCGAGCGCGCCGCGCCCGA
>JACPRB010000348.1 GCA_016190155.1 Planctomycetota bacterium
CACCTGAGTATCTCTGAGGAAGGCAGGAAACCAGGAAAGGAAGTCGGTCGTCCTATCCTTCGGTCTTCCTCCTGGCTTCCTGGCTTCCTCATAGTATTCTCCGGACGGAAAACGGAGGATCCCCGAGTTCGGTTGCGGTCGTCGCGCTGGGTACCACCAGAACCTTCCAATGCGCTCCAGCCCGGCGTACGTCGCCGCGCGCTCAAACCCGTAGAGGTAGTGGTGGCCGGCATGCACGGTAAAGCGCTTCATCGCTGCCGCTCGAAAACGAACTCCACCGTCTCCGTCTCCCCCTCCTCCAGGACCAGCCCCCTCGCCTGCGACGCGTATACTTCGTGCCACGCCGCCACCTCGACCTCCCCTGCCGGCAACCCAGGCAAGACGAACCCGCCGTGCTCATCCGTCACCGCGAAATACGGATGCGGCAACACGTGGATCCACGCCTCCATCCACGGATGCAAATCACACGTCACATGGATCACACCGGTCGCCTCCAACGGGATCTCGTCACGCCTCCCTAAACCCGGCTGCGTGACGTTCACCTCCCGCCCTCGCTGCGGCCGCAGGTGAACGTTGTGCGTCGTGTCGTCCCCGTTGGTCACCACCAACCGCTGCCCCGCCACCGCCCCCTGCACCCGCGGTCGAAACATGTACTCCCTCTGTCCCAAGACCACGTCGCCGCCTGATGTCGCGGCACGATCGCCGCCGCGGCTCACCCAGACGAACACGTTCTGGATCCCACTATCCTCCGGATCCACCAGCTCGTCCTCGCTCAAGATCGTCCGCCCCAGATCCCGCGTGTCCAGCTTGCGCCGCTTCGGCAAATCCCCCCTCAACACCGCTCGCCCCCGAATCACCCCCGTGGACCGCGGCGCCGGCGCATCCTCTCGTCGCGACAACGGCGACGCGGGAGGCTCAGGCGCCGAAGCTCGCTTCTCGCAACCGATCCCGGCCGCGAGCACGACCACCAGCGCGCCCACCCGACTTGTCCATCCGTTGCAGATCACCGGATTCGCAAAAATAGGCCGAGGAACTCGTGCAATCCGCGAAATCCGAACAATCCGCGTCAATCCGCGGTTTTCTCGACATTCAGCATCCACTCGACGTTCGCCCGCATCATGTCCTCCGACTCGAACTGATGGCGCACCATCGTCGTGCCCGGATAAACCAGCAGCGGGTCCCGCATCCACGCATACAACCACCGCGGCCTCAACCGCGCCGCCACCCGCATCAGCTCCGGTCCCACCTTCGTCACCGACTGGTCCGTCGGCGGCTTCCCTTCCAAGAAGTGGCACTTCAAACACACCTCCGCGACGTCCGTCTTGCGCGTCTTCTCCAACAGCGGCATGCGCCGGCTCACATAACCCGACTCGCGCTCCGGCATGTACGTGTACGGATACGGATCGCGCCCCGGCACCTGGTCCCGAACCCAGAAGTACTTCGCCAGCGACGCCGCCTCCTCGTCGGAGAACCCGAAGGTCGGCATGCGGATGTTGAACTCGGACACCTTGATCGCGTCCATCACCGCGCGGCTGAGCTCCTCCATCGCCGCCACCGCCTCGTCGTCCGACCCGTGCGTCTCCCCGCGATGCGCCTCGCACAGCGCGACTACCCTGTCCCGCGCCGGCCCGGCCGGCATGTCCCGCGCCGCCTTCTCGAGCGCGGCGAACAACTCCTTCGCCTCCTCCAGATCAACCGCCTGGAACGCCGCGTCGGCCGCCTCCGCCACCTCCTTGTGCTCCGGCGGCACCGCGCGACCCAACAGCAGCGCCGGACGAACAGGCGCCGGTCGCCTGAGGAACTCGTACAGCCACTCCGCCTGCGTCTTGGAGCCCTGCGTCCGCAACATCGGCGGGATGCGGTTCTCGAACTCGCCCTCGTTCTTCAGATCGATGTTGAATTCCGCCGCGTGAGCCGACTTGAACTCCCGGATCTGCGCGATGATGTCGCCGCCCTCCTGCGGCCGATGCACCTTCACGCGCCGCACCGCGGCCGCCGCGATCTCGGACCCCTCCACATACCACAGATCCCGCCCGTCGAACGCGATATAACCGTTGGTCTTCGTCACCACGGCGGGGACCTCCAGCGTCCGGCCGTCCGCCGTCCAGTCGAAATTGCGGATCCACGGGTCCCCGTAAACCTTGAGGCCCCACTGAGCGAGAATCTCGGCCGCTTGCGATCCCTTGTATTCGTTCTTCAGCCGCCCCTCGACCCACTCGTCGGTCGTGACTTCCTTCGTCTTGCCGCCCCTTCGCTCCTCCCGCTCGTACTCCACCAGGAAGCGGTCGAGTTGGAATCGATGGCACGCGCGACAATTGCTCTCGCGAACCAGACGCTCCCCGCGATTCAGCGCGACCCCGTCTTCCGCCAATCTCTTCTTCACGCGCTCCACGAGGCCGGACGGGATGTCGTGATCCGTAAATGACAGCACGAACGTCGTCAGCAGCCGCGCCTCTTCCGCGTTGAAGTAGAAATTCGGCATGCGCAGCAGCTCGTCGGGCGGCTTCGACCCGAGCTTGCCGCCGTCGAACACCCGCGGGTCGAGGAGCTTGTTGCGGATCCAGTCATGGCGCGAGTGCAACACCTGCACCCGCTCCGGTTCGCGCTCGGCGAGCGCGCTCTGATCCACCTGCTTGTACGTCTCGCCCGTATACCCGTGCCTGAACGTCACGCCCTGATGATTGCCCAACTCGTCGACGTGCGTATATCCGAAGTCCAGCCGATCGACCGCCTTGACGCCCTCCGGTTGCGCGCCCGTCATCTCCACCCCGATGCCCTCGAGGTTCGTCCAATCGATCTCGTTCTCGATGCGCGATTTGAGCCGCGCGACGTCCTCGCGCGCATCCGGCTTCAGCTCGTGGCAGGAGTAGCAGCCGTAATTCTGGACCATCTTTCGCCCGAGCCACCGTCGCTTCGCCTGCGGGTCCTTCTTCATCTCGGCGAGCTCTTCCTGCGCGTCGACCTCCGGCATCTTGAACCGGAGCTGCTCGTAGATGAGAGTGTCGATGAGCCCCTCGTCGACCTCCGGCTTCGGCGCCTTCACGGGCCATCCGGCCTTCTGTCGGCTCATCAGGTACTCGACCAAGTCCGTCACCTCCTGATCGTCCATCTCAGGCTTGTCCGGCGGCCTCATCTTCGGCATGCGCGTCTGCGGGAAATAGTGCTCCGGATCCTTGATCCAATGGTAGAGCCACGTCCGCCCGCGCGACTCGTACGCGGTGGCCGATCCAAGCTTCGTCCCCACCGCGCCCAGATTCGGCCCGAACTCCTTCAGATACCAGCTCTCGCCGTCGGGCGCGCGATAGACGTCGTCCGGATTCTGCCCCAGCGTGCGCGGCGACGGCTCCGCCACCGCATGGCACGCGCGGCAGCCGATCTGCTCGAAGATCGCCTCTCCCCGCCGGGCGTCTCCCTTCAGCGAAGGCGGCGCCGGATAATCGCGCGTCTGCGATACGCCGAAGAGATAGTCCACCATCGTCGAGACGACGGCCTCTTCCACTTTCTGCGGCCCATAGGTCGTTTCGCCGACGCGGATCGTGCGCGCATTGGACTGCCCGAAGAACGACGGCATGCGCGTGGTCAGCCGGAACTGCTTGGGATTCTGGATCCACAGGAACGCCCAATCCGGCGACACCTTGTCGGCGATGTGCGTCAGCGGCGGACCCGGCCGGCGCGCCTTGCGATTCGGATCCATATGGGGGTTGTTCACGTCCTTCGGAAGGACCTGGTACATGTCCGTCCGGTGACACGCATAACAGCCCGCGCGCTCATAGAGGAGCATGCCCTTGGTGTAGTCGTCCGCGTACGGCAGCTCGACATCCTCGCGGTGGCATCGCCGGCACGATGCGTAGACGTGATTCCGCGGCAGCATCGGCCGATCCCACAGCTCGCGGTAGCGATACCCGTGCCGGCGCTCCCAAGCCTTCTTCTGCGCCTCGTTCACCGGCACGTGCACGGCACGCGAGAATTCGGTCTCCCGCCCGTCGCCCTCGTGACAGATCGTGCAGCCGACTTTTCCCAACGCGTGCGGCGACGTGTTCGACGCATACAGATCGAGCCGCGGATGCGCCATGAGCGCCTTCGTGGTCTTGACCGCGTCGTCGCTCGACCACGAGCCGTGTGCGATCTGAGGATTCGCCGATGAGGCGCAGATTTCACAGTCTTTCGAACGCCCCAGGGCGTGCTCGACGGTGGCGCGCAGGAAGGAATCCTTGAAGCGATATTGATCGACCTCCTCCTGCGCGCCGCGGTTGATTTCCACTTCGTACGCGGGATTGTCGATGCCCTTGTGGCAGGTGTGGCACCGTTCGACGCGGCCGACCTTGGCGAAGTGGTAGTCCTCGGGGATGTCGTCGAGGATGACCTGTTGAATCTTGATCGTGGGATCGAAGAAGTCCAGCACGGGCGCGTTGCGGATCGTGTTGGCCGGCTGCGGCTTTTCGCTCCTGTAGCGGCGCCGCTTGTCTTCCACGTCCTTGCGCAGGCGGTTGCGCTCCGCCACGAGCTCAGTGTGCTCCTTCCGCAGCGCCAGGATCATCCGGTCGTAGAGCGACACCTTCCAATCGACCGCCTCGAACTCCCGCTTCGCCTTCTCGACCTCGCTGAGAATCGCGATCCACTCTTTCTTCATGTCGCTGAAGTGCGTGTTCGCCTCTCCCTCCCGAAGCGTCCCTCGCGCCTCGCGTGCATGCTGTTCCGCGGTTTCATAGCGGAAGCGGATCGCCATCTTGTCGGAATTGCGGAAGTTCACATCCATCTGCTTCCTGTAATGGTCCGCCTCGAGGGCCCGGCGCCGCTCCTCCACGTGTACGAGATTGACCGAGGGCAGCCGGACCCGGAGTTCGCGGCGCAGCTTCTCGGAATCTCCCTGGGGTTGGGGCTCAGGCGTACCCCATCCGGCTTCGCCGGCCTCCTTCTCCAACGCGGGCAATTTCGCCTCCACGATCGTGATCTCGATCGGCCGGCGCGCGTCGGCATCGTCCAGCTCCTTCTGGACTTTCTCGATCTTGCGTTCGAGCGAGCTGAGCTTCCCGGATTCCGCCGCGAGGCCCTTCTCGGCCTGCGCCATCTCGTATTCGAGCTTCGCGAAATCGAGCGCGGCGAAGGTCCGCTGGACGTCCTTCCAGTCGCGGTTCGCCTGGCGGGTGACCCCCTTGTAATCGTCCCAGAACATGAGCACCAGCGCGACCACCAGGGCCGCCGACGCGAAGAAGAACAGGATGTGCATATGGCGGATGTTGTAGAAATACTCCGCCTGATCGTCGGGCGAACGCTTGCGCTTGCCCAGGGTCTTTTGCGTCTGAGCGGCGCCGGGCAGCTCCGAGGGGGCCTGGTACTTCGATACGATGGGTTGTTTCGCGTCAACCATTGCAATCCGCGTTAATCCGTGCTAATCCGCGCTAATCCGCGTTAGTCCGCGTTAGTCCGCGTTAGTCCGCGTTTCAGATATTGAAAAAGTACTCCGGGATAAAGATCACGTACTTCAAATTGATCGTCCATCGCAGGATCATCTTGATCACCATCGCCGCCATCGGCAGCAGGTGGACCATGACCAAGCCGTAACGCAGGAAACCGATCTCCTGATACATCCTGCGCACCGGAGGAGCCAACAGCAGCAGCGCCGGCCCCGCGAAGAGATAGACGGAGACGAGGAAGATCCCGGGCAGCTCGCGCATGAACCACTCTTCAGGCATGCGCCGCTTCAGGCCATGCACCCAGAAGTACTCCGACAGGTTGACGTTGCTCAGCGACTCCAGCTTGTGCGAATCCCACGGCTCGTACGGCCCGAAGAAATTCCAATTGGGACCGCGCAGGAACGTGCCCATGATGATGAGCATCACCCACAACACGCAGAATCCGAAAAGGAACGTACCGACGGCGAACGGCCGCTCCTTGAGCGTGTAGTAACCCATGCCGCGCGGGTTCTTGTCGCAGTACGGCACGAGGATCAGCCCCGAGATGATCATGCCCGGCAGAACGACGCCCGCGATCCACGGGTCGAAGTACACCAGCATCTCCTGTAATCCCAGGAAGTACCACGGCGCCTTCGAGGGATTGGGCGTCTTGCCCGGGTTGGCCGGTTCTTCCAGCGGCGCTTTCAGGTAGATCGACCATACGATGAGCACGACCGACAGGATCACCATGCAGATGAGCTCCTCGTAGACCAGATCCGGCCATACGAGGATGCGGTCGTTGGCTTCCTCCGCCTCGCGCGGCGGCAGCCCCTGCTCCAACCGTTCGTCGTTGATCGCCGCCTGCCGCAACGACCACCACAAGAAGAACCCCAAGATGAAGATGAGAGCCACGATGGGCACGTTGTCGGGCTTGGTGACGATCGCGCGGAAGTTGGGGTCCGGCAGCGAGACGAGGAACGCGCCCACCCCCAGCCCCAGGAGCGCCAGCGCGAACTTCGGCCTCGTCCACACCCGATACGTCAGGAGCATCACGACGAAGAGCGCTACCCCCAGGACCGTGTAGACGATCGGGTTGAACAGGTTGTTCAGAAACTCCTTCGCAGCTTCCATAACCCTAACCGTTCCGCCGGATGAACTTCACTCATAAGGGTCCCGAAATGCCCCCGTCCTTGCGCACGCGCCAGAAGTGCAGGGCGACGAGAAACGCCACGATGAGCGGGAACCCGACGCAGTGCAACACATAGAACCGGAGAATCGTGGGCGCCCCGACGAAGCGTCCGCCCAACAGGCCGAACCGCACGTCGCTGGCCTGATGAATGACGCTGATCGCCCCTCCTTCCGTCGGCAGGACGATCGCCGATGCCCCTGGTCCCTCATGTCCGACGAACGGCGTCGCGCGAGCCATATTGGTTCCCACCGTCACGGCCCACATCGCGAGCTGGTCCCACGGCAAGAGGTATCCCGTGAACGACAGCAAGAGCGTCAGCACCAAGAGCACCACGCCGACGCCCCAATTGAACTCCCGGGGCGGTTTGTACGCCCCCGTCAGGAACACGCGCATCATGTGCAGCCACACGCTGATCACCATCGCGTGGGCGCCCCACCGGTGCAGCTCGCGCATGATCCCCAACGGCACGTCGGACCGCAGAAACACGATGTCGTTGTAGGCGTACTCCGCGGTCGGCCGGTAATAGAACATCAGGAGCAGCCCGGTGATCGTCAACTCCAGGAAGAGAAAGAACGTGATCCCGCCCATGCACCACGTGTAGCGCACGCGCAGGCCGCTCTTGCGCATGCGGATCGGATGCAGGTGCAGGACGAGGTTCGACAGGATGGCCAACGCCCGATTCCGCGGCGTGCTCGGATACCCGTGCCGCATGATCGAACGCCAGACCTGGGTATTGACCGTGTAATCCCAGATCCGCCCCAGATCGCCTTTCTTCGCCATGGCGCCTCATGACAGATCGATGTAGGACTCGGGGTTGCTCCAGTCCCCCATCTCCTGGTGGAACTTCTTGGTCTTGTCGACGACGATCTGGCCGTCGACGGGATCGAGGGTGATCCTGTACCGTTCCAGAGGCCGCGGCGCGGGACCCTCGAAGTTGATCCCGGTGTACCGGAACCCGCTGCCGTGGCACGGACACTTGATCTTGCTCTC
>JACPRB010000349.1 GCA_016190155.1 Planctomycetota bacterium
CACAGGACCTGTCGGACAAGGATGTAATGAGGGCGAGGCTCTTCCATGAGGGAGGAGTCTCCTGCAGCCGACATCCGCGAAATCCGTGGTTACTCTCTTGAGAGGCTATTCTGAACGGTTGCAGAGAATCTTCTCGAAACACGAAGATTCCGGGCGTTAGGAACCCAGCGCGGCGGCGGCAACGCAATTCCGAACAACGGCATTTCCACTATCATCTTGCCCATACCGTACGCAACGGTTACTATAGGGCGTCGGCGGTGCAGGGGCATTTCTGGGGCTGTTTGGGGACGGTCTCGGGGTAGCGCATGTCCTTCAAGGGCGATCTGAGCACCATCGGGCTTGCCGAGGTCTTCCAAATGATCTCGATGAGCCAGAAGGAAGGTACGCTCGTCGTCCAGGATGACGAGAGCCGCAAGGCCATCTACTTCGGCGCGGAGGGCGTGCAGCTGCATTCTGCGGGCAAGCGCAAGGGCTTTCGCCTGGGTGACATCTTGGTCCGTGCCGGCAAGATCACCGTCGGCCAGCTGCGCGAGGTGCTCGAACAGCAGTCCGGCTCGGGCCGGATGCTCGGCGAGGAGTTGGCGTCCCGGGGGCTCGTGACGGCGCAGGAGATCCAGGACGTCGTCAAGTCGCAGATCGAGGAGGAGATCTACGACCTTTTCCTGTGGCGCAAGGCCTCGTTCGAGTTCATCGAAGGGCCGCCGATCGAGGAGCTGCAGGATCCCGAGACCAAGGCCATCCGCCTTTCCTTCGACGTCAATTCGCTCCTGCTGGAGGCCGTCCGCCGCACCGATGAGTGGACGCTCATCAACCAGAAGATCCCCAGCATGGACTGCATCTACACCTGGGTCAGCTCGGCGGCGCGCGAGGAGGAAGAGGCCGGCGCCCCCGAGCAGACCAAGTGCGTGTTCCAGTACGTGGACGGCCAGGGGACGGTCGCCGACGTCATCGAGCAGTCGTTTGTTCCCCGGTTTGAGGTCTGCAAGATCCTCGTGGATCTGCTCGATCGGGGGCGGATCCGGATGCTCTCGCCGGCGGAGTTGGTGACGGTGGCGCGACAGCGGCTTGAAGAGGGGCGCCGCGACAAGGGACTCAAGCTCTTCGCCGTCGCCGCGCAGCTGGCGCCGGAGGATCCCGATCTGATCGGACGCTACGCCCACGCGCTGGAGAGCGAGGGGATGATCCAGGAAGCGGCGCGCATGTACGTCCGGGTCGGCAGCCTGCTCAAGCAACAGGGCCAGGGCAAGGACGCGCTGGCCTATTTCCAGCGCGCGGTGTCGCTCAACCCGGACGACGTGCAGAGCAAGATCGCGTTGTTCGAGATCAATCTGGCCACGGCGAGCATCGACGAGGCGATCGCCACCGCCAGCGAGCTGGTGGCGAACTGCCTGAAGGAACGCGACTTCGAGACCGCGCGCGAGATCGCGGAACAGGCGGTGGCGGCCGCGCCGCAGAGCCTGGAAATGCGGCTGGCCTTGGCCAAGGTCTACCATACGCTCGGGATGAAGAAGGAGCGCGACGACGTCGTGCTCTTCCTGCGCAAGAACTTGCCGGTCGATCAGGCGGCGGCGGACCGGATCATCGCGGAATTGCGCGATCTGTCGGAGAAGGTCGCGGAGCCTTCGCCGCGGACGGCGGCGGGCGGCCGCCGTCGTCGCGGGCGCGCGTTGAACGTCAAGCGCCTGGTGCTGATCGCGGGGGGCTTCGCCTTCGTCGTCGGCGGGGCGGCGGGTGGCGTCTACGAGTTCCTGGCGAAGCTTGAGCTGGGCCGGCGGGTCGAAGAGGCGAGGCTGCTCGAGGGGGAGAACAAGTGGGATGAGGCCCGCGATTGGATCAGGGGCTTCCAGGGAGGGGCGTACCGGTTCAGCCTGCTGTCGAGCTGGCGCAAGGAAGTGGATCGGTGTACGGAGCGCCAGCAGATGGCGGCGGTGCGGTCGACGAACGGCTCGACGAGCCAGAACACGGGCACGAATACTCATACGACCACGACGACGAATACGAATACGGGCACGAACACGAATCCGCCCGACGTGCCCACGGAGGACGAGCAGAAGCAGCGCGAGCAGGCGCTGGCGCGCATTCACAGGGATCTCGATGAACTGATCCGGCAGGACACGTCGTGCGAGTATGACAAGGCGTTGGCGACGGCCAAGAACGTCTTGGATGAGGCGACGAAATGGGACGCCAAGGACGACGCCAACCGCGCGAAGCAGATCTACGAGCGGTTGTTCAAGCTCGACCTCGAGGTCCGCACGCTCAAGGCGGAGGCCGACCGCCTTCGGAACGAAGGGCGCTACAAGGACGCCTGCGAGACCATCGAGCAGCTGAAGCGCGTGCACGTGTTCTGGAAGATCGCGCAGGATGCGATGGTGCCCTTTGCGATCATCTGCCGGCCTGCGGGAGTGCAGATCTACGAGCGAGGCGTGCTGATCGGCGTGTCCGATGAAAAGCCGTTCATCAAGGAAGTGCCGTACGGCAAGGGGCGATTCACGCTGCGCTTCGAGAAGCGGGGCTTCGTGGCGAAGACCGTCGAGGTGGTGGACGAACGGGTCGGCAAGGTCGAGGTGTGGTTGAACGAACGGGAGGCGGAGGACCGCATCCTCATCGGCTCGACCCTCCTGGCCGATCCCGTGTTCGCCAACGGCCTGTTTCACTTGGTGATGGAGATACGCGGCGAGAAGAAGGTCTTCGCGCTGGCCAGCCGCAAGTCGCCGTGGGACGAGCGGACGGACACCGCTCCGCGCTTGGGGCCGGGAGGATACTTGTACTTCGGCCGCGGCAGTCAGGTCGTCGGCGTGGACGGTTCCAAGCGCGGCGAGAGCCGCGTGGCGTGGGAGTTCCAGGCCGGCGTTCGCGTGGACACGCCGATCGGGTTTTCGGAGAGGGGCGACACGCTGTTCTTCGGATCGGGGCGCCAGCTGATCGCGGTGGACCTGGCGGAGAAGAAGAAGCTGTGGTCGCGCGAGCTTCCCGACGAATTCCAGCACGCGCCCGTGGAGTTCGGCGGTTGCGTGATCGTGGGCTGTCTGGACGGCACGCTGTGCGGGGTGCGCGCCCAGGGAGAGGCGTGGAAGCTGTCGATGAGCGGGATGTTGAGGCGCGCGCCGGCGATGCTCCTGCGGGAGGCCAACGGATTACCTGGAGGCGCCACGTTGTTCCTGGGGGGCGCCGACGGTTGCGTGGTCGCGATCGATGCGCAGACGGGGCGGGGGCTATGGACGTCGGATCCGCTGCCGGGCGACATCGATGCCACGCCGTGCGTCTCGGGAGGTCACGTCTTCGCCGCTTCGACCGACGGCACGGTCGCGTGTTTCACGAAGAAGGGGGATGAGCGTTGGCGGGTGAAGCCCGGGGGCAAGATTCGGGCCGGGGTGGTCGTCGCCGGCGGAGTGGTGCTCGTCGGGGATCTGGACGGGGATTTCCACGCGCTGAGCGCGGTGGACGGTCGGCCGAGCTGGCATTACCGGACGGGGGGCGCCATTCGCACGGCTGCGGTCGTCGTCAATACGGACGTGTACGTGGCCTCGGACGACAGGAATCTCTATGTCCTCCCGCTCGATTGACGGGGCGCGCGTCGTGGGTTTCATGCGATTAAGTTACGGTGTTCGTTTGACGGTGGGTTCCGGGCAGGCTACAGTTATTAACGAGTCTTGCGACTGGACATCCGGCGAGAGGAGCTTCGCTGATGGGCATCTTTGATACGGGGCGCCGCCGTCTTGAGGCGTTGGAGCGCGAGGTACTGTCCAATCCCACGCCACAGAACATGGTGAGTCTCGCCGAGAACTACGCGCGTCTCGGGGACTGGGCGCGGGCGGTGGAGGTGGCCAGGAAGGCGATCGAGAAGTTTCCCGACAGCGAGAAGTGCGCTCTGACGTACCAGTACGTGCGGAAGAACCAGTTCCAATCGGAGATCCAGGAACTGAACCGTTCCATCCGCACGCGGCCGCAAGCGCAGCACTACGAGCGGCTCGCGCACATCTATCTGACGGAATTGGCCGACAAGAACCGGGCGCTGGAGATCGCGCAGGAAGGGCTGTTGAAGTTCCCGTCCAGCGACGTCCTGCACTGCGTGTGCGCGCAGGTGCGCATGGAGCGGTTCCACACGGATTTCCTGGGCAACGACGGGATGGAGGCGATCCGGCACTCGCAGCTCGCGCTGGCGACGAACAACGAGAACGCGACGGCGCTGTACTGCCTGGGCCGGTTGCAGGCGGAGGCGGGCGCCTACGACAAGGCGCGTCCGGTGGTGGAGAACTACCAGAGGCGCTATCCCAACGACGACAACATGAAGCAGTTGCTCAAGCTCATCGACGCGCACATGCCGGAGTCGGTGGGCGACCTGGACGACGCCTTCGTCGAGATCGAGACGCGCCACGGTCTGTCTCCCGTGGGCATGGAGATGATGCAGATCTTCCAGCCGGTACGGTCGTCGGCGGCCCCGCAGATCAGTCCGTCGAAGATGGAAGCGTTCCTGCGCGGCTACGACATGATCCACGGGTACAAGTGTTCCGCGGTGGTCGCCAAAGGCGGCGAGCTGCTGGCGTCGCACTCGAGGGGATTGGTGCCGTCGGAGAAGTTCGTGTATCTGCTGCAGCGCATCTATCAGTGCGCGGAGGATTCGTCCAAGCGGATGGACATCGGCACGTTCATCAATGGCGAGATCGAGTGCAGTCTCGGCAAGGTCGTGGTGTCCGAGTGGAAGAATCTCGTGTTGGGCATCCTGGCGGATCGGCCGGCCAAGCGTGAGGACTTCCGGCGGGCGATCGACAAGTTCCAAGCGTTCGCGTCGTAGCGAGGGAAGTTCTTTGGTCGTGGGTTGACAATCGCGCATTTCATGGGGTAGACTCAGCGCGGAGATCGCATGAAAGACGTCCTGCAGACCTTGAACCTGGAAGTGGGCGTCAAAGGGAGCCTGGTGGTCACGCGGGACGGGCTGGTGGTCCATCAGGAAGTGGGGCCGCCGCTCAATGCGGAGGTCGTCGGGCCGGTCGCGTCGGATGCGATCAAGAGCATCAACGCCGCGATCAAGCAGGCCGGGTCGAAGGAGTTCACGAAGTTCGTGTTCACGTCGACCTTCGGCAAGATGGTCTTCCACGAAACGGGCGAGGCGTACCTGGTGGTGGTCCTCGACAAGGCGATCAACCTGGAAATGACGATGCTGGCCATCACTTCGGCGGCGAACAAGATCAAGAAAATCAGCGTGGAATAGGGGATCGGGGGTAAGGGGCAATTACACTTCGGTCGCGCTATGGTTCAAATCAATTTCGCTCGGCGTGAAGTCAATTGCAAGATCGTCTACTACGGTCCCGGCCTGAGCGGGAAGACGACGAATCTTGAGGTGATCCACAAGAAGGTTCCGGACACGGCGCGCGGCGCGCTCACGTCCATCGCGACGGAGCAGGACCGCACGCTGTTCTTCGACTTCATGCCGCTGGACCTGGGGCAGGTGGCCGGGATGAAGACGAAGTTCTTCCTCTACACCGTGCCCGGCCAAGTGTACTACAACTCGACGCGCAAGCTCGTTCTGCAGGGGGCGGATGGGATCGTCTTCGTCGGCGACAGCGATCCGAACCGGATGCAGGACAACCTCGATTCCATGAAGAACCTCGAGGAGAACCTCAAGGACTACAATCTGGACGTGCGGAAGATCCCGTTCGTCATCCAGTACAACAAGCGGGATCTGCCGGGAGCGGTGCCGATCGCGGAGCTGAACTCCAAGTTGAATCCCTGCAACGTGCCGATCTTCGAGGCCGTGGCCGTTCGAGGCGACGGCGTGATGGCGACGTTGAAGGGGCTGGCCAAGATCGTCATCGAGCACCTGAACGAGGATTATGCGCCCGGAAAGACGGCCTCGCCGGCCGCCGTGGCGGCCGCCCGTCCGGTCGCCAGCATGGCTTCGGCGGGTCGAACGTCGGCGCCTGCTGCCGTCGCTACGGCGGCTCCGGTGGCGCCTCCGCGGCCTGTTGCGGCTCCGCCCCGGCCGGCGGCGGCTCATCCGCGACCCGCTCCCGCTCCCGCTCCCGCTCCGGCGGCGCCGAGGCCCGCGCCGGCGCGTGCTCCGGCACCTGCGCCTGCGCCGGCTCGCGTGCCGGCTCCGCAAGCCCCGGCTCCCGCTCCGGCCCGTCCGGCCGCGCCCATGCCGGCGCCGGCGCCGGTGGGCGAGAAGAAGGGCGGAGGGATGATCTGGATCGTCGTGGTCGTCGTCGTGGCACTCCTTGCCGGAGCGGCGTGGGCTGTGTTCGCCGGGCCGCTCAAAGGTAAGTTGTTCTAGCGTCCTTATCGACTTGCATGATGCAGGTCGTGTGATAGCATAAGGCGGAGGCGAAAATGGGAAAGCAAGATGAGGGCCTTCGTTCCTCTCGACTGGTCTTCTATAAGGAAGACGTCGAAAAGATCGAGAAGGTCCTCGGCCAGTTCCTCAAGAGCGCCAACGCCAAGTGCGCGCTCCTGGTCGACAAGGACGGTCACCTCGTGACCAAGCAGGGCGAGTCTGGGACGTACGACATGGATACGATCTCCGCCCTCGTCGCCGGCTCGTTCGCCGCGACGAAGCAGATGGCGAAGCTGCTGGGCGAGGAAGAGTTCTCGATCATGTTCCATCAGGGACGAAAGGACAACATTCAACTCTCCCTGGTGGGCGAACGCACGATCCTGGCGATCATCTTCGACGACAAGACGACGCTGGGCATGGTGCGTCTGTACGCCAGCCAGGTGTCCAGCAAGCTCGCGTCGCTCTTCGATGACATCGCCGCGCGCAAGAGCGAGGCGGAGACGATCTCGAAGGACTTCGGCCAGGCGGCGAAGTCGAAGCTGGACGACGTCTTCGGTTCGTGAGCGTCCGAACAAGCGAAATCGACGGAACCCCCGCCCGCGCGGGGGTTTTATTATCAACGAGTCGCGACGAAGGACCATGAGAGGGAGAGAACCCTTCGGGTCGTTGTTTATTATCGGATGGACGGATGAGCGGAACGAGAACGGGCCAGCGCGGATCGAAGACCAAGCCTCCCGAGCCGTCGCGAGCGGCGTGCAGCCAGGATGAGGCGGCGAAGATCAAGCGGCTGCTGGCGCCGTTGCTGAAGGATATCGGGGCGCGCGCGGTCCTCTTGGTCGACACGGGCGGGCGCGTCGTCGCGCGGCACGGCGAGACGAAGGGGCTGGATTTGACGAACGCGGCTCCGCTCATGGCCGGGTCGTTCGCCGTGGTGAGAAGGGTGGCGGAGCACTTCGGCGGCGATTTCGCGGTGATGATCAACCACGGCAAGCGGGAGAACATCCAGCTGACGACGGTGGGGGATCGGATGATTCTGGCGATCGTCTTCGACGCCCGGGCATCCGCCGGCACCGTCCGGCTGTGCGCGGGCCACGTCGCGCGGAAGCTCGAAGGCGTGCTGGGAAAGGGGCCGGGACGGGGGAAAGGGGCGCTGGGCCCCGAGTTCGTCGAAGCCGTCAAGGCGAGGCTGGAGGAACTGCTGGGACCTTCATAACGGGGAAGGACGCGCATGCAGATTCCCAAGGAACTGCCGTCGTTGGTGCTCAGCCAGCAGGACCGCGCCAAGATCGACAAGCTGCTGGGCGAGTACGTCAAGACCGTCCACGTGAGCTACGTCCTGTTGGCGCAGAAGGACGGGCAGTTCATCACCAAGCAAGGCGCGTCCGGCAACGTGGACTTGGAGACGGTGGCGGCGCTGGCGGCGGGCGCCTACATGGTGAGTTGGCAGATGGCTCGCGCCTTGGGCAAGGACGACTTCAACGTCGTCTATCACGAAGGCGACAAGGACAAGGTGCAGCTCTCGCAGGTGGACGATAGGACCGTGCTGGCCGTGGTCTTCGATGATCGCGCCACTTTGGGCATGGTGCGATTGTACGCGAAGAACCTCACGCGGCAGCTGCAGCCCATCCTGGCCCAGGGCGTTCCGCGCGTCCAGGATCGGGCGCGGTAGGGCTCGCCTATTCCCGGCTGAGCACGACGACGCCCGCGATCGCGGCCAGCGCGCCGACGCCCAGATAGGGAACCCAGGGCGGCATCCGGTCGATGGACTGCAGTCCCTGTACGCCGCCGACGAGCAGGAACACGAGCGCGGTGCACAGGAGCACCAGGCCGACGCCGAAGAGGAGCACCTTGCGACGCGCCCACCGGCCGACCTCCGCGATCGGCTGCTTGAGGCACTCCGCCGCGGCCTCCGTCAGGAACTGGAGCGTCCGGTCCAGCAATCCCTCGCTCTTCGGAGGTTCGCTCATGCCTCACCGCTTCTGCAGGATCGAGGCGAGCACCCAGCCGGCCACGAAGGCGACGGCCGCTCCGGTCATGGGTTTCTCCCGGATGAACTGCTCCGACTCATGACAGGCCGCTCGAGCGAACTCCGCCCAATCGTGGACGAGCCGCGCCATGGTTTCCCGCAGGCGACTCGCGTTGTCGCTCGTTTCCGAGCCCTCCATGTGGATACGCCCTCCCTTCGACAGACGCGCCGGGAATCTCGTCGTTGCATCTGTTCAATTGCTGTATCATAGTGGCGGATGTCGCAGTCGTAGTGTTAGGCGCCGGTATGGAACTCGTCATCATCTTCATCATCATCTTCATCATTTACGGCGCCGGCTGGATCTGGCAGACGATCAACGACATCCTGCGCGACATCAATCGCTCCAATTGGGACAGCCGGGTGTACGGACAGGTCACGTCGTCGCGAAGCCTGAAGAAGACCCTCGGCGGGCAAGACCTCGCGGAGCTGCGCAAGGCGTACGCGCGTTTCGCGGAGAACAGCGACGGGCAGACCCATGATCGCTCTCCGTTCGAGAGCCCCAAGGTTTCCTACGTGTACAAGACGTCGCGCGTGCTTCTGTCGATCTACGAGTCCAACGACGAGCGGCCGCACTTCTACACGCAATTGACGTTCACCATCGCGTCGGGATGGCCGCACCGCGTGGAGATCTTCCCGCAACGCTTCAACGAACACGACGTGCGGTACCTCAATGTCGACGATCTCGAGATCGGGGAGCCCGAGTTCGACCGGCGTTTCGTGATCAAGGCCAACGACGCTGGTTTCGTGAAGGAATTCCTCGATGCGCCGACCCGGTGGGCGGTCGACGAGCTGAGGAACATGGCGGGGAACGACCGCATCCTTCTTTCGATCAATTCCTCGCGGCTGATGGTGCGCAAGCAGTCGGTGATCGCCCGTTTGGATCAGCTGGAGCGTTTTGCCCAGCTTTCCGGGCAGATCTACGATCGGATCATCCAGTTTTGGCAGCGGGCCAACGGGATCGAGATCATCGACGCGCCGGTCGACGGACGGCAGGACCCGCACTGTCAGGTGTGCGGCACGGGGATTCCGCCGGAGAACTGCGTGTACTGCCGGCGATGCAAGACCCCGCATCACCCCGACTGCTGGAGTTTCAACGACGGCTGCTCCACGTACGCGTGCGGGGAAAAGCGGTTCGTGAAGAAATACTGATCGCGCTTGGGCCTTGGGGGCGTTTCAAGGGGCTCACTCCCGGGTTGGGGTTCGTCGGGATTCCCACAGTAGGTTCCACGAAGTGCCTTTGGTGTGCACGAATGACGAATTGGCCGCAGGCCGCTGAGATCGCGAAGAAGAACGACACTGTAGGAAAGAAGTCGGCATGGAGCGCTCTTCCGGCATAGCATGCGGAGGAGGAAACCACGGATTTCGCTGATTTCGGGGATAGGGAGATGACCGATAGGATGTGTGCGTGTCCGACTCGATTTCCAATCCGTGCAGTGGTTCCGTTCTCGTCCGAGACTTGTCTTTATTGTCCACAACGCTACCGACTTCCTCGCTACAGTCTCAGAAGAACGCGGAGAATTCTTCAAGAAAACGGCTCTGCGTCCTCTCCGTACCCTCTGCGCGCTCTGCGGTCGGTCTTTCGGAGTGAATCGTGGGATCTATTGGGATTCCCGCAGGAGCGGCCGGATGGTTGCAGGCCCCGATCGAGTGCCTTATAATCTGAGCGGTAGGTGTGTCCGACGCCTGTGTGGAGAGAGGCAGGGAGTTTCACGCAGTTCTTTCCCACGCATGACTCGTCGCTTCGGCTCGCCGTATATCCGCTGCGCGTCCAAGGGAGGTCTGATTCATGGCCAGTGAACTTGTTTCCAGATTGCTGAGCGTCCTGGACAAGGGCTTCGACAAGAAGACCTATCAGGAGATGCACTGGGAAGGCTCGTTCGAGGACTATCTCCGCACCGTCGCCGAGAATCCTCGGGTGGCGCGCAACGCCTTTCAGCGGGTGTACGACATGATCCTCTCGTACGGGTACGAGGAGTATGTCGAGCACCGCGAGACGCGCCTCCGGTACCACTTCTTCAAGGACCCGATGGGCGGCGGGCGGGACTCGATCTTCGGGCTCGAGGAGTCGTTGATGCACTTCGTGAACTGCCTGAAGTCCGCCGCGCACGGGTACGGCACGGAGCGCCGGATTCTGCTGCTGCACGGACCCGTGGGCAGCTCCAAGTCGACGATGGTGCGGTTGCTCAAGAAGGGGTTGGAGGCATACTCCCGGTCCAAGGAGGGGGCGCTCTATACGTTCATGTGGCAGGAAGACAAGGACCCGAACCTTTGGACGGACTGCCCGATGCACGAGGAGCCGATGCGGCTCATCCCCTTGGAGGTGCGCGACCAGATCATTCGCGAGATCAACCGGCATTATGAAGGGACGCACGAGCTGCGCGTTCAAGGCGATCTGTGTCCCGCCTGCCGTCGCACGTGCAACGAGTGGATGAAACGGTCGCGAGGCGATTGGCGCGAGGTCATGAAGCACATCCGCGTCCGGCGTCTCATCCTGTCCGAGAAGGATCGCATCGGAATCGGCACGTTCCAGCCGAAGGACGAGAAGAATCAGGACTCGACGGAGCTGACCGGCGACATCAACTACCGCAAGATCGCCGAGTTCGGCAGCGACTCCGATCCGCGCGCCTTCAACTTCGACGGCGAGTTCAACATCGCCAACCGCGGCGTCATCGAGTTCATCGAGGTGCTCAAGCTCGACGTGGCCTTCCTGTACGACCTCCTGGGCGCGTCACAGGAGCACACGATCAAGCCGAAGAAGTTCGCGCAGACGGACATCGACGAGGTGATCGTGGGGCACACCAACGAGCCGGAATACAAGCGGCTGCAGAACAATGAGCTCATGGAGGCGTTCCGCGACCGCACGCTGAAGATCGACATCCCCTACAACCTGCGCCTGGACAACGAGCTGAAGATCTACCAGCGCGATTACAATCCCGAGCGGATCCGGGGCAAGCACCTCGCGCCGCACACGCTGGAGATCGCGGCGATGTGGGCGGTGCTGTCGCGCCTGGAGGAGCCGAAGAAGGCCAACCTGACGCTGTTGCAGAAGCTGAAGCTCTACAACGGTAAGACGCTTCCCGGCTACACGGAAGACAACATCAAGGAGCTGCGGGAAGAGGCGCGCCGCGAAGGCATGGAAGGCATCAGCCCCCGCTACATCCAGGACAAGATCTCGAACGCGCTGGTCAAGGTGGACGAGGGCGGCTGCGTGAACCCCTTCATGGTGCTCAACGAGCTCGAGGAGGGTTTGAGCCACCATTCGCTCATCTCCAGCGAGGAGCAGAAGAAGCGCTTCAAGGAGCTGCTGGCCGACGCCAAGAGCGAGTACGAAGACATCGTGAAGAACGAGGTGCAGCGCGCGATCTGCGCCGACGAGGACGCGATCAACCGGCTGTTCATGAACTACATCGACAACGTCAAGGCCTATACCCAGAAGCAGAAGGTGAAGAACAAGTACACGGGCCAGGACGAGGAGCCGGACGAGCGCCTCATGCGGTCGATCGAGGAGAAGATCGATATCCCGGAGAGCCGCAAGGACGACTTCCGTCGCGAGATCATGAATTACATCGGGGCGCTGGCCGTGGAGGGCAAGAAATTCCACTACCGCTCCAACGAGCGGCTGCAGAAGGCGCTGGAGCTGAAGCTCTTCGAGGACCAGAAGGACACGATCAAGCTGTCGAGTCTGGTGTCCGGAGTGGTCGACAAGGACACGCAGGAGAAGATCGATATCGTGAAGTCGCGGCTCATCAAGAGCTACGGCTACTGCGATACGTGTTCGGCCGACGTGTTGAGCTTCGTGGCGTCGATCTTCGCCCGGGGGTCGAGCAAGGAATGAGCAGGGGCGATGGTTAAGAAGATCGAGAAGGACTACGCCCGCTTCCGCGAGATCATCAAGGGACAGATCCGGAAGGACCTGCGCAAGTACATCACGCACGGGGAGCTCATCGGCAAACGAGGCCGCTACGTCGTCTCGATCCCGCTTCCGACGCTGCGCATCCCGCAGTTCCGCTACGGCAAGAACGATCGCAGCGGGGTGGGGCAGGGCGAAGGCGATGTCGGCACGCCGATCGCGTCCGGCGACGGCCAGCAGCAGGGGCAGGGGAAGGCCGGCGACCGGCCGGGCGAGCATCTGCTCGAGGTGGACATCACGATCGAGGAGCTGGCGAAGATCCTCGGCGAGGAGCTGGAGCTTCCTCACATCAAGCCCAAGGGGAAGAGCTCCATCATGGCGGAGCGCGACGTCTACAACGCGATCGCGCGCACGGGGCCGGAATCGCTGCGCCACTTCAAGCGCACGTACAAGGAGGCGCTGAAGCGTTCGCTGGCGATGGGGGCGTACGATCCGGAGAACCCCGTCATCGTTCCGGTGCGCGAGGATCGCCGGTACCGCTCCTGGAAGCCGAAGGAGGTGCCGCAGAACAACGCCGTGATCATCTACATGATGGACGTCTCGGGCTCCATGGGCGACGAGCAGAAGGAGATCGTGCGGATCGAGGCGTTCTGGATCGACACGTGGCTGCGCTCACAGTACAAGAAGATCGAGACGCGATACATCGTGCACGACGCGGCCGCCAAGGAGGTGGATCGCGAGACGTTCTACCACATCAAGGAGTCGGGCGGCACCAAGATCTCCAGCGCGTATCAGCTGTG
Organism: Planctomycetota bacterium; assembly: GCA_016190155.1. Taxonomy (GTDB): domain Bacteria; phylum Planctomycetota; class MHYJ01; order MHYJ01; family JACPRB01; genus JACPRB01. The sequence continues at coordinate 12,948 of JACPRB010000349.1, forward strand.
CGCGGAGATGATCAAGAAGACCTTCGATCCGGCGGAGTGGAACATCTATCCGTTCCATTTTTCGGACGGCGACAACTGGGGCAGCGAAGACACGAAGAAGTGCGTGGACCTGCTGTCCGGCGAGGTCTTCCCGCGGGTCAACGTCTTCTGCTACGGGCAGGTGAAGAGCGCGTACGGCAGCGGGCAGTTCAAGAAGGACCTCGACGAGCAGTTCAAGTCGAACGAACACGTCATTACCAGCGAGATCCGCGACAAGAGCGGGATCTATGAATCGATCAAGGATTTTCTGGGCAAAGGGAAGTAGCGGGCGGTAGTTTCTATACTCGAACCTCGAACCTTCCAAGATGCCACGACGCACCCTCCGAAAACCCAAGACGCTCGAGACCGAACTCCGCGAGGCGCAGCAGGAGATCCTCCGGTACGCGCGCGCGTACGGGCTCGATCCCATCCGGACCGTCTTCGAGCTCATCGACCACGACGAGATGAACGAGGTGGCGGCGTTCGGGGGGTTCCCCACGCGCTATCCGCACTGGCGGTTCGGCATGGAGTACGAGGAGCTCCAGAAGGGGTACACGTACGGGTTGCAGAAGATCTACGAGCTCGTCATCAACAACG
>JACPRB010000357.1 GCA_016190155.1 Planctomycetota bacterium
GACATCTCTTGAGGCCCAGGGGGGCATGCTCGAACAGCTTCGGAGAGTCGCATGAGAATCTTCTCAAGAAAACAAGAATTCGGCTGATAGGAACCCAACTTGTGGTGAGCGAGCGAATGCGAGTCGAACCAGCCCCAAGGAAATCCCAACTCCCAACGGCTCGCCGAGCGATCTCGTCCGCCTTGATCCGTTCCGCCGTGGGCACGACGCCCCGCACGAGACCCGTTCCATCGGAAGTGGGAGCAGGACAATCGATAGGGTGAAGCGCGGAACATGGAGTTGGCGGCTGGCTGCGGAACCGCTGTTGAGTTCTGCTGGAAGTCGCGTCACACGACGGCAATAATGCCGCATCGCATTCATTCTGATCTGGGCGTGCCTGCAGTCGCAAGACCCGGCGGAGGCGGACCGTGATCCGCTCCCGGCGGGAGCGGTAACCCGCCTGGGCTCCGTTCGCCTGCGACATCGAAGCCCTGTTCAAGCGCTGGCTGTGTCGCCTGACGGCAGGCGATTTGCCTCGGCTGCTCACGACGATCCGATCGTGCGAATCTGGGATGCCGTGTCGGGTCGCATGCTCCTTGCCCTGACAGGACACTCGTTGCAGGTTTCAGCGCTTGCGTTTTCGCCGGATGGGACCGTACTCGCGTCGGGTGGATGGGACAAAACCGTCCGTTTGTGGAACGCCGAGAATGGCGTGCCGATTGCGATGCTCGAGGGACACGCCAGCTTCGTCGAGACGGTCACCTTCTCGCCGGATGGCAAGGTCATTGCGTCCGCAGGAGACGACGGGGTCATCCACCTGTGGGATTCGTCGACGCATCAGGAACAGAGTCGGCTCGAAGGCCATGCCTCGCGCATCTGGTGTGCGACGTTTGCAGCGGACGGCACGCTCATTTCGGTGAGCGACGACAAAACAGCGCGGCTGTGGGATCCCGCGGCGCGAAAAGAGACGTCGCAGATCGCATTGGGCTGGCTTCCCGCGGCGGTGGCCGCATCCCCGGATGGCAAGACGTTCGCGGTCGCCGGCCTAGAGCTGACGGTGTACGACCGTGCAACAGGCGCAAGAAGGATGGATCTGCGAGGGCATCACACCGAGAAAGGACGGTTTCACGTTCCGCCTCGTAAGGTGACGACGGTCGCGTTCGCGCCCGACGGCCTGACCGTGGTTTCCGGCGGCGATGACGGGACCGTACGGATCTGGGACGCCTCGACGGGCGTAGAACGGCGGCGACTGCAGACGGGTGAAGTGAATGCCGTTCGATTCTCGCTCGATGGCTCGAGAATCGTCGCGGGATGCGTCGACGGCAGAATCCGCGTCTGGACGGCTGCCACGGCCGAGGAGTGCTTCGATTGGCCCTGCCATGTGGGAGGAGTAGCCAGCCTTGCGTTCGCTCCGGATGGGAAGTCACTGGTTTCCGGAGGCTATGATGAGGCCGTGCGCGTCTGGAACGTTGCGTCCGGCGCGCCGTCGGCATGCTTGGATGCGGGCGGAGAAGTATACTCGCTGGCGTACTCCCCCAATGGGAAGACGGTAGCCGCGGGTTTGAGTAGTGGCGACACGACCGTTTACGATGCGTCCTCGGGCCAGAAGCTTGCGCAGCTGCAGGGTCAGCAGGTCTCGATCGACGGCGTGGCGTTCTCTCCCGATGGCGGAACGTTGGCCGCCCGACACGGGGTGGATTCCGCAGCGCTTTGGGACGTCCAAGCGCGGAAACTCATCCGCGATTTCGAGCTTACGGTCGGCCAAGTTCAGTGTTTGACCTTTTCCCCTGACGGCAAAGCACTCGTGATCGGGGGCTATGGGGAACGGCCCATTGCTCTATGGGATATCGGGGAAGGCAAGGTTCGCGCGCAGTTCGGTCGCCCGGACGAAGTGGCCGCAGCCGTCGCTTTTGCTTGCGACGGCGCGGTGGTTGTCGCGGCGTCCGATGGATCCGTGTGCTTTTTCGACGCGTCGAAGGGAACGGAGCTTGCGAACCACGCGCCTACCAAGTGGGGAGTCGAGTGCCTCGCGGTGTCGTGCGACGATTCCGTCATCGCCGCGGGGACGTCAGACGGCGTCATTGCGCTCATTGAAACGGCGTCGGGCACTCCGATTCGCGCTTGGAATCCGGGTGCCGGCTGGGTGGGAGCGATTGCATTTTCTCCGGACGGCCGAACGTTCGCTTCGGGTCATGCGGACGGGACCGTTCTTCTGTGGCCCGTGGGCGCGTCTGCGAAAGCGGTAACGCCTCCCAAAGCGCTGTGGGCGCGTTTGGCGAGTGAAAAGGCGGATGATGCGGACGAAGCGGCGTGGGCGCTCGTCGCCATGGGAGATGAAGCGGTTCCTTTCATTCGGGAGCGTCTGGAGAAAGGGGACGAGAAGCCCGAGGTGATCGCGCAGCGCATCACAGAGCTTGACAGTGACGACTTGGATACCCGCGAAAGGGCGGAGGAGGCTCTGAAGCGGATCGGTCCCGAGGCCGAACCGGCCATGCGCAAGGCGATCGGAGCGAACCCGTCTGTGGAGCTGCGCGGGCGGATCGAACAGATCCTGGCCTTGGGACAGAGTAGAATCCAGCGGGGGACGAGCGCGCTGCGGCGGCGACGGACGATCCACGTGTTGGAACGTATCCGAACCGAGCGTGCCAAGGCAACGCTCGAATGGTTTGCAAACGACGCGCCGTCGGAGCGCGAGCGTGAGATCACGCGTGCCGCGCTGAAACGACTTGCGCGGTAACTCTTTCGCCAAGAGGCGCAGGTATCTGTCGGAGCTGGGCGAGATCGGAGTCATCCTACGGAAGACCGCTGCGCTGTGAAGCGCAGAGGAATCCGCATAGAAGGCGTCTTGACACGGCGTGAAGAACCCGACGGTAAAGTCGAATAAGGCAACGACTCTTTCATGTCCTTGTGAACACCGTCGAACAAGAGGTCGCCGACACTCTTGTCAAGACCGGTCGGGTCTCACGGCAGGCGCTTGACGACTGCCTGTGCGACAAGAAGGACGGCGAGGGACTCATCGATACGCTCCTCCGGCACGACTCGCTCACCGCGCGTGAACTCGAAGCCGTGTTCCCTGATCCTCTCCCTACGGACGATCCTGTCCTCGAGGAGATCAAGAAACTCGGCCGTTACGTGTTGCTTGGGCTGCTGGGCGAAGGCGGTATGGGCCGCGTCTTTCTCGCCTACGATCAGAAACTGAAACGCAGTGTTGGCCTCAAAGTCATGCGTGGCGGTCTTCCTGAGGACCTCGCCCGCTTCCAACGTGAACTCGAGATCGCGGCGGCCCTGCACCATCCGCATATCGCCACCGTTTACGACGCCCACGTCTCCAATGCCGTCTGCAGCATCGCCATGGAGTACATCGAGGGTCGGCCGCTCGATGCCTGCTCCCTTTCCACTCGCGAGGCGCTGGAGGCCACCGCACAGGCTGCTCGTGCCGTCCACTATGCCCATCAAGAAGGGATCATCCATCGCGATCTGAAGCCTGAGAATCTCATGCGCTCGCCCGACGGTCGCGTCACGGTGCTCGACTTCGGCATCGCCCGGCCGATCGAGAAGCGTGCGCGCCTCACGCAATCCGGCGTCCTGGTGGGTACGCCCTGCTACATGTCACCTGAGCAGGCCGCCGGTGAGGAGCTTGATCCCCGCACCGATGTCTATTCTCTCGGTGCTACGCTCTACGCGCTCCTGGCTCACCGGCCTCCGTTTCAGGGCGACAGCGCGCTACACATCATGCAGAAGGTGGCCGGCGAGGAGCGTGAGAGCTTGCGCGCATTCAATCCGAAGATCCATCGCGACGCTTGTCGCGAGGCGATCGATATTGACGCACAGTCCGCTCACGCATGGTATGCCCTGGCCCAATGGCATGCCGCGCGCTTGACGGTGGTGCAAAGGTACTCGCGCTCCACGACGATGGTTCGCCAGCTTTGCGACCGAGCCCTCGATATTTTCGCGCGCGCGTTGGATTTCCGGTGGGACACTCCTCGCGAGTCTGTTCTTCGGAGCCTGCGCGTCGAAGCGCTCTTCGAGCGTTACGTCCGCGCCGACGGGGAGCGTCAGGCCGACGATCCCGACCGTCGGGCTCTCGCGGAGGAGTTCCAGCGATTGAGTGCACTGGGTTCGGAACGAGCGGCGCGCCTCCGAGCGCGCCTGAACCTTCGTCACATAGAGGCTGGAGAGTTTCTTCCTGAGCAATAGGTTGCGGCGGTGCTGCGCTGCGTCCTCCGGGTCCTCGGGTGTCGAGGTTGGCTCAGCGTCCTCTGTCCCCCTCGGCGTCCTCTCCATCCAGGACCTCACGCATCTTCGCCGCGAGGCCTTGGGGCGTGAACGGTTTCTGGAGGAAGGCCGTGCCCGGAGGCAGCACGCCGTGCTGCACGATCGCGTCGTCGGTGTAGCCGGACATGTAGAGCACCTTCGTGTCGGGACGCGACTCCAGCACGTGCCTCACCACGTGCGGCCCTTCCCCGTCTCGAAGCACGACGTCGGTCAGGAGCAGATGGATGCGACCGTCGTGCGTCCTTGCCAGCTGCAGCCCCGATTCGGCGCCGTGAGCTTCGATCACATGATAGCCGCGCTCCTTCAAGATGGTGACCGCGAGCTTGCGCACGGCATCATCGTCCTCGACGATGAGTATGGTTTCCGTTCCCCTGGGCAGCGTCCTGCGGGCGGTCGTTCCCACCTTCTCGTGGGTCTCCAGGGTACGAGGAAAGTAGATCTTGACGGTCGTCCCTTTCCCAGGCTCGCTGTAGACCCAGATGTTCCCGCCGCTCTGCTTGACGATCCCGTAGACCGTCGCCAGCCCGAGTCCCGTGCCCTTTCCGCGCTCCTTGGTCGTGAAGTACGGTTCGAACAGGTGCGCCAGGACCTCC
>JACPRB010000032.1 GCA_016190155.1 Planctomycetota bacterium
ATCCTACATCGAGTCGTACGACATCCAGGCGGCTGGAGCAGCCGTGGTGCTGGACCCGGTGCCCGATGTCGTCACCGATGGCAACACGCTTTCGGTTCGACCTGTCGCTGAACGCACCCGACTGCTCGAGGTCCGGAGGGCCCTGCAGAATCGCGGTATCGACACGAGCCGCGTGGCCCCCGTCCGACCGCTCCAAGGCCAAGTCACGGCCGTCTCGTCGGAAATAGGCCTGGTCGTCATCTCCATCGGACGGGACGACGGCGTGATCGAGGGCGGTGAACTCTCGGTTTTCCGCGGCGATCAATTCGTAGCCAAGATCACCATTGACCGCATCGACAGCAGGTGGAGCGCCGGGCGAATCACCCTCAAGGGCCAGGCCGGCGATCCGCGAGTCGGCGACCGAGTGTCAAACACCACAATCGAAGAACCGCCAGAGCTTCACCCCCTCCGCGACATCGTCGCGAACACGGGCTGGGGACCGCGCCTCCTGGCCAACCTCATCCGAACCCACATCGCCCCAGGAACCTGGACCGGGGAACACACCATCGACGTCACACCGCATGACCACCTTCTCGTCCATCACACGGCGGAGACGCAGGCCGCCGTGCGCGCATTCCTCGAACGCCTCCGGCAGAACCCACAACTGGTGTTCGACCTCCGCGAATTCCAGCGGCTGCGCGCCATGGGAGGCACTCGATGAAGCGCCCCATCCTGGCCTGGAGCGCCGCCTTCTTGCTCTTCTCGGTCGGCGCGGCGGCAATGCTCGCCTCCTCGACCTCCCCTCGCGATCCGTCGAAGCTGACGCCCGCGGAGCGCGAGCTCATCAGCCTCAAGATCCGCGAGGGCGACCTCCTGGCCCAGAAAGGAGACCTGTCCGGCGCTCGCGCCGCATGGTCCGAGGCACGCGCCATGGGATCCGGCCTTGCGCTCGCCCACCAACTCCTGGGCGACAGTTACGCCAAGCACAAGCTGCACGCGGAGGCCGACCGTGAGTACGAGGCCGCCGAGCGGTACTCCACCGATATGATCCGTCCTTTGGTTTGCGCCAAACGCGCCCGCAACTTGCGAGCCATGGGCCGCTCGCGCAAGGCCCTCAACGCACTTCTCGACCTCCACAATCCCTCACTGGCTTCCGAGATCGCCGACTCCATCGTGTCCCTCGAATTCGCAGCAGTCGTCCGCGAACGGGCGGAGCGCTCGCCGTGGCTGTGGTATCCCGTCCACTCGGCCTACGCCAAACTGGGAGAGTCCCGCGAGTCTGCAACGGCCCTCGGACGCTACGTCATCGCGATCGCACCGTGGGACCGCCTCCTCGTGGATCGCGCGATCGAGCTCCTGCGCTCCGAAAAGCTCACCGACCATGCCGTAGCGGTGTGTCGCGCCCACGCGAAGGCCGTTCCATACGATCCCTCGATCCACATGAGCCTGGGGGATCTCTTGGCGGATGCGGGGCGAACCGACGAGGCGGCCGTCGCGTACACCTCGCCGATCGATCTGCGCCCGATCGACGCGGACGCGCACGGCCGCACGGGCGTCGCGCTTCACAAGATCGGACGTACGGAGGAAGCGATTCGGCAACTCGAGATCGCCGCGAAGCTCAATCCCTCATGGAACGACGAACTACTGCGTCACCGCACGAACATCGCACGCGAGCCCGGCGTGGCGCTCGGGATCGCCATCGACACGTCAGGCAGCATGGAGCAGCACCTGCCCCTCGCCAAGCGCGGCGCGCTGGAGCTGGTCCGTCGCTTCGGCGCGCATCCGATCATCGTCGCCGAGATCAAAGGAGGCGTCGCTCCGTATCGTCCGATCGTGATCCACAAGATCGCAAACCTGGCCGCAGACGGAAGCTCTCCCATCGGCCCCGGTCTCCTCGCAGCCAAGCTCGACCTCGACGCGACCCGTCGCAGCCGCATGCACCTCGTCATCTTCACGGACGGCGAGTCCGACGAAGGCATCGGGCCCGCCGAGGCTCTGCACGCGATCATGCAACTGCCTCCGGAGCATCGTCCCGTCGTGCACGCGATTGTGTTCGGCGCCGCGCCGGAGAACTGGGCCACATTGGGAGCGCACGTCGCCTCCGTGACCAACGAGCAGGAGCTCGACCGCGCCGTCGCCGCGATCACGCCGGATTGAGGATCCGATCGATGTCGGTGATCACCTCTCGGGCGCTCTGGTAGCGATCTTCCACGCGCGGCTCGATCAGCTTCTTCACGATGGCCGTCACGAACTCGGGCACGTCGTGCGCGATCTCCCCGATCTGGAACGGGATCTGGCCGGAGGCGATCTTGCGCGCCAGCACCGCGCTCTCGCGATTGGCCAGCGAGCGGGTGCCCGAGAGCATCTCGAAGAGGACGGCGCCCAGCGCGTAGAGGTCGGCGCGATAGTCGACCGGATCGGCGCGCACCTGCTCCGGAGCGGCGTAGAGAAGCGTGCCGATGAACTCGTCGGAGCGCGTGATCGGCGTCTTGTCCGTGGTGGCCGCCTTGAGCAGGCCGAAGTCCATGATCTTGACGCGGTCGAGGTCGTCGACGACGAGATTCGCGGGCTTGATGTCGCGGTGCACGAGGCCGCGCTCGTGCGCGTAGGCCAGCCCGTCGGCGACTTGGCGGGCCACGATGAGCGCGCGGCGCGCCTCCAGTCGTCCGCGCTCGATCAGCACCCGATCCAGCGGCGTACCGCGGACGAGCTCCTGGGCGATGAAGATCCGGCCGCGCTCCCGTCCGCTCTCGTAGACTTCCATCAGGTTCGAATGTTTCAGTCCGCGCGCCGCGCCGGCCTCGCGCTCGAATCGCGCCACGTATTCGGGATCCGCGGTGAGGTCGGGCCGGAGGACCTTCAGGGCGACTTCGCGGTTGTCGCGCAGGTCGACCGCCCGATAGACGATCGACATCCCGCCGCGTCCCAGGATCTCCGTAAGTTCGTAGTGGCCCAGCCGCTCGCGGCCGCCGTTGAGGATCCGCCGTCCCTGTTCGACGGCGGCGTTCACGGCGGTCAAGAGGCTCTCCTTGGGCGCCAGGCGGGGCAGCGTATCGAAGGCCCCGGCGCCGAGGGCACGGGTGGCGACATCGTCGCGTTCGCACAGGACGATGACGGGCAGCGGCCAGAAGGTGCGCAGGCGTCCGACGAGCAAGGCGGTAAGGTTTCCCCCGGGCCAATGCAGAACGGCCGCGGAGGGCCGTACGGTTCGGGTGATCGACGTGGCGTGTTCCGCGTCGGAGGTCACGGTGACTTCGAAGCCGGCCTTGGCCAACATCGCCCCGATGGACCGCGCGGAGTCCGGGCTATCGACCAGGACCAGGACGTGTTCGGCCATTCGCAGAATGATAACACGGGCATGGGGGATTCGTGAAAGGCTTGAAAGCGAGTGGGCGGCAAATATAATCGTGCCCTGCCGCGGACGTGAAGGTTGCGGTCCACGGCTGCCGTCCTGTGGTTTTTCTCGTGTGCGCCGCTAGCTCAGCTGGTAGAGCAGCTGATTCTTAATCAGCGGGTCGTGGGTTCGAGTCCCTCGCGGCGCACCAATTCGACTCATGGTCGCTTGCCCTTATGATTCGCGCGGGGTAATCTCCAGAGCGTGCTCGCGCGCTCGCTCGCCGTCATCGTCGCTGTGGCGGACCTCGTGGGGTACGCCTTCTTCGCGCACCACAACCCTATTTATGGACTGCTTCAGCCTCGCGGGGGGATCATCGGCCTGGGCGCGTACGTAACCGTCGGTCTTGCGCTGGTGTGGTTCGGTCCACGCCGGGAAGACCTGAAAGAGCGGCTGGGGATGGTGCTGGGCGGCTGGTTGTGGCTGCTGATGCCGCCCGTCTGGTTCGCCATCACCCTTGCTGCAGGGTAGGTTCGACGGGCAGCCTCCGATCTCTCGAACGAAACGCAGGTCTTGGGGCGGGAGAAGCGCGGTGCCTGCGGGAGGTCCGTAATAGACCGCGGAGATGCTCACCACTTCGACTCGCGCATCCGGGGGTCGCGTTCGAGCGCGAGTCGAAGTGTAGTGAGCGATGTCTCCGCTTGATCTAACGCGTAGGTCCGGTCATGACGCGGACGTGCGAGATCCGCAGCTGCGCCACGATATCCAACGTCGCGCCGTAAACGAGGTGGCCGGCCAGCAGCAGTCCTCGTGCCGTCCAACTGCCGGCCGTCTCGTGCGGGATTCGCGCGCCGGCGCCTGCCATCTGGTACAGCAGCGGCACATGCACGAACACGGCGTATCCGTAGAGGAGAAGCCCGTAAAACAGCCCCTTGGCCGGCGTCCCGCCCGGCAGGCTGGGATGGGCCCATCCGTATAGGCATGCGAAGAGGATGCCTCCCATCATGAAAAGCGCCCAGTGGGTCGCCGCATGATCCGGGAACTGCGAGATGCCGTTCGATCCCCCGTACAGCAGCAACACGTCAAGCTTGGCCGGCCCCGTAATCGGCGTCGCCGTATGCAAGAACATCCACATGAGGATGGACGCCGCAATTCCCCCCAGAGCCGCTCGAGCAAAGCAAGGCCTTCCGCGATTCTGCATGGCAGCTTGCCCCCTATGAACACGCTCGCAAGCTCTTCATACCCTTGTTGCCCATCGCGCGCCCGTCGTCTGAGACTATTGCGTGAATTTATCTTCGAAGGCGCACGCGATCGACTGCTCGGGAATCCCCTGGGGGATATGATGTTGCGGCGTTTTTGTGACGGCGCGGCACGGCCCGCACCTTCATCGCGCCTCTGGGGCGGGCGGCTCCCGCAGAGTCCGCACCCGCTCCCGATCGACTTCCGCCAATCGTCGAAGTCCCAAGTGCTGTTCGGCGCGGGCCCGCATGTCATAGACGGGGGCTTCGTCGGGGCGCGTTCGCAGTTCCCGCGTCAGACGTTCGATGAGCGCATGATCGTAATAGGGAGGCGCGACCACCCGCTCCAACGCCCTCGGCCGCCGCGGCGGAAGCGGAATGACCCAGAGCTCGGCCGCCTCCGAAAGAGGCCTCCCGAAGGCGCCGGCGCGCTCTTCCGCCGCGGCCGTTTCCGCCAACGCAACCGCCAGCGATTCCTCCACGAACGTCTCCGAGTCGACCAGGAGCACGCGGTATTCCCACGCGGAGGGCCGGGGCGGGCCGACGCACGCGACGGCCCATAGGATCGGCAAGAGACTCCACATTCTTCTCACTCTTCAGCCAAGCGGCGGGTCCCCAGGAATGCCATGGATCGTCCCCAAATCGGTGCGCCAGGTCATTTCCAGCCGTAGTCCTCGGTCAATCCTTCCATGCCGAACATGGTGAGGACCTTCAGCGGGGCACGACCCACCGGGGAATCCCCCGCCAGGACCAGTGCGACTCCCATCGGGGCGGGATCGAGGTCGTTGGCCCGCTCGTTCCACTGCGTGCCGCCCCAACGGATTCCGATGGCGACCATCTCGAACGCCACGAAGCTCTCCTTGCGCAGGTCGTAGGCGGCGTATCCCAGGACCCTCGCATCGAACCCCCGACGCTGTTCGGTAAGATTGTCCCGACCTTGGAACCCGTTCACCGGCCACTTCCCTTCCTCCGACGCCGACGTCTCGCCTTCCAACCGCAAGGTGACGAGGCCGTCCTGAACGGTCAGCACCTTCGCGCGGAGATCCGCCTTCGAGACGTGATGGGGTTTGAACGGGTCCGTCGAGCCTCGGACGTTGTCGATGAAATGGAGTCGCGCGAGCCGGTTGACGAGCGCCGGGGGAATCTCATGGTGCATGCCGGCGCGCGGATCGCCCGGCAGGAATTGCGCCGCCTCGTCCTTCCGGAACCAGACGACGTCATGGTTCCACACCTTTCCGTAGAACGTCGAATCGCTGAGATCGCGGGGAAGGTCGCGAACGGTCGTCCACAAGACGAGTCCGCCTTCCGGAAACACGCGCTTAGGGTATGTCAGTCCCTCAGGGTCCTCCGGAGGCGGTTCCGCCGACAGGCGTCTGTCGCGAGGCAGTTGCTCCCAGGCTTCCAGCGCCTTCTTGAGCATGGCCTCGATCTCCCGCGCGTCGTTGGAGTTGATCGAGGCGAGGAACTCGCCGCTTGGGGCGACCGCGTAGGTCCCCTGCCGCGTCTTGGACGGCTTCGTGCGGCCTCCATAATGGCCCTTCTCGCAGAACCGCCGGAAGAACTCGCAGTCCGGTCCCGTGCCGTTCTGCAAACCGTAACAATAGTCCGCGGCGGGGATGAACTTCTCCGTCAGTTTCCTGACGACGGGGTCCGGCCAGACCACCTGTCTGGCGACCACCACGTTGTCTCAGCCGGCCGCCAGTGGGTGCCCATCCATCGCCCAGAGGAGGATCGGTTTCTCCTCCTTCTGGGCGTCCACGAATCCTTGCCAAAGAGACGGCCGCCAGGGGATGTCGCGCCAGCGCAGCTCGTCCGGAGTGGGAAGGACGTAGTCGCGCCATTTCTTGAACGTTTCGTCGCCGAGGACGATTCCACTCATGGGATCTCGGGGCAGGATCTCCACGTCCGCGGCCTCGAAATCGCCTTGTTCGAACTCCACCCAAGCCCCGGCACAGTCCCTTGCGTCCAGCGCGCGGGCGCGCCACCGATACGTGTCTGCCGCGAGAGGCTTGCCGGCGACGGACGCTCGCTGGCCGCTGGACACGGGCTCGCTCGCGATGAGGTCCACGCCGTCGAAGACGCAGCCGACCGGCTTGATCTCGACTTGGAGCCGGACCGCATCGCCGTCGGCATCCGTGACGAGCGCCCGGAAAGTAAGCGCGCCTTCGGACGTCGTTTCCGTATCGGGAAGGAGCAGCGGTCCGGCGCGTTGCTCGAGATCGGTCGGCGGAAGCGGCGGAGTCGTGCCGCCGACCTCATCGTCGTAAATCTCGGCGTCCGCGCGAAGCTCCTGGTCCGTCCCCCCGCCGATCACGATCACGCGGCCTTCATCGAGTCGCAGAGCGACGGCGCCGTCGTGTCTCGCAGTCATGGCGGGCCGAGCGCTCCATCGGCCCTCTTCGTAACGATAGACCTTGTTGTCGGCCCCCCCGATCGTGAGCAGAACTCCCGTTCCCAGAGAAACCGGTGCCGCGAGACAACCGGCGGGATCCATCGCCTCGGGCAGGTTCGCGGCCGCCGACCACGTCCCTTCGGCATACACGCTGCACTCGGCGCTCGGCCGGGAACCGTCGTGACCGCCGGCCAGAAGGACGCGACCCGCGGGGAGACGGAGCAAGGCCGGGTCGGCCCGAGGCGCGGGCAAGGCCGAGGTTCGCTCCCATCGGCCGGCGCCGGCGTCGATCGTGTACAAGGCGCATTCGTTCGTCGCGCCATCGCTCGCAAACCCTCCGGCGACGAGCACCGTATCGTTGTGGAGATCGATCATGTCGAAGCGCATTCGAGGAACGGCCATGGGGGCCGCAGGAGAGAACGTGTTGGAGTCGGGATGATAGAGCTCGCAGACGGCCACGGGAGACGCAACGGCGCCGTCCGCCTCGACGGCGCTGCCTCCTCCGACGATGAGCACTCGGCCGTCGCTGAGGAGCACGGCACGATGGAGCGCGCGTTCGACCGCCATGGGATCGGCGGTGGCCGTCCACGTGCCGAAGCCCGCAGGATTCCATACGAAGGCGCTCTTGAAGGCGAGAGGCTTGCTCGAATCGTGGCCACCGCACAGAAACACCTGTCCGTTCTGCAGCAGGGTAAGTTGCGGAAGGCACCGTTCTTCTCCGGGAGGCAGGCCGGCGGTGCTGGTCCATGTCTCGGACGGCGGATCGAAGATCTCGCAGCTCGACAGGGCGGCCGCTCCTTGGCCGCCCACCACGAGGATGCGACCGTCTTGGAGCCGGACTCCGGCGTGCCGCTTCCGCGCGACGGCCATCCGCGATGTCGTCGTCCACGTACCATGGATCAGGATCGGCCATGCGGGCGGGGACGGTAGTTCCAAGGAGAGATCCAGCTCCCGGGCGGAATTGAGGGAGAGCACTTGCGGAGGGGTAGGCGATCGTCCGTTGACGCGCAGGGCTCCCCAGGCATCCATGCCCGAGGCGGACAACACCCGCGGAGGGAGCATTCGCAGGCGCGCCAGACCCTGGTCGTCCCGGACCTCCAGATGACCCTCCGGAGCCAGGGTGACGTCGGTGACTCCATCGACCATCTCGAGGAAGTACGTGAACTTCGACAGAGGGGTCGGCGCCGTCGCGACGATGAGCTCGTCGAGGCGCTCGTCGCTGCGGACATAGAAGGTCAACTCCGTCGCGGGATCGCCCGCAACCCGGAGTTCCACGGCGCCGGCGGCGACATCCAGAAGGTGCCGGCTCATGGGAGCGGGCAGGCGCAGCGCGGAGATCATCCGCAGAAGCTCCTCGCGCGAGAGGGATCGAAGCGGCGTGGCCGCGGTCGCGCAACGCGTGCTCTGAAGTCGCGTGGAGCCGCTGGACAGCGACAGGCTGGAGGCCAGATGATCGGGCAGGCTCGCCGACAGCGACTGCTTGCACGAGCGCCAGCGAGGCGATCCCGAGGGACGGTTTCTCTGGGCGATCAGGGCGTCGCGCATTTTGGCCGCCTTCGTTTCGGCCAGCGAGTGTCCGGGCCACAAGGTCCTGACTTGGACGTACAACTCCGCGGCCTCCGGGAAGCGGCCTTGGCGTTCCGCGGCTTCCGCGCGAGCCAGAAGCGAGCGCACCTGTCGGCGAAGCTGGACGGCGTGATTGAGGGCATAGGCGGCCGTTGCCAGCAGGACGGCTGCGGCGAGAGACGCCGTCACGCTGAGGTTCCGATGGCGTTTGGCCATCTTGACCATGCGGGTGAGCGTTCCCGCCGGGCGCGCCAGGACGGCCTCGTGTTGGCACCAGCGGCGCAGATCGTCCGCCAGCTCGGTGGCATGGGCATATCGGCGGCTCGGCTCGGAGTCGAGGGCCTTGAGGCAGATGAGCTCGATATTGCGGTCGGCTTGGGGATTGATCTTGTGAGGCGGCACGGGCTCTTCGGTGAGGATCTTGGAGTAGATCTCGACGATGGTGTGCCCTTTGTGCGGCGGTCGACCGGTGAGCATCTCGTAGAGGATGGCCCCCAGCGCGTAGACGTCCGCGCGCGGCGTGATCTGGTCGGGCTTGGCGCGGACCTGTTCGGGAGACATGTAGAGCGGCGTGCCGAGGGCGGCGCCGGTAGCCGTGATGGCGCTGCCGGAATCGGCCAGGTGCGCCAGGCCGAAGTCTCCGACTTTCGGTTCTCCTTCCCGCGTGACGAGGATGTTGGCGGGCTTCAGGTCGCGGTGGACGATCCCCTGTTCGTGGGCGACGCCGACGCCTCGCGCCACCTGCTCGAGCAGGGCGATCTGTTGGGGAAGGCCGACGGCGTGGTTCTGGAGAAGGGTCTCCAAGGACTCGCCTTCGACCATCTCCATCACGATGTACAGGCGACCCTCGACCTCGCCGACATCGAAGACGGAGATGAGGTTGGGATGGGACAGGCCGGCGGCGACGCGGGCTTCGCGCAGAAACCGGTACTGGCCCTTCTCGGTGGAGCTCTCGTGAAGGAGCTTGAGGGCGACGTGGCGGTTCAGGCTGCGATCGTAGGCGCGGTACACGGCGGCGGTGGCGCCCTCTCCCAGCTTGGCTTGAACGTCGTAGCGGTCGAAGGTCGGCAGGTCGGGCATCGTCAGGACCGGCCCCGGGGCCGGCGATGCGGCCTGTTCGGCAAGACGCTTCTGTTCGGTCAGAAGCCAGGCCAGTTGCATGGCGCTGATCAACCTGCGCCGGATGAGCACCTGTCCCAGCTGTTGGGCTTCCCCCTGCCCTTGGGCGGCACGCAGCTCCTGGAGGCACTCCTCGAGCTGCTGTGACGTGATGATGCCGTGGTGGACGGCCAGCTGGCCCAGTCGAGGCGGTGAGGGCGCATCGGAGAGACGGGGATCCGCTGAGGGAGGACGAGAGGGGTCTGGAGCGTCCGACATTATGGCATACTATATGGGTTACCGGTAGTATACCACCGGGCCTCCGGCGCGATGACGGTCGATTCGTAACCGTTCAGCCGTTCGTTCGTTCTTCCGTTCACCGGTTCTAGCGTTTACCCGTTCCTGCGCCCGAAGGCCTTTGTGAAAGGGCGTGTGCGGCCGGCGCGGACCAGAAGCCAGGAACGGGCGAACCTGTGAACGGTTACATGGATTCTAATACCCAAGCTCTTCGCGGAACTTCGGCGCCGTCCGATCCGCCGCTTCAACGCCCGCCAGCGTGAAAACCAGGCCCATCGGGGACTGGTCCAGATCGTCCTCGCGGTTGTTGTACCTCGTTCCGCCCCAGCGAACCCCCACCGCGACCAGCTCGAAAGCTATGAATCTCTCGCCGACACGATCGTAGGTGGCCCGGCCCAGCAGTCGAGCCTGATAACCCCGCTGCTGCCGGACGAGGCGTTCCAGCGGAGCCGGCGTCTTGACGGCCCACTTCCCTTCTTGCGACGTCCGCGTCCGCCCTTCCAGCCGGATCGAGACGAGGTCCCCGTCCAAGCTCGTGACCTCCGTGGACAGTTGCGCGTCCTGAATGCAGGGGATCGGGAAATCGACGGTCTCGCCTCGAACGATATCGAGCAGATGAAACTGCGCGAGCCTCTGAATCAACGGCAGAGGCACCTGCTGCTTGAAGCCGACCCTCAAGTCGACCGGCAGGAACTTCAGGGCATCCGCTTTCTGCAGCCACGCGTAATCGAGGTTCCACATTCCGGCAAAGCGGTCGCCGGCAGGCTTGTCGCGCGGCAGGTCGCGCGCCACGACACGCAGGACGAGCCCGTCGGCGGGGTACTCCTGGAATCGTTGTTTCTGGCGCCAGAGCTTTCCCGGGTCCGGCGGCGGCGGCTCAGGGCTGCGTCTCTTGTCGGAGGGCAGCGCCTCCCAAGCGGCGAGGGCTTTTCGCAGCGTCCGCTCCACCTGGCGGGGATCGTCGGACTCGATCGAGGCCAAGAGCTCGCCGCTGGGCGCCACGGCGTATATTCCCTCGGGCAGTTTGCTGAGACTGCCGCCGGAGTGTCCTTTGCCCTTGAATTTCCCGAAGAACTCGCCTTCGGGACCCTCGCGCCGGTGCAACTGCGTGACGCTTTCACCACAAGGGATGAACGGCTTCGCCAGAGCGATGACGTCCGGATCGGACCAAACGTCCCGGCGCGCGCGGATGGCGTTCTCGTCACCGGTGCCGAGGGGATGGCCGATCGTCGTCCACAGGAGAATCGGCGCCTCCTTCTCGTGCGCCTCGACGACGCCTTCCCACAAGGTCGGCCGCCAAGGGATCCGGCGCCAGCGCATCTCGTCCTCCGACGGAAGGAGGAGCGCGCGCCAACGCTCGAACGTCTCATCCGTCAGCGCCGGATCGGAGGCGTTCGCACCCGAGACGGTCACGTCCTCGATCTCGAATCCGGCCTCTTCGTATTCGACCCACGCGCTGGCTGCGTCCTTGTCGTCGAGCGCTCGCGCCCTCCAGTGGTAGCTCGATCCTGGGCTCAGGGAAGCGGCGACGGACGTCGCGAATTGGCCGCTCAGCACGGAACGACTCGTCAGGAGTTCCGAACCGTCGAAGCTCGCGGTAACCGGCTTGATCTCGACTTGCAGGCGGACGAGATCTCCGTTGGGATCGCTAAGAGTGCCCAGGAACGTGAGCCGGCGTTCCCGCGTTTGCGCCGCATCGGCAAGGGAGGTTTGGGCGATTCGTTGCTCCAGCTCGGCGGGGACGGCGGGAGGCGCGTTACCGCCGACCGCGTCTTCATAGATCTCCGAAGTGGAGTGGATCTCCTGCTCGGAGCGGCCTCCGGCGACGAGGATCATCCCATTGCCGATGGCGCACGCGGCCGCGCCGTCGCGGACGCGTTTCAGGGCGTAAGGTCCCGACCATCGGCCGTCGGCACAGCGATAGGATCTCCCGCCGGCGGCGGCTTGGAGGAGCGCCCCGTTGGCGTGAGGGATCAAGACGGTCCATGACGAGGTCAGGGGCGCCTCCGGCACGGACGCGGCGGGCGACCAGGCCCCGGAGATGAACAGCGAGCAGTCCGCGCCGCCGCCCGTCAAGAGGATCGGGCCCCCGGGGAGGCGCGTCAGCGACAGATCCTTTCGCGGCACGGGCAGACGGGCGGCGGAGATCCACCGCCCGCTTGCGGCATCCGGCACGTAGATGAAGCACTCGTCCGTCACGCCCGGCGTCCCCGACGCGTCCGAAGCGATTCCGCCGGCCAACAGGACGGTGTTGTCATCGAGACGGAGCATGTCGAATCGCGCGAGGGGTCGGGGCAGCGAGACGGCGGAGACAAGCTCATCCAGCGACGGGATGTAGAGATAGCAGCTCGACAAGGGGTTGACCGCCTCTCCATTGCGGACGATGGATGCGCCTCCGGCGATCAAGATCCGGCCGTCGGCCAAGCGGGCCGCCTTGTGGAACGCGCGACCCTGGGACATGAAAATGTGCGTCCGTTTCCATGCTCCGAACCCGGCGGGATGCCAGATGAACGCCGTGTCGAACGCCGTCTCCAATCGAGGGTCGTATCCCCCGCACAGAAACACCTTGCCGCCGGGCAAGGAGACGACAGGCGCGGCCAGACGCTCTTCGCCCGGCGGCAGACTCCCCGTACTGGTCCAGGTCTGGGTCACCGGATCGAAGATCTCGCTGCTGCCGAGGGCGGCGTCGGCCTGGCCGCCCACGATGAGCACGCGGTCGTCTTCCAGCGACGCAGCCGCGGGATGCTCCCGCCCCACCGCCATGCTCGCCGTCGTGGTCCAAGTCGTCGCGATCAGGACCGGCTGCGAATCGGACGATTCGACCTGGATCGAGACGTCGACGGAAGAGGAGGGCGCGATCGCGATCACCTCGGGAGGTGCCGGCAAGGCGCCGTCGACCGACATCGTTCCCCGCTCCTCGCCATGCCCGGTGAAGATGATCGGGCGCGACAGGCGCAGCCAGGCGAGATTGGCCGGATTTCGAATCTCCAGGTAGCCGTCGGGCGCCAACGTGAGCCGGTGCGTCGGCTCGTCGAGCTCGAGGGCGTAGACGAGCGCGGACGGCGCGGGCGCGTAGACGAGGACGTCGGCGCGCTCCTGCCCCAGCAGATAGAAGGAAAGTTCATCGGTCGCGCCGCCGGCCAGCAGGATGTCGTCGGCCTCCGCCGCGAGGCGCGCCACGAGCGATCGCGCCTTGACCGATATTTGCAAGCGGTCGAGCAGGCCCTCCAGCTCAGGCCGACCAATCTTCCTGAAAGAGGCGGGAACGGCAGACCGGCGGCTGAAGCGTGCCTGAACGGGGCCGTCGGACAGAAACAGAGCCCCTGTCTCGTCGTCGGAAAACGCCGCGGAAAGGGGGCGCCGGACCAGACGCCAACGACGTTCGGGTGCAGCTGTCCCGGCGCCGGCGGCGCGAATGGCACGGAGTTTCTCTTCCGCCACGGGGTGGCCGGGCCGGAGAGTTCGCACCTCGACGTACAGTTCTCCCGCCTCGGCCAATCGACCGTCGCGTTCGGCGGCGGCGGCTCGCTCCAAGAGCGTCTGAATCTTGTCGGAGAGCTGGGAGGCACGCACTCTTTGAACGACCAGGAAAACGGCCAGGCCTGAGAGAATCAGGGCCGCCGCGGTGGTCATCGCATGATGCCGGCGGACCCACTTGGACGCCCTGGTGAACCCCCCGGCGGGCTTGGCCAGGACGGGCTCGTGCTCGCGGAAACGCCGAAGGTCCTCGGCGAGCTCCGTGGCGTTTGCATAGCGTCGCTTGGGATCCTTATCCAGGGCCTTGAAACAGACGGTCTCCAGGTCGCGGGGGATCTTCGGGTCGAGCTTGCCGGGGGCCACGGGTTCCTCGGCGAGGATCTTCGCATAGAGCCCCGCCACCGTATCGGCCACGTGCGGCGGCCGGCCGGTGAGGACTTCGTAGAGGACGGCTCCGAGCGAGTAAACGTCGGTGCGGGGGGTGATTCCCTCGGGCTCGGCGCGGACCTGTTCGGGAGACATGTAGAGAGGCGTACCCAGGGCGTCGCCGGTATCCGTCAACGCCGTCTGGGAGTCCAGCAGGTGAGCCAGTCCGAAATCGCTCACCTTGGGGGTTCCCGAATGCGTGACCAGCATGTTGGCGGGCTTCAAGTCGCGATGGACGATCCCCTGTTCGTGGGCGAGGCCCACGCCGCGGGCGATCTTCTCGATCAGCAGCAGGATGGCCGAGAGGTCGCGGGTCGGGGAACGCAGGACCTCTCCGAAGGAACGCCCTTCGACGAGCTCCATCACCAGATAAAGTTGCCCGTTGACCTCGCCCACGTCGTAGACGGCGACGAGGTTCTGGTGCGACAGCCCGGCGGCGACGCGGGCTTCGCGCAGGAAGCGGTGCCGGACGGACTCCTGGGTGCCCTTGAACGACTTCAGGATCTTGAGGGCCACGGGGCGGTTCAAAGTGCGGTCCCACGCGCGGTACACCGCGGCGGTGGCGCCCTCCCCGAGCTTCTCGCGGATCTCGTAGCGGTTGCTCCTGGGCAGGGAGACCTCCTGCCGGCGGTTCTCTTGGAGGAGCTGCGTCAGGCCGTCGGAGTCGATCAGCCGCCTTCGCAGCAGCATCTGGCCCAGGTGCAAGGTCTCGCCCCGCGCGCGGGCTTCGGCGATCTCCCGGAGGCATTCCTTGAGTTGCTCGGGCGAGATGAGCTTGCGCGCGAGGGCCAGTTCGCCCAGGGCGGTTTCGCGGGACTCCGTCGTCGGAGACCCGACGAGGGCAGACTTCTCCTCTTCCCGATTCTTGTCCGCTTGCGTCACGAAATGACTCGCTCCGGCGCTGGAGAAGTATACCATGCATAAAGTACATTCACGATGGGTCACGAGCGCGTCGGATCGATCGGCTGACGCGCTCCTGACGGCGGGATGTATCCGAAGCGCCGTTGCCATCCGGCGGATTCGTGACAGAATCATGATTAGGTGAACCTCATCGATCAGATGGACCGGGCGGTGCTGGACGCTCCGTCGTTCCGGGCCGCCGCGAAGCTGGCCTGCGTCATCCTCCGCAAGGAGCTCAGCCACTACACCTGGGCCGGCGTCTACATGCTGTACGGCCAGGAGCTGGTGCTCGAGGAGTGGGACGGCGAGCACGCCACCCAGCATACGAAGATCCGCGTGGGCCGCGGCCTGTGCGGTTTGGCGGCCGTGGAGAACCGCGCCGTCGTCGTCAAGGACGTCCGGGAGGAGCCGCGCTACGTGGCGTGTTTTCAGAGCACGCGCTCGGAAATCGTCGTGCCCGTCCGCAACGTGCAGGGCAAGTTCATCGGAGAGATCGACTGCGACAGCGACGAGATCGGCGCCTTTCACGCGACGGATCTGGCGTTCCTGGAATGGCTGGCCGATCGGCTGAGCCAGCGCTGGCGGCGGGAACTGGAGGCGTTCGCGCCGGCCTTTTCGTAGTCGCCCTACCCTCTCGCCGCGACGACGAGCGCCACGAGACCCAGGGCGGCCAGGATCCCCACCACCAGAAAGAAGATCTTCCAGAACGAATAAGGGCGTTCGCCCTTCACCTCCCCGCTCTGCCCGTTCACCTGAAAACGGTAGGCCTTCCCGGCATAAAAATAACCGGCCACGTAGAGCGGAAGAAGGATGTGCTTGAACTTGACGGCGGAATACCCGGTGCGAACCGAATGCACGCGCTGCTCGTCGCCGCCGATCTCCTCGCGAACGAGGCCGTCGATCTCCTCGTCGACGATCTTCTTCGCCGCCGGCCACGCGCGTTCCGGAGGCAGCGTGTAGCGCTCCGCCTGCCAGCCCGCCAGGAAGCCCGGATCGTACGGACGCAATCCTCCTAAGTTGTAGCGCGTATCCCACCCCAGCGGCCGTCCCGCGGCGATGAGCAAGTCGTCGAAGAAGTGCGAAACCTGCCCCGACACCGAGGTCCATCGCGTCTTGCGCGCCTGTCGCGACTTGCTCACCGTCCTGGTTTGGCCATCGACGTGTTCGGTCGTCGTGGTGTGCTCCGTCACCCAATAGTGATCGCCCCGCTCGCCGTGATAGAACGAATGCGTCGCCGCGTCGAAGGTCCAATAGGGGCGGTATACGCCGGCGACCCGATCCGTCTCCTTCAGACGTTTGAGCTCGTTCGGCGCGAACCAGAGGGACGCGATCCACGCCTGAAACCGATCGAGCGCCTGCGCCTGCGTGACCTGAAACGGGACCACCGCCTCAGGACGCACGATCCCGTCGTCGAAGCCATCCTCCACCACGACCGGCGAGCCGCAGTACGCGCATCGGGTCGAGACCGCGTCCCGGCCGAGCCGCCCGGCGGCGCCGCAACTCGTGCAAACGACCTGGCGGGCGCCGTCGGCCCCGTATCCGCGCGCCGTCCGCGGCGACTTCAGGTACTCCTCGAACGAGGACTCCTCGATGATCTGGTCCTCGTTCCGCGGCACGCCGGCCACATGGCCGCAGTAGGGGCACTTCAGACCCACGCCGGGCACGAATTCCACGTCGGCGCCGCATCCGCGACACGGAAACCGGCGCGTCTTCTCGGCCGAGTTCAGGGCAGGCTCTCCGCGACCTTGTCTGCGGGCTGCTGTTTCAAGGCCTCCAGGGCCAGTTCATAGAAGGTCTTCCGGACACCTTGAGCATCCAGCACGCTCGAATCGGGATACTTGTTGAGTTCGTCGAGCTCCTTCTGCGCCTCATCGCGCCGGCCGAGCGCCAGATAAGCCCGAAGGCGCCCGAGGTGCGCCTTGGCGGCCGTCCGGCCGGATTCCTGGGCGCCCGCCGTGGCGTGAATCGTGGCCTGGGGATACCCCTGGATCACGCGCGTGAAGTACTCGATCGCCTCGTGATAGAGCTTCAGTTCGAAATAACAAAGGCCGATGTTGTAATAAGCGTCGTCGGCGAGCGCCCCTCTGGGATCGGTCTCGGCCGACTTCTTGAACGCCGCGATGGCGTCGAACACGTAGCCTGTCGATGCGAAGCCCACCGCCTGCTCAAAGACCTTCGCGGGATTGATGGCGAGGGCGGTCGGCTTGGTCTTCTTCTTGCCCGCAGGACGGCGGGGTTTGCGGGCGGGCGCAGCCTTCTTGCGGCCGCGCGCAGGCTTTCTCTTGGCCATAACTCCCTCTCAGATCGTCTTCAACAATTCTTCTTTCTTTCGGTTGAACTCCTCCGGGGTGATCGCGCCCATGTCGAGCAACTCCTTGAGCTGCTTGATCTTCGCGAACGGGTCCGGCTTCTCCCCTTCGATGATCTGCACCCCGGGCGTCGGCTGCGGCGGCCGGACGGCGCTCTGGAGCATCTGGGGGACCATCATGGCCATGCCCAGCTGCGCGCCCACGTTGAGGCCGGCGCTCATGCCGGCGGGACTGCGCGCCATCTCCGGCATGGCTTGACCCATCTGGTACTGCTGGTATTCGGCGAGATTACCGATCGCGGTCATCGCCCCGCGCTTGTTCATGGCCTCCTGCAGCTCCGGCGGCGGGGTGATGGCGCCGATGTTGAGATCGACGATCTCCAGCCCCGAGGTCTTGAACTCGTCGGCCAGGAGCGCCTTGATGCCCGCCGAGATTTCGCGATAGAACCGCGGCAGCTCGACGACGCTCTTGCCCAATTCGCCCAGCGTATCGACCAGCGCCTCCACGATGATCGTGCGCAGGTAGTCCTGGATGTCCCCGACGCGGAAGACCGGCGCCGTCTTGACCTGCGTGGAAAGAAAGACGACGGGGTCCTTGATCGTGACCGAGCACGTGCCGAAGGCCTTCAAGTTGACGAACTTGAAGACGGGATCCTGGAACGGGATCCCCCCGCCCCCTTCGAGCTCGGAGCCCGTGCGCGTGCCCCACTTGAGATCCTTGAAGAGCCCGATCGAGAGGAAGATCACGTCGGCCAGGAAGGGCGTGTTGCCGCGGCCGTAGACGAAGCCGGTGAGGAATTTCGTGAGGACCGGGATGTTCTGCGTGGTCAAGGTGTAGCGGCCGGGGTCGAACACGCACATCGCCTTGCCGTCGCGCAGGAAGACCGCCTTCTGGCTCTCGCGTACGGTCAAGGACGAGCCCCACTCGATGGCCGCCTCACCCCCGGCCGGCACACGCGCGGCCATGACGTCGCCCACGGGATCGCGGTATTCCAGGATCTTCATCAGCTGAGGCATCAGCGCATCTCCGCAATGATGTGGTCGCGTTGTCGGACGAGTTCCTCGAGCTCCCCCAGCGCCGACACGACGGCGCCGCCGGCCCCCGCCGGGTCCTTGGCGGCCTTCAGTCCATCGATGAGTCCGGCGACCTGCGTCGCCTTTTCGCGCAGATCGAGATCGAAGCGGTACAGCCGGTCGAGATCTTCGGTCTTGACTTGGACGGTGTCGAAGAATCCCGAATAGCCCTGCGGGGCGGTGCGGACGAGCGCCGCGGCGTTGTCGAGTTTGCGTTTGATCTGACTGAGGCGATCGATGGAATCGAGGCGGCTGGACTTGATGAGTTCAGCGATCGCCTGGTCGAGCGCGGGGCGCCTGTCGGACAGGATCTTGACGATCGCACCGCGCAGGATCCGGTCGGTGTCGCGGCGCGTTTCCTTCTCGGCGTAGCCTGTGTAACCGGGGACGAAGCGTCCGATCTTCTCGAAGAGGTTTCCGGTGTACTGGGACATGGCCTTTCCTCCCTGGGTCACCGCCCGCGGTGCGAACGCCACCATCCCAGCGCCAACAGCGACAGCGTCGTCAGGATCGCCATCGCGTTGGCCGGCGCCTCGGTTGCCGCGCACCCTCCGACGGGCGTCGGAACCGCCGACATCGGATTCGACGACGGCCCAGGGGCGGGCACGTTCAGGACCACCATCGACTCCACAGGGGCCGTGATGGCCGTCGCCACCGGCGTGGCCGCGCGCACCCACACGCGGGACAGGCCATCTCCCGCCGGCGCCCAGCGGAGGACCTCGCCGCCCGCGGCGGCGTACGAAGGCATCTGTTGGACAAGGAACTCCAGCGTCAGGTCGTAGGAACGAGATAATCCGCTGCGGATTGTCGCCTCGGTGCCCCGATTGATCACGTGCAGATTGCCCGCCGGGATCGACTGCTCCTCCGTCCCGCCGTAGAGGTAGTCGGCGATCGCGCCGTCCTGCACCTTCACGTAACCGTAGCCCCAGTAATCGGCGCTGCGGGTCGCGGCCGCCGTGACGAGCTTGTATACCGTCCCGCCGTACGACCGGATGTCGTCGTGGTGCTCGTGACCGACGAAGACGAACGGCGCGTTGATGGAGTAGAGGGCTTTGAGGAAGGCGGCGGTCGCTTCGGTGTTCCAGACCTGCGAGTTGTCCCAAAACTCGCCGGACGTCACGAACCGAACAATGGCGTTGATGATCCACCACGTGAGACCGAACGATCGGTTCTCGCTGTAGGGTCCCAGCGGGGAATGGTGCAGGAAGGGGATCACGATCGGTCGGGCCGCGACATCCGCGGCGATCCAGTTCATCTGCGTCTGGGACAAATCGCCCCCGTAGTTCTCCACGACGATGAGAAACGAGTCGCGCCGCGAGGCGGGGCCGTCGTAGGAGTTGACGCCCTGAAAGTGGAGTCCGCCGAAGTCGAAGGAGAAGTAGGTCGGCCCCATCATGCGGCGCCAATCGTTCAAGCCGTCCCGTGCGGGAAACGGGATGCCGAAGATCTCGCGGGAAGTCGTCGAGGCGTAGCCGTCGTGATTGCCCGGCACCATGAAGATGGGGACGCCTGTGTCCTTCCACAGATTCCAGGCGCCCTCGTATTCGTAGGTGTAGTCGAGGCCGAAGAGGAGATCGCCGCAGAGGACGGCGAAGGTCGGATTCAGCGCGCGGATTTCCTTCTTGATCTGGCGGGCGATGCTCCAGGCGTTGTAGTTGTTCGGGTTGTGGTTGGACGGCGAGAAGATCCCCCGCGGGTCGTTGAACTGCGGATCGGCGATGACGACGAAGTTGAACGTGCTCGTCTCCTGCGCGACCACCTTGAAGCAGTTGGGCTGCTGATCGGCGATTCCCTGCCCCGGCACCAGAACGGCGAGATCGTAGGTGTCTTCGGGGACGTCCGCCGGAACCGAGAAGGTGATCGTCGTGGTGTCGGTGAGCGGATCGGATGCGGTGCCGATCACGGGAAGCGTTCGGATGATCGGTATGGGATCGTCGGTCGCGGTGATCGTGACTTGCGCGCCTTGGGCGGAAGGCAGCTTGAGGATGGCGCGCGCCGTATTGCCGGTGCGCACGATCTCCGGCAAGCCGAGCGTGGGATAGCGGATCACGCTGACGTGTCCCCCGGCGAATGTCTCCGTGAGGTACGCTTGATCCCCGATCGATACCAGGGAATCCTGCGCGGCGGCCGGAGCGACCGCGGCCAAGAGTACGATCCCCGCTACTCCTCTCATACCGACTCCCCCCACCAAGTGGCGTCATTATAGGTTGGCAGGATGCAGGTTCAAGGCGTTCGTGACGCTCACCTCAAGCCTGACTCGCTCGTAAACAGTCACTTCCTTGCGAGCGAGTCATCCTCCGAAGCTCGCGAAACCTCGAGAATGACGCGAAAGCGAAGGAGGATCTCCATGCAAACTGTTTGAGCATGGTTTTTACGAGAGACTCGAGCCTCCGGCGCCGACTCTGGCCAGATCCCGCACGGGATTGCCGCCCGCCGTCGGGGCCATGGCTTCGCGAAACGGCATGGAGGCGGCCGCCGTCGCGATGTTGACGGCGGCGAAGCTGAGGGCGGGCACGATGAAGTACATCATCGCGATGCCGATGAAGAGATTGCCCGTGTGAGCGATGGGCTGACCGGGACCGACGATCGCCTCGAGCGCCGGCCGCCGGTCGGTGAGGGCGGAGAGGATCGCCCAGCCCACCGGCCAGAGCTTGACCGATAGGAAGACCTTGGAAAAGTGGACCAACGCGGTCCACTTTCCGGGGAGGAGCGCCCACAGTCCGGCGATGGGAAACAGCGCGATGAGCAGCAACAGGAACAGGCCGTAGAGCTCCGGTCCGAGGGTCGTGATGAGGTAGTATTTCTGTTTCGGATTGACGCTGTCGGATCCTGCTTGCAGGACGGCGCTGTAGAAGGCGGCGCCGGTGTTGAGGGCAAGCGCCTGGGTCAGGGTTTCCGGATCGCGCACGGTCGTTCGCGCAGGATCAAGAAACTCGTAGCGGCCGACCGCGGCCCGAACGCCGGCCATCTCGCCCTCGTCCGACGCGGGGTGGTTCCACTCATTGCGGATCACCTGATTGACGTAGAACTTGCGGAAGCGCTCCTCGGTGCCGCGCCCTTCGTACTGCGCCATGGCGTTCATAACCTCGCGATGGTAGGGGCTGCCGCGGACTTCGGCGTCGACCGCCGCCAAGAGTTCGGCCCGCGCCGTTTCACAGCCGACGTGCTGACCTCGCCGAGAACCGGCGCGCCACGTGAACGTATAGCGGTGGTACGGCAGCTCGGCCTCGATCCCCAGCGGATTCTCCTCGACATAGGGATGCGGCGGTTCGGAAAGCCCGGCGATGGCCGGCCGCGTGCAGACCTTGAAGAAGGCCCTGAGGTTCTCCTTCGTGTCGGCCGTGAAGACGCGCGCGAGGCCGCACATGGCGGCGATCCGCTCCCACTCGAAGGGACGGCGCAGGAATCCTTCGTTCAAGGCGCGGGTCGCGCGGCGGCTGAAGACGTCACCGGCGGAGGTCAGGGCCACGACGAAGCGGGGCGCGCGCACCTTGGCCCGGCCGTCGGCGACAACGTCCACCGGCGACAACAGCCACCACGTCAGGATGAGGGACAGAACGTAGATCGCCAGCGGGCGCGCCAGCCCGTCCTCCGCGACGCGCATGAAACGCCACGCCAGACCCGCCAGCGCGATGATGAGAGGGACGGCCAATCCCGCGAGCGTCTGATGGAGGGCCATCGCGGCCTGATAGCCGGCGTATTCGTAGACGGTGTCAATGGCTTCCATGGTTCGCCAGCTCTTTCAGCGCCTCGCGCACGTCCCCCGTCCGCTCGACGGCCTGCCTCAGGCGTTCGTTGTCCGCCGGATCGCTCGTGGCGATCCAATAAAGGAGGGGATCCGGCACCAGCCGGGCGACGCCTTGGCCCGCCGTCGAGACGATGAGCATCTCGCTGAAGCGTCCCTTCACCGTCGTGAGGCCCGACAGAAGGCGCTTCGCCTCGGGCGAGAGATCCAGGAGTCGCTCCATCGCCTGTACCGTCTCGGGCGTCTGACGCAGGAAGATCCGATTGGGCGCGTTGGCGCGGATCGCCTCCCCGGCGCGCCCTTCGAAATCGCCTACCTGCTGCGTCACCATGATGGCCGCGGCGTTCAGCTTCCGGTAGGTGCGCAGCACGTCTTCGAGAAACTGCGCCGTGTTCGCCGTCCGCAGGAGCGTCCATGCCTCGTCGACCACCAGGTACTTCTCCAGCGCTACGTGCCGCCCGCAGAAGGCCGTGATGTTGTGGATGAGTGCCATGAGGATCACGCCGGCGATATCGCGTCGCTTGGCGATCTCGCCGAGTTCGAAGACGGTCAGCGGCCGCTCGAAATCCACCTCGCACGGCCGGTCGAAGAAACCGGCGTAGGGTCCGGCTCCACAAAAGGGCTCCAAACAGACTCCCAGATCGCGGGCCGCCGGCTCGGGATCCGCCAGCAGCGCCTCCCGGATGTCGCCGACGAGGATCTCACGGTCGGCCGAGAACGCGTGTCCCACGGCGCGTCCCACGAGGGCCCGCTCTTTGACGGTAAGCTCGCGCTGCCCTTGCGTGCACATCTCCGCGACGATGTCGGTCAGGAAGATTTGTTTGTCCGGGGCAAGACCGCGACCGCACGGGTTGATCGATTGCGGGTGCTCCGGATCGAACGCGACATAGGCGCCGCCGAGGAGCTCGCAGAGTTTTCGGTAGCTGTTGCCGCGATCCAACACGAAAACGTACGCCCCGCGCCGGCCCGCCGAGACGATGAGCGCGTTGGCGAAGACGCTCTTGCCCGAGCCCGAGACGCCGGCCACGATTCCGTGCGGGGCCACCTCGGAATCGAAGAACGAGAAGGTGATCGGCTCGCCCCGCCGGTTGAGCAGCAGGAGGTCCCGTCGATTCGTTCCGCGATAGGCGCCGTAAACGGGCAGGAGGTGCGCGAGGTTGAGTCCCAGCATGGTCCGACCCCGGCGCAGGGCGCGGTCGTTGGAGGGATCGTAGCCCAAGGGAATCGACTGCAGGTAAAGCGTTCCCGCCAGGGCGTCTTCTTCCACCATCTCCAACCCGATTCGGCTCAGCGCGTTGGCGGCCGCGCTCGCCTCTCCACGCACGATGAGATGGATGCGCGCCGAAAACGGCCGCGCTCCGTCCGTATACATCCGGCCCAGGACGTCGTCGACCTCCGCCTTGATGGCGGCGATATCGGCGCGACCATCCCCGCCGGATTGCTGGCAGAAGGCCAGGCGCTTCTTCGAGGCGAGGAACTTGCGCACCTCCTCGGGCTCGCGGGCGGAGATGTTGAAGACGAGCGCGCATTCCGGCACGAGGTCGAGCGGGGTCGGCCCCTCCGCGCGAAGCAGCATTCCGGCCCAGGTCTCGCGCGGGACCTCGATCGCCGAGAGCACGCGATGTTCGATGCCGCCGATTCGTACGGCGCCGCTGAGATCGGTCTCGAAGGGGGATCGACACACGCGTTCGCAGAGGAGGCGATCGGGGCGGTCCCGCAGAGGCTCTCCCGCAGGATTCAGCCACGCGTGCGCCAGCGCCAGGAACGCGTCCGCGTCGAGGCGTTCGAACGGCATGGCTGCCTGATGCAGGAGGCTCTCGATGGCGCCGGCGCGCTCCAGCAGGGCTTGATGGTGGCGTGCGTAGCATTCCTCGAAGGCACGCCGGACGTATGTGGGGAATACGCGAAGCGTGAAGTGGAGGCGAACGGTGCGCGCGACCAGGGGGGCGCCGTCGTGAGTGAGGGAGAGCCGCTGGAGCGCCCTGGCGCGGGACGCGGCGAGATCGCCGTAGAGCCCGTCACGCGTCGTGGCGGCGCGCCATGCTTCGGTCTGCGGGCGAACGTCGCGATCGGCGCTCCACAGGAATTGGGCGGCCGAACCGACGGGCAGAAGCCGCAGGAGCGCCTCCAGCCTGGCCGACAGGGCTCCCAACTGCGGTTCGCTCATCGCCTCCGTCTGAAACGAGGTCAACCGCCACGCCAATCCGAGCGAGCCATCGCGCATCACGAAGACGCGTCCGTTCGGATCGTAGGAATGGTACGGCAGGAGCGACTCGAGGGACGTCACTTGGCCTCCCGGTAGGGCACGACGGCTTTCTCGAAGCCGGTGACCGCGCGCAGCGGCGTCAGGGACTGAGGCGAAGCGTCTTCTTCGGCGGGGGGCGTGGCCTCGGCGAGCTTGCGATCGGTGAACCACTCGCTCTCCGTGAGCTTGAAGAAGAGCCAGTGCTCGCCGACGAGAATGTCGCGCGGGCGATCGACGTGGGAGGGCACCCAGACGGCGAAGACTTGGGGCGGGGAGAGGACGGGGATGGGGGCTTCGGTGGCGAGAGGGCCTGGGGTTTCAGAGATGACGAGGAGCCTCGGGGATTCCTTGAGCAGAGACGTGGAGCTCTGAGGTACCGAGGCGCATCCGAGAGCCCAGAGAGGAAAGACAAACCGCAGAGGACGCAGAGACGGCAGAGAACACGTCATGTGCGATCTCCGGTGAAAACCAGGCGGCGAATGCCGTCCTTGAGCGAGAACTCATCGAAGTTCAGGAGCAGCAGCACGGAACGTCGGGAAGCCTTCGAGTAGGACTGAGCGATGGCTATATGCTTGGGGGCAAGCTGTTCGACCGCCTTGGCTTCGACGAGGACGCGCTCTTCGACGTCGAAATCTGCCGGATGTCGGCCGATGGGATGACCCTTGTAGTGCACGTTGAAGAGGCGCTCTTGTTCAAATCGAAGGCCTGCTTCGCCCATTTCGATGGCCAACGCCCTCGTGTAGAAGTGTTCGAGCAAGCCAGGCCCCAACGTTCGGTGCACCTCAATAGCGCAAGCGATGATCCGTTTCGTCAGCTCTTGATGCGGATAAGACCCCTCGGGGTAAGTGTGCATCTCGATTCTCTCTGCGTTCTCTGCTTTCTCTGCACCCTCTGCGGTTAGCGTTTCTTCTCTGCGTCCTCTGGCGGACTCCCTCGCGAGAGTAGCCTTCGCGTATGAAACGCGAGCTTCACAGGGTGCATGTTGGCGTCGAGGCGCCGGAGGTCTGGGACCAGCGGGTCGCAGCAGTACCAGCGTTCTCAGGCTCGCGGAGGCAG
>JACPRB010000352.1 GCA_016190155.1 Planctomycetota bacterium
AAGAGCCTCTTCTCAGGGTCCCCTGCACTACTCACGATCCACATCTTCTCGCGACGCGAAGATCTTCCGTAGCGCTCAGACAACCAGCTCGGCATCAAGCGGTTGCGTCCGTTTTCGAAAGGAATCTCTGCGTCCCCAGCGTCCTCTGGTGTTCGATTCTCCTCAGGGTCCTCTGTTCCCCTCTGCTCCCCTCACCCGTGCCCCGTTTGGTTGCGGCGGTGCCGCACTGCATCCTCTGGTGTCGGTTCCCTCTCTGCGTGCTCTGCTTCCCTCTGTTTCCTCGCACAAGCCAGGATTGAACCGTGCCACAAATCCGATCGGTGTGAGGACACGCCTGAATTCGAACGACGTCGACTCGGGCACAGGGCCGCCTCAATACACGCAGAGCTTGCGAGGGTCGCGCATCCGCGCCACAAACGGCGTCTCTCGCGGGTACATCTTGTGAGCGCGCTCAAGCAGGGGACGGAGCTTCTTCCCGGCACCCACGAGCTTGCCGCGGACAATCACAACGTATTGATCCGCATACTTCCGGGGGTTCAAACTCACGTACAGTTCCCAATTGCGATCCGCCTTCATCACACTTACTGTAACTGAACCCGCACCTTGTTGCTCGGAATAGGCTCAGCTTGCCCAAGACGTTCCACGATTCACGTCCGTGCCGCCTACAATCGGCGTCGCGGCGGCGGCCCTCATCAGCATCGCAGCCCTCAAGATCGTCCAGACCGTCTTGACCCGGGCCCGCAGGCCCGCCGCTCCCCCGCCCCAGGCGATGGCGGCCTTCCTCGCTCACGACACGCCCGTCGAGGAGGCGCTCGCCCCTGGAACCCAGCTGGGCGCCTACCGGATCGTCGAACTGCTCGGCCGGGGCGGCATGGGCGCCGTCTACCGCGCCCAGCACTCGATGCTCGGCCGTGCGGTCGCCTTGAAAGTACTGCCCCGATCCCTCGCGCAAGACCCCGAGTTCTCCGAACGCTTCAAGCGCGAGGCCCAAGCCCTGGCCAAAATCCACCACCCCAACATCGTCGACGTCTACGACATGGGCACCGACGGCGATACCTGCTTCTTCGCCATGGAGTACGTGGACGGGCCGAGCCTGCGCTCCGTGCTCAAGACCGGCCGGCTCTCGCCGCCACAGGCGCTCCATATGGTGCCGAAGCTCTGCGACGCCCTGGAATACGCCCATGCGCAGGGCGTCATCCATCGCGACATCAAGCCCGAGAACATCCTTCTCGACCGGGCGGGCGAGCCCAAGATCGCCGACTTCGGGATCGCGCGAATCCTGCGCGGCGACCGCGGTCCGCTCACCCTCACCCGCACAAGCGCCATCCTGGGCACGCCCGACTACATGGCGCCGGAGCAGCGCGAGAACACCAAGGACGTCGACCACCGCGCGGATATCTACTCGCTCGGCGTGGTGCTCTACGAGATGCTCACGGGCCAGCTCCCCGTCGGACACTTCGATCCCCCCACGAAGAAGGTGCCGCTGGACGAGCGCGTCGACGCCATCGTCCTCAAGGCGCTCGAGTACGAGCGCGAGCGGCGCTACGAGCGCGCCGCACACATGGGGACGGATCTGCGGCATGTCACCGGAAGCACGTAGCGGGCAACGAGAAGGGCATCCCCGGCTCCTCCAAGATTTGCGTATCTCACTGTGCTACGCTATCATGGCTATCAATGCGCATCGTCCGCTTCGAGTGGGACGAGGCCAACCAGGAGCATGTGGCATGCCACGGCGTCCATTCCTCTGAGGCAGAGGAGGTCTTGCGTCGAGGCCCTTATCTGCGCCGAGGCCGCCAGGAGCGCTATCTGGCTTACGGGTCCACGGCCCACGGACGGCCGCTTCTTGTGGTGTTCGTCGCCAAAGGACAGGGTTGCGTTCGAGTCGTGACCGCGCGGGACATGACCCGGCGGGAACGGGAGGCCTACCGACGGAGAAAGCGATGAAGAAAAACGCGAAAGCAAAGCTCCCGCGCTTCAAGAGCGAGAAGGAAGAAGCCGAATTCTGGGCCACCCACGATTCCGTGGATTACTGGCGAGAGTTCGAGGAGGTTCGCGAGCCCCTGGAGTTCGATCCCAAGCTCGCCCGCGCCATCGATCGACGCAGCCGAAAGAAGGAACTCATCAGCATCCGATTGGAGAAATGGCAGATCCGACTCGCTCGCGCCATCGCCGCCCGACAGAGGATTCCCTATCACACGATCATCCGCGCGTGGGTTACGGAAGGAATCCGGGCCAAGCGCGCTACCCTTTGAGCGACTTCGTGGGCGCCCCACGGAATTCGGCGCGGTTTACCTCTTCTCTGGGTCCTCGGCGTCCTCTGGTGTTGGATCTTCCTCAGGGTCCCTGTTACTCTCGGTATTCTCAGAATTCCTTCAACACTTCGCCTCCCATCCCGACTATAGTGCATCGTTCCCATGACACAGGCAGCATTCGACGATCTGGTAGCGCCTCACCTGTCGACGCTGGCCGCCGCGGCCAACAACCTGACCGGCTCCCCCGAGGAGGCGCAGGAGTTGGTCCAGGAGTGCATCGCTTCGGCAATCGCGTCGATGCACCGGCTGCGCGACCCTGACGTCGCGGGGCCGTGGCTCATGACCATCCTTCGCCACAAATGGTGCGATGAACTTCGGCGCCGCGCGCGGGAACGCCAGGGACGCCCCCCGCATCCCCTCGACCCCACCGCGGCGTGCGACCCTGAAGCCGTGCGACGCACCCTCGCCAAACTGGACCCCCATGAGCGGCGCGTGATCGAACTCAGGTACTTCGCCGGAAAGACCTCGATCGAGATCGGGGCGGAGCTGGGCAAATCGGCCGGGACTGTGCGTTCGGCCCTCTATTACGCCTTGCGCCGGTTCGAGGAAGCGTACCGACAGGAGATCTCATGAGCTGTATCGCGCCGGAGCACCTCGTCGAACTGCTGGAACGCGGCGGACTGGATGTCGCCGGCGCCGACGAGCGCCGGCACCTGGCCGAATGCGCCCAGTGCACCGACGCCTGGTCTCGCATCGCCTTCGCGGACGACATCCTCCGCGACGCGCCGGCGTTCCAGCGACAACCCGGATTCGCCCGCGTGTTCGTCGGGGCCGCGGCGGCCGCGTCCATCCTCATGGCCATCCTCATCGCCATCCAACCCGACCCGCCCCAGGCGCGGCCGACCCAGCAGGCGGAGAGCAAGCCCGACCCCATGAAGCTGTTCCTGGACGGCTCGCAGGCGGAATCGACGGCGGCGCGGCTGGAGATCCTTGCGCGCGGCACCGACGCCGTGCCGGCGCTCCTCGAAGAGCGTGCGCGTCGCCAGGACGAGGGCCACTGGCAAGCGCTGAACGACCTCCTCTTCGAGATCAAGTCCTCAGCCGCGACCGACGAGGGCAGAAAGGCGCTGGTTTCTTTGGCAGAACATCGCGTTAACTTCAAGCTGAACGACGCTTATGTACGTTCCGTTCTCGATCTTCTTGCGCGCGTGGCCATAACAAACCTCGCCATCGACCCCCAGATGAGAGGAGCATGCGACATCCGGCCCACACACGACACCGCGCGGAGAGTGCTTGACGTCATTGCGACGAAGCTCGATCTGGACTACGACTACCGTTTCGGAGTCATCTGGCTGACCTCGCCCAAACGACTCTGGCCCGTGCCCAAGCCCATCCCGCCTTTGACCGCCACGGAAGAAAAGATCGCCCAGGCCTGGGTCGCGGCGCTGGGCGCCGATTCGCTCGAAGAGCGCGACCGCGCCTCTTTAGAGCTGCGTTTGCTGGGCCGAGCCGTCATACCCCTGATCGAGGCGGGCGCGCGCGGCGAGGATACCGGACGAGCGGCACGGTGCCGGGACTTGTTGGACGCGTTCCGTCGTCCTGTGCCTCTATCGAACGCGTGGCGCGCCCAAGCGCTGGCGCTCGCCGACCGGCCGCTCGCGGCGCGGCTGCTCGCCGCACGCGTCACACTCACTCTCAATGAGGCCTTCGCCGGCGACTGCCTGGGACTCCTCAAGCGCGTGGCGGATTTCGAGGTCGTCACGGATGCGGCCGTGCAGGAAATCCTGGTCGAGAGTCGACTCACGCTGTACGTTCGGGACCTTCCGTGCAGCAACGCCCTCGAGCTGATCACGCTGCCCCAAGGGCTGGACGCCAAGATCGAGAACGGAAAGGTCGTGCTGTACGTGCGCCAAGATCCATAGGAGGACATCATGATCGCCGTGCTCTTCGTGGCCATCTGCGCCCAAGAGATCCAGGACGACCTGGAGCAGCGAGTGAGCGCGATTTGCGAATGGGCCGCCGCGAATGAGCTCGAGAAGGCCGACGACGCGTACGAGGAGCTCTATCGCGAGGAAGGAAAAGACGGAGCCCTCTCCCGCGCGCACAAGGCCATCGGTGGCTGGGAGCACGAAAGGCGCCTCGCCCGGCGCCTGCGCGAGTCCGCGCACGAGAGCCTGGACGCGCTGAACGAGCCGGATATTCGCACAGCGCTCGCAAGCCTTAAAGGCCTTCGGGAACGCTTCGGTGCCGATCCGGACGATGAGGTGGAGAAACTGACGATCGAGGTCGAAGGATATCCCCAGCAATTGGCCGATCGGCTCCATCTGGCCTCGCTCAAGCTGGCGCTGAGCGGCACCGGGGAAAGACAGGTGATCAAGGAGATGCCGGTCGTCCCGCCATGGCCGTTCATCGGAATTCTCAAGGTCCCGGTCCGCCATCGCGAAGCCTGGGCGATCATCAACCACGAGATCTGCCGGGAAGGCGACCTTATTGCGGGAACAGGCGTGCATCTGCAAGTGGTCAACTCGCACGGCTGCATGCTTGAATTCAAGGGCCAAATCCGCCATATCAACATGCGCTTCAGCCGCTGACCCCTTGCTGATTCGCCAGAACCTCCGCGTCCTCGCCGACGCTCAATCCCTCGGAGGCCCTTATGAAACACCTCACCTTGGCGCTGATCGGCCTGACGGCCGCCGCGATCCTGCCCGGCTGCATCATCGTGCCCGACGAGCCGTACGTGGCCCACATCCACCGGGACGGCTGCGGCCACTATTACTGGCACCGTGCGTGGCACTCCACCGTGCATCCCGCCGACTGTCACCGGTGCGGCTCCACCGTCGTCCACGTCCATCGCGACGGATGTGGCCATTACTTCTGGCACAACGCGTGGTATTCCTATGCCCACCCGGCCGACTGCGCCCAGTGCCGGCCGGCCGTCCACGTCCACCTCCATCGCGACGGCTGCGGCCACTACTACTGGCACGGCGCGTGGCACGCGCGTCGGCATCCGGCCGATTGCTGCCGCCGGTGAGGCGCTTATCTCAAACGCCGCCCGGCCCCTTTCACCGGCGTCACCTCCAGCCGATGAACGTGAAAGACGCTCCGCCATGAGCCGACGAGCAGCGTGTCGGTCCGCGCGGCCTCCCACTCCTCGTACATCCGCGCCGCCGGGTAATCCGCCTTCCAATCGATGATCCGCCGGCCGTCCAACGTGACGACGACTCGCTCGCGACGGACTGAGCAGACGATCGTGCGGCGCCCGCCCGGAGGCAGCAACGGCCCGGCCACCGTGGTCTCGTTATTGAAAAACGGACGGCCGTCGAGGATCTCCAAGCCCGTGACGGGCGCGTCCCATCCGTCCACGATGAGCATGAAACGCGCCTCCCCGCACGCCAATCCCAGATTGAGCGAGTTCGTCCCTTCCTTACGCTCGACGACGAGCTCGAGGTCGTACTCCGCGGGCAGCGCGTAGGGAAGCTCCAAGCGATCGAACGCCCCGGACGGCGTGGCCAGCGCGCGCCCTACGAATCGCCACTCCCCTTGCCGCGCGTCCTTCGAGACGTCGATGATCCCCAGGAGATCGATCCTCGATCGGAGAGGGCTGTAGTCCGCGGGGCTCGCCTCGCGGGCGCCCAACGCCAGAAGCAACAAAGCCAAGACTCTCTTCATGCTACCGCCGCCGGAACCGCCGCCCCGGCCGAAGGAACCTCGAACGCCGCAGCTTGGGCGCCGTCGCCGACCGCGCCTCGATCTGCCGCTGGAATCCGTCCGGCACGCCTCCGGTCGCGACCGTCTCGAGATCCCGCAGGAGTTCCCCCGGCGTCTGGTAACGGTCCTCCCGCGCCTTCTCCATCATCTTGCAGATCACATAGTCCATCGCGGGCGAGACCAGCGCGTTGCGTTGCCGCGGCGGCGTCAACGGCTCGGTCAGATGCTTTGAAATCACCACGGCGGCCGTCTCCGCCGGAAAAGGCACGTCGCCGACCACCATGTGATAGAAGCTCGCCCCGAGCGAATAGAGGTCGCTGCGCGTATCCACGTCCGGCTCGCCCCGCGCCTGCTCCGGCGAAATGTAGTACGGCGTCCCCATCGACGCGCCCGGACGCGTGCCGGCCGGAGCCTCGCTCAACCCGTCGCTGGCGATCTTCGCCAGACCCAGATCGCACAGCTTCGCCACGCCGTCGCGCGTGCGGATGATGTTGTCGGGCTTGATGTCCCGATGGATGATGCCGTTCTGATAGGCGTGATTGAGGGCGCGGGAGATCTGGACCACGATGTCCAGCGCGCGCTTCTCGTCGAGCGCGCCGCCGCGCTTGAGGAGCTCGCCGATCGTCGGGCCGTCGACGTACTCCATCGCGAAGTAATGGACGCCGTTCGACTCGCCGACGTCATAGCCCTGGATGATGTTCGGATGATTGAGCCGGGCCACCGCGCGCGCCTCGCGCAGGAAACGCTCGCGGAACTGCTCGTTCTGCGCGTAGCGCGCGGCCAGGACCTTGATCGCGACGACCCGATCCATGGAGATCTGCAGGGCCTTGTAGATCGACCCCATCGCCCCCTGGCCGATCTTCCCCAGGATCTTGTACCCGACGATGTGCGTATGGCCGCCCTGAATGCCCTGCGCCTTGAAGATCTCGCGCACCTGCTCCTCGCTGAGATATCCCTTGGCGACCATGATCTGGCCGAGCTTCTGCGGCGCCACGCCCATCTGCTTCATCCGCTCCTGAAGGCGCACGCATTCGTCGACGCGCTCCAGGGTGGTGAAGCCGAGCTTGATCGCGATCGCGCCGAAATGGAGGTTCTGGCGTTCCTCGGCCATCGCACGGCATTGTATGCGGCCGGCGGGACGGCGCGCAAGGGGAGGCTCCGATGTTGATTTCATCACATGCCTCTGATAGCTTCCCGCCATGACCGACTACGATTTTCGCGCGCTCGAAGAGAAATGGCGAGGACGATGGGCGGACACCCGCCTCCACCACACCGCCGACCAGCCCCGGCGAAAATACACCGTCCTGGAGATGTTCGCCTACCCCTCCGGCGACATCCACATGGGGCACTTCCGCAATTACACCATCGGAGACGTCGTCGCCCGCTTCAAGATGATCCAGGGCTTCGATGTGCTCCATCCCTTCGGATGGGACGCCTTCGGCCAACCCGCCGAGGGCGCCGCCATCAAACGCGGCAACATCCACCCGCGCGAGTGGACGATCCAGAACATCGAAACCGGAAAGAAGACGCTCCAACGCATGGCGCTCTCATACGACTGGGATCGCGAGATCCGCACGTGCGAACCGGAGTACTACAAGTGGACGCAATGGATCTTCCTGCAGCTCCTCAAGAACGACCTCGCCTATCCGTCCTCCTCGATGGTCAACTGGTGTCCCAAGTGCGAGACCATCCTGGCGGACGAACAGGCGGCCGGAGGGTGCTGGCGTTGCGGCGCCGGCGTCGTCAAGAAGTGGATCGACCGCTGCTGGTTCTTCCGTTATTCGCGGCTCGCCGAGCGGCTCCTCAAGGACATCGACAAACTCACCGGCTGGCCCGAGAACGTCCGCACGATGCAGCGCAACTGGATCGGCCGCAGCGAAGGCGCGGAGATCGACTTCACGCTCGACACCGGCGAGAAGCTCGGCGTCTTCACCACGCGTCCCGACACGATCTACGGCGTGACCTTCATGGCGCTCTCGCCGGAGTCTCCGCTGGCGGCGCGCTTCGCGAAGGAGAACCCGAAGGTCGACGCCTACATCCAGACGGCCCTGCGCCGCACGGAGGCGGAGCGCGCCAAGGCGGACAAGGACGGCGTCTTCAGCGGCCATACAGTGACGAATCCGTTCAACGGAGAGAAGGCGCAGCTCTGGGTCGCCGACTACGTCCTCGCCGGCTACGGCACGGGCGTCGTCATGGGCGTCCCCGCGCACGATCAGCGCGACTTCGAGTTCGCCAAGAAATACGGCATCCCGATCAAGGTCGTCATTAGGCCACCCGCCGAATGGGCCACGGCCACCATCGGTATTGGCTGGATACCTGAGATGCTAGCGGGGACAGAACTTGAATCGCTCGATCAGCATACCCTCGCAGAGTTGTTTGCGCTGTCCCTGGCGGGCCCAGACGCCATTGAGACCGACCCGAGAATCTCCTTGCTCGCGTCGATCATACAGTCCAAGTTCCTGACGCACCCCGATCACTTTGCTGAGGCATTCGTGGATGACGGCGTCATGTGCAATTCCGGGCCCTTCAACGGTCTCATGAATCGCGAGGGAATCCAAAAGACCACCGAGCTGGCGGCGTCGAAGGGCTTCGGCCGCGCCAAGGTCAATTACAAGCTGCGCGACTGGCTCATCTCGCGCCAGCGCTATTGGGGCTGCCCGATCCCGATCATCCATTGCGCCCGGTGCGGCGCGCAGCCGGTGCCGGAAAAGGACCTCCCGGTCGTGCTGCCGCTCGACATCACGAACTTCGTCCCGCGCGGGCGCTCGCCCCTGGCCGACTCGCCGGCCTTCATGAAAGCGGCGTGCCCCAAGTGCGGCGGGCCCGCGGAGCGTGACACGGATACCATGGACACTTTCATGGATTCGTCGTGGTACCAGTTTCGGTACGTCGATCCACGCAACGATCGCGAAATCTGGCGCAAGGATGAGATCACGAAGTGGGCGCCGGTGGACCTGTACGTCGGCGGCGTCGAGCACGCGACGGGCCACTGCCTCTACTTCCGGTTCATCACGAAGGTGCTTCACGATCTCGGCTGGTGCCCGGTAGACGAGCCGGCACTGCGGCTGTTCAACCACGGCATGGTTCTGGACGCCAAAGGCGAGGTCATGTCGAAATCGAGGGGCAATGTCGTCTCGCCGCAGGCGATCATGGACAAGTACGGCGTGGACGTCGCGCGGCTGGCGATGTTCTTCTTCGCGCCGAGCCGGGACGAGATCCGATGGATGGAGGAGGGTCTCTCCGGAGCGCAGCGCCGCGTGTTCCGGATCTGGAGCGTCATGAAGGAACTGGCCGAGAAGACACGGGGCTTCTCCGGCACGCCGGCGCAGGCGGCTCTCTCAACGTCGTACAAGCATATGCGGCTGGAGATCCATGCGGCGCTGCAGAAAGCGACCCACTCGTTCGAGAACGACCTCCAGTTCAACACGGTCATCTCGGGAGTGGACAAGGCGCTCAACGCCTACGACGAGGCGATCCGCAAGCCGCCCGCCAACGACGACGAGCGTCGCGCGCTGCGCGAGTTCGCGTCGATCCTCACCAAAGTCCTCGCGCCGATGGCGCCGTTCCTCGGCGAGGAGTTTCACGAGTGGCTGGGCGGCACGGGCTCGGTCTTCCGGAGCGATTGGCCGGCCGTCGATCCCGAGGCGCTCAAGACGGACACCATCGAAGTCCCGCTGCAGGTGAACGGGAAGCTCCGCGGCATCGTGACGCTCCCCTCGGGCGCCACGGAGGCGCAGCTGCGGGAGGCGGCGCTGGCGCATGACGCGGTCCGGAAGCTCCTCGAAGGCAAGACGCCGCGGAAGGTGATCGTCGTCGCGGGGCGGCTGGTAAACGTCGTCGTGTAGGCAGCCGGAGACTCGTCAAGCCGCTCGCAGCGGGGATAGCTCCGCCGGGTCCAGGGGACGAAGGCCAAGCTTCTGCAGAACCTGATTGATCTGGTTGGCCGTCGTTCGGCCGGGTGTGGTGATCTCCAGTCCGATCGGGGTTCCATCCTGGCCGTAATCGACGAGAATCCCCGCGGCCGCCTTTTCAGTTCGTGCGCTCTGTGCCTGCGGCTTGCGAGGAAGGTAGAGATACGCCGCAAGGGGCTTGCCTTTTCGGAAGGTTACTTCCAGGTAGCACTCTTTCATCAGTCAAACACTACTTTACCGTGTAGGCGGTCACGAGAACAAGAAGACGTCCCTCATGATCCGGCTCGACGACCATTTCCCATGAGCGTTCGCGCAGCCGGGTCTCCACAACCCATCGGCCGTCCTGTTCGTCTGCACGATAGCCCGAGGCGTCCTGCAGCATGCCTCGGAGGTCGATCTCGGTGAACCCGCGGTCCCTCATTCGCTTTTCCATATGTGGAGAGATCTCGAGTTCCCAAGTCCACCATTCAGGCCAATTCACGGCTGCCGGCATGAAGAAGACCGAGTATCACAGCCGGCCCGGCGGGTCCAGCAATTTCACCGACAGCCGACACCGGGTTTGCGAGCGCGCACCCAGGTTCTGCATGAAGAGCGCTCCCTATAGAACATGCCGAAGGGGCAAGCGACTTGGGAGTGAGAGTTCGATATAATGAACGCCGTGATCCGCAAAGCGAAGAAGCTCTCCTACGCCGACTACGAGAAGATCCCGCCGGACTTGCACCGGCACGAGATCATCGAGGGGGAAGAGTTCATGACGCCGGCGCCGAGTCCGGAACATCAAACAGTGGTCGGATCCGTCTTCGCCGTCGTACGGGCGCATGTAACCGCCCGAAAGCTGGGCCGCGTCTTCGTCGCGCCCACCGACGTCAAGTTCTCCGAGCACGACGTCGTGCAGCCCGACGTCCTGTTCATCGCCGCGAAACGCGCGTCGATCATCACGGAGAAGAACATCCAGGGGGCGCCGGATCTCGTCATCGAGGTCGCTTCTCCGTCGACCGCGTTCCTCGACCGAGGACACAAACTCGCCCTCTATGAGCGCTGCGGCGTGCGGGAGTACTGGATCGTCGAACCCGCCGGCAGGACCGTGGAGATCCACGAGTTCGGCAGCCCTCGCCGTACCCGAATCTACAAGGAAGGGCAGGCGTTCGATTCGGCGCTCCTGCCAGGCCTGACGGTCAAGGTCGGCGAGCTCTTCGCGTAGCCGCACGTTTCCTCCCCCGCCCGGCGTCCAGAAACTAACCGATGCGATTTAACATCTCCGCTCCGCGCGAGTCCATAACGGGCGGAACGCCCCGGACAGAGAGCCGCATGACGGATGAGGAACTGGTCGACGAGCATCGGGCCGGCCGCGCGGACGCCTTCGACAGGCTCGTGGAGCGCTATCGCGCGCCCGCCTATCGATTCTGCTATCGCATGCTGGGAAACCATCATGAGGCCGAAGACGCCTCGCAGGAGGCCTTCGTGCGGACCTTCACCGGCCTGGCGCGATTCCGTCGCGAAGCCCCGTTCCGATCGTGGTTGTTCCACATCCTGGCCAACGTGTGCCTCACCTGGAGGCGCTCCATGAGAGACAAACCCGGGGCCTTTGCGACGGACCCGCCCGCAGAGCGCCAGCCGGCCCCCATTGAGCTCGACGAATTCCAGAAGCAGCTCCAAGCCGCCATCCAACGCCTTCCCGACAAACAACGATTGACCCTCATCCTGCGCGTCGACGAGAACTGCGGATTCGAGGAGATCGCGCGGATCCTCGACATCACCCCGCTCGCCGCGCGGGTGAACCTGTCTCTCGCCCGAAGGAACCTGCGCGAAACCATGCCCCCCCATCTGCTGGAGCCCTGCCGATGACTTGCGACGAAGCCCGGCGATGGCTGGACGAGGAAACGACGTCCCCGGAGGCGGACCGGCACCGGCGCTCCTGCGCGAGCTGCCGCCTAGCCTTCGCACAAGCCAGGTTCATCGACCGCGCCGTGCGGGCTTTCCCCGTACCGGAGCTGCACGACGACTACTGGAAAATATACCAACGGCGCCTTCACGCGCGTCTTGCCGCCCGACGCCCACGCTGGCCCGTCTCCGTGGGCATCGCGGCCGCCGTCCTCCTCGCCGTCGGCGCGCTCTTCGCGATCCCCCGCCCCGATTCACCGGCGCGCTTCGAGTCTCATGCCGTCGAGCCGACCCGACCGCACTGGCGACCCTTGATTCAGCGCGTCGAATCCGATGACGCAGCCACCGTGCTCGCCGCGCTGCGGCTCCTGGAGACCCTTCGCCTGCCCGAAAGCCTACCGACGCTCAAGGCCGCTCTCGGATCGCAGCCCTGGCGCGACGAGGCGATCCTGCGGACGATCGCGCGGATCTCCCCGCCGCTGTGCGAGAGCGTCTTCCGGGAAGCGCTGGCCTGCCCCGATCTGCAGGCCGCGGCGACGGCCGCATGCGCCGAGCTGCGACCTGAGCTTGCCGTGAGATTGCTGCTGGGCGTTTATGGGGAACTGACGGTTGCGCCGCGCGCCGCCGCGGACGACCTTCTGCACTCTCACGCGGCGATCACGCGCCGGCTGCTCCTCCCGAGACTCTTCTCGGCAAGCGACGCCCACGCTGCGATGCTCGCGCCGCTGGCCGCGTCGGTGCACCTGCGGGAGGCCGCGCCCCGCCTCCTGCGCCTGACCCGATCGGAGGAACACCGGCGCGCCGCCGTCCTGGCCTTGGCCCGGCTCGACAACCCCGCGCTGCTGGCGTCGCTCTGGGACCTGCCGGCGCAGGAAATCGCCGCGTTCGTGCGCGAAGGCGGACCCAAAGCCGTCGAGCACCTGCGCCGCTCCGCGCTCGCCGCCAATATGCGCGTGGCCCGCGCCGCGATCGATCTGCTGCCCGAGTTCGCCGACGCGCAGACGCTCCGGACGCTGGCCGCGGCAATGGGGCGATCGTCCACGCACGCCGCCGCCGTCCGCGCCATCGAGCGCGTCGGCACCGAAGAGGCGATCGCGCTGCTTCTGGAGGGCTTCCGGGAAGCCCCCTCCAAAGGCGAGATCGTCCGCGCGCTGGGGCGCATGCGCTCACCCGCGATCCGGCCGCGCTTGCTGCGGATGACCGGGGAGCCGCGCGTCCCGCTCGACGCGCTCGCCGAGGCGCTTGAGGCCTATCCGCGGGAGCAGATCGTGCCCGAGCTGATCCCATGGATGGAGCGATTCGACGCCCGGGGGCGCGCCCACGAGCTGCTCAAGCGGCTCACGGGAAAGAAAATGGGCCCGCACGCCGGTGTGTGGAAGCAATGGTGGAGCACTCGCATCAAGGAGGACGCATGAACCGCACGACTCTTCTGACCCTGAGCCTGGCCTGTTTGGCAGGCGAGGCCGCACGGGCGCAGGACGACCCGATGGAGACCCGTGTCTACAACGTCGAATTCTTGACCAAGACCGTCGAGGACTGGCCCGGGATAGAGCTGGGGTTGGGAGAGGAGGTCTTGCCGGAGGTCACGGCGGAGGAGAGCTCTCCTTCCCTGGACGCAGACACTCTCGTCGATCTCATCCGCAACAACATCGCCGAAGACAGCTGGGAACACCAGGAGGCGGGAATCGACTGC
The DNA here is from genome assembly GCA_016190155.1 of Planctomycetota bacterium. Taxonomy (GTDB): domain Bacteria; phylum Planctomycetota; class MHYJ01; order MHYJ01; family JACPRB01; genus JACPRB01. Next base: position 13,446 of record JACPRB010000352.1, read on the forward strand.
GTCGAGGGGCGCATGCGCGTGACCAACCGCAAGTCCGTCCACGTCAAGATCGCCGAGTATCTGGCCTATTTGCGTGCAATTGCAGGACGCATGATCACCGTGGATGCGACGATCGTGAGAATCGACCCGGCGCTCCTGGCGAAGATCCGCGCCTCATCGCCCGCCGACCAGCCCGCCATCCTGTCCGCGGAGCAGGTCAACCAGATCATAGAGACCGCGCGCGAAGGCAAACAGGCGGAGTGGGTCAATGCCATGCGCGTCACCGCCCACCAAGGCCAACGCGTAAGCCTCCACGAGGCGACGCAGCAGATCTATTTGCGCGATTATGATATCCAGCTTGCGACCGGGAGCGCCTTGCCCGATCCTGTCCCGGACAAATACTCTATCGGCACGGTCGTTGACGTGCGTCCGACCATCGAACCATTCGGAAACGCCATTGCGCTGGAGATACGAGCCACCGTTGCGGACACGGAAGGAATCGAAGAGCGAAAGATCCTCCTGACGGGACTACCGCATGGCGCAACTCAGGATGTCGCCGGAGAGGACAAGGGCGCAATCCAGCCTCCGAACGATCCTCGCCCCTTCAGTACGGAATCAACCATCCAACTGCCGCGAGTCACGGTGGAGGCTATACGGAACACTGTGACGGTGCGCGAAGGACGAACGATCCTGATCGGGGGCACGAATCGCAAGGGGCGCAGTCTTATCTTCCTTCTCACGCCGGCGATCGTTCCCTTGGAAGAGAAGTCCGTCCAGGAGCCCGCGTCCGAAGAACAGCGCCTGCTACGGGTATACGACATCTCGCCGGCCGTACGAGGTCTGGAGAACTTCTCGGGACCGAGGATCGACACGCTGAGATTGCAAGGCGTAGGCCTTCCTGGAGCTGTGTTCACGGTGGAAGAGCCGGCGGGCCTGCGCGTGCAAGCGAACGACGTCATCGACATGATCAAGACCCGCATCGCGCCCGACAGCTGGTCGAACAGGCGCAACCAGATCTGGTTGGCCGACCCCGGCACCCTTCTTATCCGGCAGAAGCCCGAGGTGCTCAAGGAGATCGACCAGTATCTGGAAACGCTCCTTTCCTTCCGCGCGGTGATGATCACGACCGAGGCCACCCTCCTGGGATTTCGCCGGGGCTCTCGCGCCGAATGGGCGAAGACGATTCCTGGCTTGGGAATGGGCGGGACCTTCGTCGAACCGGACCCGTTCGCGAAGCTCCTTGACGAATCGGGATCGGGCACGCGCGTTCGCGTGATCGATCGGGCGGAAGTCACCGGCTTCCCTCAACAGCGAGTATACGCCGCCCGTCTCCTCGAAGAGTCGTATCTGCAGGATTACGAGCCGCAGATCAGCGAATACAGCGGCATGTACGATCCCGTCGTCGACACCCTTCGCACCGGATTCGTCCTCGACGTCCGGCCGCATTTCCTCGAAGACACTTCCCGCGTTGCCGTCGACTTGCGTTGCGCCTTTTCGGCCGGCGAGCTGAAGAAGATGGAAGGGCTCACGATGGATCTGAACTTTCTCCAGCTCCCCCGCCTCTCCGGCTTCCGCTGGAACTCGACGATCATCTGCGTGAAGGACCGCTACACGGTAGCCGCGGTGGAGAGTCGCCGGGTCGGAGACGAGATGGAGGAGCTGGTGCTCCTAGTGCGGGCGCGGGCCAATGCGCTGAAGTAACCGCTCGCTTTCCTCAACCGTAACCGTTCAGCGG
>JACPRB010000353.1 GCA_016190155.1 Planctomycetota bacterium
AGACGACGGAGCGACTGGGACGGCGACGACGTACGACATCCGTTACGCCACGACGGCGATCACGACGGACGCGCAGTTCACAGCGGCGACGGTTGTCGTGGGCGAGCCGGCCCCTGCGGTCGCGGGGACGGTGCAGACCGTGACCGTGAGCGGGCTGTCGGGGGCGACGACATACTACTTCGCGATGAAGACCGCGGACGAGGTGCCGAACTGGAGCGCCTTGTCGAACAACCCCAGCGGCACGACGCTGGACGGGACGGCTCCCGCGGCGGTGTCGAACCTGTCGGTAACCGGCACCACGGCGACGACTGCGGACTTGCAGTGGACGTCCCCCGGCGATGACGGGGCGACGGGGACGGCGACGACGTACGACATCCGTTACGCCACGACGGCGATCACGACGGACGCGCAGTTCACGGCGGCGACGGTTGTGGTGGGCGAGCCGGCCCCTGCGGTCGCGGGGACGGTGCAGACGATGACCGTGAGCGGACTGTCGGGATCGACGACCTACTACTTCGCGATGAAGACGGCGGATGAGGTGCCGAACTGGAGCGCCTTGTCGAACAACCCCAGCGGCACGACGCTGGATGTGACGGCTCCCGCGGCGGTGTCGAACCTGGCGGTAACCGGCGTCACGGCGACGACGGTGAGCCTGCAGTGGACGTCGCCCGGAGACGACGCGGGGACGGGCACGGCGACGACGTACGACATCCGCTATGCCGCGACCGCGATCACGACGGATGCGGAATTCACGGCGGCGACGACGGTGACGGGCGAGCCGGCCCCGGCGGTCGCGGGGACGGTACAGACGATGACGGTCACGGGACTGGTCGCGTCCACGACCTACTACTTCGCCGTCAAGACGGCCGATGAGGTTCCCAACTGGAGCGCCGTGTCGAACAGCCCGACCGGTACGACGTCGGCGGATATCAGCGCTCCGGCGGCCGTCGGTGACCTTGCGGTGACGGGGACGACCTCGACGACCGTCGACCTGCAGTGGACGGCGCCCGGAGACGATGGGGCGACCGGCACGGCGACGACGTACGACATCCGCTACGCCGCGACCGCGATCACGACGGACGCGGAGTTCACGGCGGCAACAGCGGTGACGGGCGAACCGGTGCCGTCGGTGGCCGGAACGGTGGAGACGATGACGGTCACGGGGCTGTTCTCGTCGACGACGTACTACTTCGCCGTCAAGACGGCGGACGAGGTGCCCAACTGGAGCGCGGTGTCGAACAGCCCGTCCGGAGCGACGCTGGCCTCCGCGGACGCGACGGCCCCCGCGGCCGTCACGGACCTTGCGGTGATCGCCATCACGGATATGACTGCGACCCTTCAATGGACGTCGCCCGGCGATGACGGCGCGACGGGCACGGCGACGGCCTACGATGTTCGTTACGCCGCGACTCCGATCACGACGGACGCGGAGTTCACGGCCGCCACGGTCGTTGTGGGCGAGCCGGCCCCAGCGGTCGCGGGGACGGTGCAGAGCGTGACCGTGACGGGATTGACTCCGTCGACGACGTACTACTTCGCCATCAAGACGGCGGACGAGGCGCCCAACTGGAGCGCCGTCTCGAACAGCCCCACCGGCACGACGAGCGCCGCCCCGGATACGACGCCTCCCGCGGCGGTATCCGACTTGACGGTGACCGGCGTGACGTCCGTGACCGTGGGCTTGCAGTGGACGTCCCCCGGCGACGACGGGGCGACGGGAACGGCGACGACGTACGACGTCCGCTATGCCGCGGCGCCGATCACGACGGACGCGCAGTTCACGGCGGCGACGGCGGTGACGGGAGAACCGACGCCCGCCGTGTCCGGTACCCTCCAGACGATGACGGTGACCGGACTCACGCCATCAACGACCTACTACTTCGCGATCAAGACGCAAGACGAGGCCGTCAACCCAAGCGCGGTCTCGAACAGTCCGACCGCGACTACGGAGCCCGTCGACGCCCTTCCTCCGGTGGCCGTCACGGATCTCGTGGTGGCGGCGGTCACCGCAACCAGCGCGACTCTGCAGTGGACCGCGCCCGGGGACGACGGCTCGACGGGAACGGCGACGACGTACGATATCCGGTACGCGTCGGTCCCGATCCTGAGCGACGCGGACTTTACGGCGGCTACGTCCGTCGTGGGAGAGCCGGCGCCCGCCGTAGCCGGCACCGTGCAGTCGATGGTGATTACGGGTCTGGCGTCCGCGGCGACCTACTACTTCGCGATCAAGATCGGAGACGAGGTGCCGAACTGGAGCGCGTTGTCCAACAATCCCGTAGCGGCGACATCGGCGTCGGGGAGCGGCGGTCACAAGAAGCGTTGCGGCGCCGGCGGGACGGAAAGCGCGCCGGGTTGGCTCGTGCTTCTCGTGCTGTTCGGGGTGTCGGCGATGGGCGTGCTTCGGAGGAGGCTCTGCTGACGCGAAGGAACGCCGTCAATCGCGGATCAGCCTGATCTCCAGGCGCGCCCCGCGTGCATCGAGATCCAGTGAATCCGCCGCTTTGCGGTAGCCGTCGGCGATCGTCCCGACGATCTTCGGGCCGTAAGACAGGCCGTGGATTCGAAAGCGGCCGTCGGCGTCCGTCAAGGCGACCCCTTCGACGACGGAATCGTGCCATTCGACATGTTCGAACGGGGGATCCTGAGACCGCACGTCCCGAATCGACAGGACCGCGTTCGCTACGGGCGTTTCGCCGTCGAGGACGCGTCCTTCGACGGTGCCTTCGTCGAAACGGATCGTCACGTCGCGCAGATCGTCCGCTCCTACTTCGATCGTGCTCTTGGCCGATACCCATCCCGTTCCCCCGGCGAAGATCGGCTCTCCGCAGCGCGCCGTCGCCATGTAGCGGCCCGGCGGGACGTGCCGGAAGGCGAACGTTCCATCCTGCGCGGTGCGAGACAGGAGGATCCGATAAGGGATGTTCATCTGGGGAGGCGCGAGCGGCAGGAGCTTGACGGAGAGTCCGCCGGTAGGCTCCGAGTTCGGCCGGATGACCCGTCCCGAGACGGGCGGACCGGTCGGATCGCGCACGTCGATCCCCGACGGCGCGGTCGCGTCGATGAGCATCTCAAGATAGCCCTCCGTGTCGCGGACCGACAATCGAGGCGCGCCGCGCGGGGAGGCGGGGAACTCGAATCCGCCGTCCGTAGCCGATTCCGCCAGGAAAGTCCGGTCTTCGTCACGCAGCTGAAGGCGGGCGTTCGGCCAGGGCTGTCCGTCCGCTCGGATGAGTCTTCCCCGGAGCGGCTTGTCGTCTTCCGGTTCGGGCTCGGGCGGAGCGGGGTTTTCGGGCGGCGGTCGGCCCGATGGGCGAAGCCACAGGGGCAGGGCGGCAGCGGCGGCGGCCGATCCCGCGGCCAGGACGAACACCAGGAGTCGTCGTCTGCCCCCGCTCATTCGGACCGGAACTGTTCGGGGTTGATGTTGTGGAGGGAGAGTTTCTTGTAGAGGAGGGGGCGGGTCATTCCGGCGCGCCGTGCGGCGCGGCTCAGGTTTCCGTTGCACGAGCGCAGCAGTCGGATGAGGTAGCACTTCTCGAAATCGGCCTTGGCCTCTTCGTACGATTCCTTTTCCGGAGCGTCCTCGGATCGCGCCGAGGCCCGGACTTCCTCGGGAAGATCGCGGACGTCGATGAGCCCGGTCGAATCCCGGACCACGAGCCGGTGCAGCACGGCTTCCACCTCGCGGTAGTTGCCGGGCCACGAGTAGCGTTTCAACAGGGCCATCGCCGCCGGCGAGATCGTGGGCACCTGTCGCTTTCTTTCCAGGCGCGCGATCCTGGGGAGCTTCATCTCGATCAAGCGAGGCAGTGTCCGCGCGACGCGTCGCAGCGGCACCGTATGGATGCGGAGCACGGACAGGCGATGGTACAGATCGAGGCGGAACCGGCCGGCCTCGGTGAGCTTCGCCAGGTCGATGTTCGACGCCGTGATGACCCGTACATCGACGTGGCAGGGCGAGCGATCTCCCAAGGGCGTGAAGGAGCCGCCGTCGAGGAACTCGAGCAGTCGAGCCTGGGCTTCCAACGGGAGCACCTCGATGTCGTCGATGAAGAGCGTGCCGTGATCGGCGCTGGCCAGCATCCCCTGGACCTGCCGATCGGCTCCGGTGAAGGCCCCTTTGGCGTGGCCGAACAGCTGCGAGAGGAGGAGGCTCTCGCTGAGGGTTCCGCAATTGAGGGACACGAACGGGCCCGCGTGTCTGGGGCTCAGTCGGTGCATGTAGCGCGCGAGCACGCCCTTTCCGCTGCCGCTTTCGCCCTCCAGCATGACGGGCGAATGGGAGGCCGCCGCGTAGGTGGCCTCTTCGATGACCCGGTGGGGCTGGCAGATGAGCTCGAGCGGGTGATCCGGATCCTGCAGGAGCGTTTGGCGGTATACGTGCGCCTTGGCGATGTAGATCGCCGCCACGCGGGCCAGGTCCTCGAGCGCCCGCGCGTGATCATGAGCGAAGGCCTTCGGCTCGACCGCCTCCACCAGCAGCACGCCTACGGCCCGGTCCGCCAGGAGGATGGGCACCGACAAGGAGGATCGCGTCTTGCGGAACAGAGGCGTGAAATGGGGATCCCGATCGGCGTCGTGGCACAGGTAGCTCTCCTTGGCGTCGAGCGCCTGGAAGAAGGTGCCGCTGGCGCCGGGTCTGGCACGGCGGTCGGCATCGCGCGCTTCGACTTTGGAGCGGCGCACCAGCTTTCGCGGAAGCTGCTCCGACGGGATGATCAGGTCTCCGACGTAGGCTTTCGGCTCCAGGACGAGGGCGTCGCTGTCGCAGAGGAACACGCACAGGTGTTGCGCGGGCACCCTCCCTTGGGCGATTTTCAGGATCTTGCAGAGCAGGTTCATGAGCTCCAGATCGTCGAGCTCCTCTTCGATGCCGCTCGTCGCTTCCTGGAGTTCGACCAGCTCGTCCCGCATCCGCTCGGCGGCCTCCCGGTCCTCGAGGAGCTTCAGGGCGGCCCCGAGCGAACGGCACAAGCGCTGGAGTCCGGCGACCATGAGGTCGAGACCTTGCGGTTCCTGCCGCCATTCCAGCCGCGCGATCGATACGGGGACCTCGTTATGAGGGTAGCGGATCACGAGATTGGCCCCCACGACGCTGCCGGGGAAGAGCAGGGTCTTCTGCTCTTTCGCGCGCAGGAGCCCGCCCGCGGTGAACATCTCTCCTTCCCGCCCATCCAGGCGCCAAGGAGGCGGCAATTTGATCTTGGCGCCCTGGAGCGCGACGGGCTCGGCGATCCGGCGGACGCGGTCCACTTGGAACGCGACGCCGAAATGCGCGTCGATCTGGAGCATCAGGTCGGCCAGCATGCGGATCTGACCGTCCCGCAGGGTCAGAGCGTCCGCGACGCCGCTGAAGAGGAAATCTTGAAGATGAAATAAATCGGTACCGCTCACGGCGGACATGCTGGCTCCCTCCCCGGCGCCGAAGGTTCTGGATACGGCGTGCACAACGATTTTACCCCGATTTGCGTCGCGAAAGTGATGGGATTATGAATTCGGGCCTGGGATGAACCGAAGAACGGATGCACGGGTGAACGCTTACTCGGGCACCACCCGCGTGATCGATCCGTCAGGGTCGACCCGGAAGAGTCCGACCGCGCCGGAATCCTTGCATGCGTCGATTTCCCACAGCGTGACGCCCGGCCACTCGTCGAAGGCGTCGACGATGTTCCAGCGGTGGAAATGGCCCGCCAGGAAGCCTCCGATGCGACCCAGATCCTTCTCCGCGTTCAGCAGCTCGCGCAGCTTGGTCTTCTCCGACCCGGAGAAGGAGTAACGCCAATCCGGCAGCAGAGACGGCGGCCGGAAGGCGTGGTGCTGGAGGAGGACGATGCGATGCGTCCCCGCGGGAATCTGCTCCAGGCGTTCCTGGAGCCATCGGTAGGTGCCGCCGGGGAAGTCGTGGAGGTCCGCTTCAGGGTGCGCGCCCTTTGGATTGAGCGAGTTGTAGTCGATGTCGGCATGGGCGCGCGAGACCCAATCCAATCCGAAAAAGGCGATGCCCCGGTAACGCAGCTCGAAGTTCTGGAAGAAACACCACATCTCATGCTCCGGGTTCCACGCGGGGCTGTGGGGTCGCGTCAGACCACGCAGGCGATCGGCGAACGTCTGCTCGAAGAGCTCGTCCCCGTACGGGAAAGGGAACTCTCTGGTGGCGTCGTAGGTCCAGACGTCGTGATTGCCGAGCAGGGGGTAATAAGGGATCGCCAGCCCGTCCAGGATCTCGCGGGCCTTGGCGTATTCGACCGCCTCCGCGCTGTCGGTCAGGTCGCCGACGATGAAGACGAACGCGATGGGCTCCTGGATCGTCCTGAGGTTGATGTCGGCCACCGCCGCGCGCAGGCGCTGCGTGATTGCGTCCTCCTGGCCTCCGTAGACGTCGTGGCCTTCGCCGATGTGAGGGTCGGCGATCACGGCGAACGTGAAGGCCTCGTTCGAGACGGCGGGGGCCAGCGCGACGTTCGTGCCGGCATCGCTGCGGCAGCCGCCCAATACGGCCAGGACGACGAGAAATCTCCCTCCCCTCATAGCGTATGGAAATTACCGGACGGGACGGTTTGAATCCAGAAGTTTCAATGACCGACCCTTAGCCTTGTCGCGGCTCGCTGAGAAGTTCTGTTGTCCGGTCAGAGGCGTCGGGCGAGCGTGAGGGGAAGGCCTGAATCCAGCTCGATCGTTCCGTCCGGGTGAACGCGCACGGAGCCATCCGCGATGATGCGGTATTCGCCCTGGCGCTCCGTGACGCGAACGTGGTACGTTCCCGGCGCCAGCGCGGGGAAGCTGAATTCCCCCGCCGCGTTCGCCTGCGTGAAGGCCGCGCAGGAGCCGTTGGGGAGGAATCGCGGATGGTACGTGACGGCCGGCATGTTCTCATCGAGAAACAGCACGGAGGCGTCCGACACCTTCAGATCGCCCGGCGCGACGATCGTTCCGTTGAACACCCCTTCCGGGAAGGAGATGGAGAAGTCGCGGATCGGAGCCGCGTCGACGACCACGGTTTGCCGTAGTGTGACGTAGGTGGGCATGGCTGCCGGAGCGGACGATTCGGGCGGAAAGCATCCCACGGCCGGGCTTCCCTCGGAGGGCGGTCGTTGCGGAGGCGCAGTCTCGACATGCTGATGAGGGGGTTCCGCCGGCTTCCGTTCGAGATGGGCGACCAGGACGTATCGTCCCGGAGGCACGGCTCGAAACAAGAAGTGGCCGTGGGCATCCGGCGAGGTCACTGCGACGAGTGCAGGGTGATGTAGGGGTGCCGGAAGGATGGGACAGAGACCGATGCGGAGAGTTGCGCCCGGGGTCCTTCGCGCTTCGAGCAGTTGGCCTGAAAGTTCCGGTCCCGAGGGAAGGGCGATCGACCACGGGGCCGTCGCATCCTCGATCTGTCCCGACGCAGCGTAGTAGCTGTCGTCCCGCGAGTCGCGGTCCTTGCCGGCCGGAATGAAGAGCCGGCAGGAGCCTAGAGGTACGTCCGGAAGGCGGAACTCGCCCTGATCGTTCGTTCGCGCGAAGGGCATGACCATCTCGCCTTTCGCGGCGTCGATGTCCACTTCCAGGGCGACCATCCGTCCCTTGAGCGGGGTCCCGTCGGAGTGCACGACTCGGCCGGTGCACGTGACCTTGGGACGAGGTAGGGCTGCGCGGGGTTCGGACGGGTAGAGGGCGACGACAGCGGCCGAAGCCAGGAGCGGGATCCCCAAGAGGAGGGTCCAGCTCCTGGCGTTTTTTTCGAAGCGAGGCATCGTTCGTATCGCCGCTCGGGCCTCATTGCTGAGCGTTGACGACGGGGATGCACTGGAAGCAATACGCCTTTGTCGCGTAGTTGGCCATGTCGTACGTGTCCATGCAGCAGACGGGGTAGGAGTTGTAGTCGTGATGGAAGCCGTCGTTCCGCAGCAGGTGGCCGTCCTCATGCATCATGACCGATTTCCAGGTCCAGCCCGAGTTGTAACTGGACATGAAGCAGCAGTTCTGATCGGACCGCCAGAAGGAATAGGGGCTGGCGGCGCCGGCGGCGTCGCTGCACCCCTTGTCGGTGTATCCATTCACGAAGTAGTAACGCCCCATTTCTTCAAAGGTTGAGTTGTTGTCGAGGCTGGAAAGGAAGGCGCCGTTGTTCGACCACCATGCGGGGCTGTTCCAGGCGGCGTTGCTATGGTAATAGATCCACCCTCTGTCGGCGTCCGTGTTGTTCTCTATCCATTTCAACACATCCCCGTTGTAGTTGCTGATCGCGGCGTTGCCGTTGTAGAACCCCTGGCTCCGGGCCCAACTGTCGAAATTGCTGTCGCAAATGGATCCCCATTTGCAATACGTGCCTGCGTAGGCCGCCGTCGCCAAGAGCGAGAAAGCGGCGCACGCCAACACCACACCTCCCTTTTTTCCGAACATACGCTCCTCCTTTACACCCCTCGGCTATCGTTCGATCCACATCGGGTTAGGGTCGCCTCCGTTCCTATGCGGGCCTCATTGGTAAGTGTTGATGACGGGAATGCACTGGGAGCAATACGCTTTCGTCGCGTAGTTGGCCATGTCGTACGTGTCCATGCAGCAGACGGGGTAGGAGTTGTAGTCGTGATGCCACCCGTCGTTCCTGAGCTGGTGGCCGCACTCGTGCATCATGACCGACTTCCAGGTCCAGCCGGAGTTGTAGGAGGACATGAAGGAACACTTCTTGTTGGGAGCCCACCAATACGAGTAGGGAGCGGAGCCGCCGGCGGCGTCGCTGCACCCCTTGTCGGTGAACCCGTTCAGGAAGTAGAAACGGCCTTGCTCTTCATAGGAGCTGGCGGCATCGAGGCTGGTCAGGAAGGAGCTCACGTTCGACCACCATGCGGTGCTGTTCCAGGAGGCGTTGGAAAGGTACGAGAAGCTCCCGATGTCGGCGTCCGTGTTGTTCTGCGCCCACAGCAGCGCGTCCCAATTGTAATTGCTGATCGCGGCGTTGCCGTTGGAAAACCCCTGGCCCCGGGCCCAGCTGTCGAAATTGCTGTCGCAGATGCCGCCCCAGTAACAATACGTGCCCGCGTAGGCCGTCGTGGCGAAGAGCGCAAGAACGACGCCCGCCGCCAGGATCCTTCCCTTTTTCTCGAACATACGATCCTCCTTCTATTCTCCTGTGTCGTCCGCTAGTTACCTTCAGGCTCGGGGCCGCATCCGCTTCCGTGGCGCAGGGGAAAGCCGAGCTCCGGGAAGCGGAGTTTCGTCTCCACCGCCTGCACGAGTTCCGCAGATGCCGACTGGGCCCTGAGTTCGGCCAGAACCGTGCCCAGTCTCGCCAGGAAACCGCCGGTGTCCTCTCCCTCCGGCCGCAAGAGGCGAAGGGCTTCGACGGCGACGTCGGGCGCCTCGGCGGGGTTTCTGAGGACTCCCCACATGATCTCAGGGACTTGCGGATCGTCCAGGGATCCCGCCGCGATGACTATCTGTTGGCGCGCGACCGGGTCTTTCTCCTGGTCGAGCGATTGCAAGACGAGCCTTTCGCGATCGGGGGTTCGGGGGTGCATCGCGGCCAGCGCGGCGGTGGCGTCGGCGCGGATCCTCGGCTGCGGGTCGCTCACCATGCCGCGCACGATTTCGGACATGTCGTCGCCGGAGAGATAGGCGGCGATTTGAAGGGCGGCGCTTCGCATGTTGAGGTCCGACTCGGATTGGAGGAGGGCGGTGACGGTACCGCGAAGCGCTTCTTCGTCCGACTCGTAGAGGAAGAAGAGGAGTCGGGTGCGCAGTTCCGAGGAGTACGGTTCCAAGCAGGCTTGACGGAGGAACGCCGCCATGTCGGGATCGAGTGCCGGCACGTCGGTCCATCCCTTGAGGCATTCCAGGGCCAGCGCTTCGTCGCCGTTCTGGAGGGCTCGGACAAGGTCGGCCAGGACGGCGTCTTGGCCTTGGAGCGAGAGGCTGGACGGTGTTCGCGTCGTGGATGTTCTCGTGACAGGTGGCTTGGCAGATTCGGCGGGCAGGATCGAGGGGGCTTCTCTTCGAGCGGGCATGGGGCGAGCCGTTGAATTCAATAGAGGAGTCGAGGAATGGCGTGAGGTGGCGATGCCGAGGAGTGCGAGCAGGGCGGCCGTTGCCAGACTGGATGTCACAAGAAGGGTCTTTCGGCAATGCATCGCTTTTCCCCAGCTTGTTGATCGGGCCCGACCACGGGCCGTCCCATGCGCAATGGGTCATAAGCAGCAAGCCTCGTGCCGGAACCTTCTCTCTGTGGCGATGTAATAGCTTGGGGGTTAATTTGTTGCATGCCGATACCGAACGCGTCGTGACAGATATGGGCGGGGTGTAATGCGCCGTGACGGCGTGATTCGTGCCGTGATGTAACGGCTTGATGTGTAATGCGTTGTGGCGCTGTGGTTGTGTTGCAATGCTTCGTGACGGTATCCCTGTCGGACCGAAGAGATGGGCTCTGGCGCGAAATCCTTCCTGCCGACCCGCCGAGTCTGGGTCTCTGCCGGGGATGTCGGCGCATCAGGCTTCACCTTCGGAGCCTGCGCGATAAAGCGTGGGGATGGTCGCGCCGGAAGCCGTCGGAGCGGGCGCTGAGAACGAGGCGCCGTGGACGTCGCGTTACGAGATCCGGGAGACACTGGGCGAAGGCGGGGCGGCCGTGGTATACCGCGCCCGCGGCCGCGAGCTCGGCCGCCCGGTGGCGCTCATGGTCCTGGGCGAGTCGATGTCGGTGAGCGAGAGCCTGCGGTACCGGTTCCGCCGGGAAGCGCAGGTGATGGCGACGATTCCCCATCCGAACGTGGTGGCGGTGTACGACGCGCGAGAGAACGACAGCCGGATGTACCTCGCGACGGAACTTGTCGAGGGGCGATCGCCGGCGAAGATGCTGGTCGAGGCGCACGGCGGCGGCGTCCGGATCGAGAACGGTTCTCGATGGTAGGCCATCGGTACTCCCGACGAAACAACTCCCCCTGCCGCAGGGCCGTCCCCTTGGGGACGTCACGCCCTGCTACAGCCGGTGCATCGACCGGCGCAAGGAGTTCGTGCTGGGATCGAAGCCGGGCGTCCTCAAGGGCGTCGGCAGCGTCGACAAGAAGGTCTGGAAGCAGTACCAGACGCACCTCAGCCGGACGACGCAACTGGAGCAGGCCGACATCCGCCATTCATGCTACACCCGTAGACTTCAGAGCCTTTCATCTTCTCCTGTTCGCTCTGCGTCATCGGCACACCTCACTCCTTTCCGTTCGTCACATCCGCGCCTTCGCGCGTCGCTCCCTGCGCTTCGTCCACCCACCGACGTCGCGTGCAGTAGCCCATGGGTCGCCGGTGTCGCTCTCGCAGCTGGACGATTTCTGCTTCGTCGGCCAGGATGACCCAACGCTCTCCTTGCTGACGGGCCTTGACCCAGCCGCGTCGAATCCAGTTGAACAGCGTGGTCTCCGGCATGGGGATCATGCGCGCCAACTGGCCGACCCACCATTCGTGCTCTCCCAGTCCCTCGCGGTGCTTGGATCGTGAGCGGTGCTGGGTCAGGCCCAAGGAGCGCATCAACTCACTCACTCCTTGCTTCCCGAAGAACTCGCACCGCTTCGGCGGGCGGTACCCCTCGGCGTTCAAACCCTCGGCGATCTCCCGTGCATTCTTCCCTTCAGCGGCGAGCGCGCGAATGCGAGCACAGAGCTGTGGGTAGTATGTCAGCTGCTCCAGCTTGCGGACGGGACGGATCATCTCTCCTTCAGTCTTCATCCCACCGGCCCAGTGGATCGCGAGCTTGACGCGCTCGCTCTCGCCTTGAGCCTCGACCACGATCCTGTCCACGACCTGCCGGAGGATCTCCTTGCGGTCCGCATCGGTGGTAGTCGGTGCACTCCAGAGTGCCGGGATGTCCGCAGAGAGCCTCCGGATCGACTCGCGCTCGGCCTCCGACAGCACCCGAGGCTGGCTGTGCTCGATCCGATGAAACTCCTCCTCAAGCTTCTTCTGCTGTGCGAGCTTCTCCTCCCACTCCCGCTCTACCTGGCGCGCGACCAGCCGGTTCTCCGGTTCCACCAGTCGGTACTGGCGCGCGGCACGCTCGGCTTCGTAGCGGCTTCGCTCGAGTCGTTGATTCCAGAGCGCGCGGAGGGCGTCGCGCTCTTGCTGCAGATTTTTCGCGGCCTCGAGCGACAGGTCCAGCGACGCCGGAGCAAGCGCCTTGAGTACGCGAGCCGTCACGAATCGGTTAAGCGCGGGTCCGGCGATCCTCTGGCAAACCTCGCCACCGTAGTCCGACATCATCCGGGTGCACACGTAGGTCGGGTGATTGTTGTGGCCGCTGTACTGCACGAACAGCCGGTGGCCACATTTGCCGCAGACGAGGAGTCCCGCCAGCAGAGACGGTCCGCGACGCGAAGCTTCAACAGCGCCTCTCCCTCAATGATCGGCAGCGCCGAGAGGGAACTTGAGTCTTTCGGTGTAGTGTGATTGGCAGACGGAGAATTTCTTCAAGTACATGCGCAGGGAGTACGCGCTGGACGCTCTGCTGGACTACGGGGTGGAAGCCGCGAACGCGGACCGCGATGTTCCGAACCCCAGGCGACGGGAGTTGGACGAGCAGATTCGCGACGCGCGCGCGGAGCTTCACCGGCAGGCGGCGCGGTACGGCGGAGAGGCGTTGCTGAACGAAGAGGCCCAGCGCCCGACGATGCGAGGCTTCAAGATTGCGCACGGCCGCCTGAGCGCACAGATTCGCGAGGCCCTCAACCGACTCATACGTCTGCAGACCCGCCGCGCCAAGACGCCCGCGCGCGTGCCGGTAGCAGACGTCACCGAGGGACCAGTCATCAAGCTCGCCCCTGAGCGCAAACACCTGACGAATCTCCTAAAGATGGTGGCCTACCAGGTGGAGTCGGAGCTCGCCGCGAGCGTACGGCCCCACTACCGGCGGGCCCACGACGAGGGGCGGACGCTCGTGCAGTCGATGCTCGCCTCCACGGCGGACCTGCAGGCGACCGAAGCGGAGCTGAAGGTCACAATCACGCCGCTCAGTTCCGCGCACAAGACGCGCGTTCTGCAGAATCTCTGCGAAGAGTTGAACGGCGTGAACGCGATGTTCCCGGGGACCAGGCTCCGCCTGCGCTACGCGGTCAAGGGGCCCGGTTAGCGCGAAAAGCGGACAGTTTCGGCACCCGGCATGTCAGGAGATCTGGACTCTTCTCGTTCCCAGTGCCGTCAGGAGCGATGCCATGGAGACAATCCTTGGAGTGGGCGTGCGGCTGGCAGGGAACATGCGCGATGAGAACAACTGGGTGCAGTTCATGCACGCGAAGTTGCTCGTCGCGGACGGCACTGTCGTCACAGGATCGTGGAACTGGGTTGCGAAGGCGAACCACGATGAATGCGCCTTCTTCATCAACGATAGTGCTTTGGCTGATCAGTGCGCAGCGGAGTGCCAGAAGCTGTTCGAATCAGCGGAGTACCGCCCCTGGGAAAAAGACGACTGGCTGATGGGCGACTACTCGAGGGCCTTGGAAGTCACGCTGAAGGGTCTCGATTTCATGTGCATGTCCTGTAATGAGATCCGAAGCCTGCTGAGGTTCGCCGGCACGACGGACGGGAGCATCGGTGAGCGCCCAATTTGCACGAGCTGTGCCAAGCCGCCGATCGATAAGCAGCTGCGGCGTCCGGGTGAGGGCCTCACGACGTAAGAAAAATCACTCGCGGAAGCGGTGAACTTCCGCGTGTCGCATGGCTCAAGCGCTCAAGCCAGCAGCGCATTGGTAGTGCGCGGCTTGACTGCTTCGCGTTACTGACGCGAACGGCTCGGCGATGCACGCCGAGCACAGATGTCGCAAAGCGTTTGCGGCGCTGGCGCGTGCGGCGCCCGTAGTCTATCCTCCGTGGCATGGCAGATATCGCTAAGCTCGCGCGTTTCGCCGCGGCAGTGCATGATGCCCTCCTGAAGCTCGATCTGCCGGGAGTGCGCTTGCGACAGATGCCGGTGCAACGTCAGGGCAAGTCCGCCTACATCTCGATCGGGAACCTGGAAGAACCCCACGCGAACTTGCAGATCTGGGAGGACCACACCGGCGGCTGGCCCGAAGCCTACTGGTATGGGTTCTACCCCCCGCGCCGCATGTGGATCCTCGCCCTCGCTGCGATGGGAGGCTACACGAAGCGAGGGTCCCAAGGCTTCTACGACTACAGCAAGCAGAAGTTGAGGCCCGCGACCAAATCAGACTTCCGCGTACCGTTGAGCGAGGGCGGTTATGGTGAGTTCTACCATGGAGTCTATCTCGCGCCACGCCATCCGCTGGACACGCCAACGGTGCGCCAAGCCGCGGCATTCTACCGTCGTTTTGCCGATGCCCTTGCGGACGAGAAGGATGATCTCGCGGGTTCAGACGCGCCAGAGCTGGAGGGCGTGTCCGAGGGTGGTCGGAAGCGGGTTAGGGCGCACTACAGGATCGAACGAAAGTCCGCCCGAATCGCCCGGCAAGTGAAGGTGCGCGCGGGATATCGCTGCGAAATTTGCGGCTTTTCCTACGAAGAGGCCTACGGCGCGGTCGGCGAGAAATATGCGGAAGCGCACCACCGCACACCTCTGTCCGCGCTCAAGGGGGCCACGCACGTCCGGCCGCAGGGCCTCATCTGCATCTGCGCGAGTTGTCATCGGATGGCGCATCGACTGATCGCTCAACGCAAGATCGATGGTCAACGAGCAATTGACCTGCTGACTCGCGCAGTGCGCGGACACGCTCGAGGTTCCTCCAAGCCACGGACCATGACAACAATCGCGATCAGAGATCGTGCACCGTCTGGTCGACGAGCGCGCGCCAAGTGGCGCATCACCGGGTGCGCTGCTTGCGTTTGCGGCTCGCCGCATAGCCAAGCGCGGTGATCGTCCTACGGAGGTGTGCCCGGCCGTCGAGGGGTCATAAGCCCGTTCGAACGGTGTAGGCTACCTATGCCATGGAAGGCTGGCCCCTTCTGGATCCGGATGCCGACCCCGCGACGCCTCCCCTCTTCTTCGGCGGGACGGGAGTGCTCGAAGGAACCGTCGTGGCGCTCCATGCAGGATGGGCGACGCGGGTACCAGCGCGAAGGCGGAGGAGGCGCTGCGGGAGATCGTCGCCGAAACGCGCGAGCGGTCGCTGAGCGTGCGGGTGGGCGCGGCGCACTCGCTGGCTGAGGGGGGCAGGGACGTCTCGCCCGACCTGTTCTTCGAGGGCATGAGGAGGAAGGGGTTCAATCACGCGCTCGCGTCGGACGGCTTGGCGCGTCTTGGACGGAAGGACGCCATCGCGCTCATCGTGAAGCGGATGGAGGACGGCGACGAGTCGCTCGCGGGGTATCTCGCCGAGGCCCTGAAGCGTCTCACCGGGCAGGAGATCGGCCCCGACCCGGCGGCGTGGCGCGCGTGGCTGGAAGCCAACCGTGGGTCCCTTCCGCCACAGGTCGAGTGAGCAATGAGCGCACCGGTGAACGTGTTGCGAATCCAGAAGGCGCCCGATCCCCGGGATCCGCGGCGCAGGCGCCTGTCGCTCGTCGTTGACGGCCGCGCGATCGAGGATCGCATCGTCGACGAACTCCGGCGGCTGCAGGGACAGCCTTGGAGCGAGAGGAAGGACGCGGAAGTTTCGCTCGAGGCGCTGAGGGCGGGCCTCGAAAGGCCGGGCCCGCACGAGCTGCTGGTCTGTCGGGGATGCGAAGTGTCCGGCGATCTCGGCCTTCGGTTCGTGGTGGATCACGACGGGGACCGGGTCCGCTGGACGATCGCGCACGTGTGGCGGAAGCCCGAGGCGTCGTTCTCGTACGTGTTCCATCGGCCGCAGGTGGAAGCGGAGCTGGCTCGCGTGGAAGCGCGACAGTGAGCAGCTCATCGTAGGTGCGCTGCTCGTCGCCTGCGGGGTTGTGGAGCCCGACATCCGCGCCTCCAGACGCGGCTTCGCCGACCGTAGCGGCGACGCTTCTCGCCGGCGCCTCATCGTCTTTCTTCATCCTCACCCGATTCGCCGCTATAGTGTCTCCCACGACTTCGAGCAGCCCACCATGAGCACCGACCTCTTCGTTTACGTGTCCGACGGAACCCCGATCACGCACACCGCGCTGCACGGGGCGCTGCGCCAAGCCCGCTGGCACCTTCTTGTGGTCCAAGGCGCGAAGGAGGTACCGCCGTCCGACGCGCCGCTCCGGCGGGGCGCCATATACGATGTCTACGGCGCGGCGGACCCCGGAGTGCTCGCAAAGGTCCGCGCGACGCTCGGCAAGCCGAGTGAAAAGTCGCTGGAGCGCCTCTACAAGAGCGCCGGTCTCAACAGCGTCTATCTGAAGGTGGATGAGGTTGAGGATCCGTCGGAGATCGGCGCTGACGACGATCTTGCCGAGGAGGCTGAGGCCGCGAAACTCTCGTACTACGTCAACGGCCACGCGGGCAAGCTCCAGTACGCGCTCTGGAAAGCGCTCGGCGCGCTAACGGGCGGCCTCATGGGTGATCCCCAAGAGGGTACGGTGACGCGCGGAGCGAAGAAGACCGCGAAGGCGCGCAAGCGCACCGGGAGGTAAGCGCGACTTGCGCGCCGCCACGCCACAGTCCGTTCCTGCAATCTAGGCAGGCGGCGAACGGTCGTGGCGGGCCACCAAGCAGCGCATTTGCAGTGCGCTGCTCGCCATCACGGTGGCCGCGACCACATCGTCACGCCGTTCGACCCTTCGTCGCCGTGGCATGTACGCGCACGTAGTTCCCACAGTCGCGACAGTGGTATTCCACGAAAGGCGCAACCGGCGGATGGCACAGGATGGCTGAAGCGACCCACTCGGGATGTGCCACGTCGCAGGTTGGGCACCTGTTGATACTGATCCCCATTTGGGCCTTCGAAAGGAATATCTCATGCGATGGTTCTGCGGAGTTGTCTTTCGGACTCAGGCAAGCCGCTCGAAGAATATCTGCCCACTGATTCAAGAGATTCCGCTGCGCTTCTAGGTAATTGGTGGCGCCACCTGATATGGGATCCGTGCTGCGAAACGTCGACTCATCAACGGTAGTCCCGTCGGATTGAAGCTCTACAGCTATCTCGAACGGATCCTGAGGCGACGGCGATTCGTAGTCCGGAAGAGCTTTGGAGTTCATCGATTGAATCAAGCAACTCCACCGTGAACCATTAGCAGCGCCGTAGGAAACGGTTCCCCCGAACCCCTCGTAGAGGCGGCGCTCCCACGCGCCGCTAATCGCACCTGCACTTCCGGCTAAGAATCTGCACAAGTCAGCAAGGCTCAGCGGTGCCCCCTTGGCGACGCCCATTTCGTCCCTCCTATGCGCCAAATGAAAACCAGTTGTGGCCGTGGCCTGGCAACGCCTTCAGAGTTCCATTCGTAGCAGCCAGAATCAAGCAGCGCATCGCAAGTGCCCTGCTTGTTCCGGATGGAAGCACGGAGTTGTTGCGCGTCTGCTGTTGTCTCAAGAAGGATGACGAAAACTCCGGGCGGTGGCCGGGCCCGTGAGCGGCGGAGAGAGTCCGGGCGCGCTGTCCGCGCGGTCAAGGTCCGATAAGATCCAGTCTGTTGCGTCCGCCGGCCAACCC
>JACPRB010000355.1 GCA_016190155.1 Planctomycetota bacterium
AAGCAACGCCCACACGCGCGTGCCCAGCCCCAGAATGAGGAAGATGCCGCCGAAGAACTCGATGATCGGCACCAAGGGTCCCAGCACGCCTCCCAGCGGCACCGGGGGCGTGAACGCGAGGATGCTGGAGCCGAACACCTTGCCGGCGCCGTGCGCGGTGAACGTCGCTCCCACCGCTACGCGCAGGAGCAGCGCCGACCAGAGCGATTGTCGATCGAGGAACCGAAGCACTCGTTGAAGGGTTTGCATATCCGGTAGTGTATCGGCAGAGCGCCTGAAAATCCCCGGTCGGACGGGTGTTTTTCGATTTCGTGATCGGCTTCCCAGGGCGCTAAATTCTTTCACGAGGCCCGAAGGAGACGGCCGTGAAGAAGAGGTACATTGTCCGGCCCAATTCCTTTATTCCACCGCGGATCATTCGCCGGCTCGCGAGAATCGCCGCCAGGATGGAGCCGCGCTTTCGCCGGGTCACACGGGACGATTCGTTCGATCGGCGGCGCATCGAGGAGGCCCTGCGCAAGACCAAGGGCAATCTCTTCGACGCGGCGCGCCACTTGCGCATCAGTTGCGCGGCCCTGGCCCGCAAGATCCGGAGGTTCGGGCTGGAGGGCTAGAGCGACTCGAACAGCTCCCGCACTTCCTCGTCGACGTCCGCCTCCGTCTCCACCGTCTCGCGCAGAGCCTCCCGAATGATCTCGCGGAGCCGCCGCCGCGACCGGTGCAGCAGATTCGTCACCTCGCTCACCGACGTCCCCAGCCGCCGCGCGATCTGCTCGTAGCCGGCGCGATCCGACGATGCCGCCAGATGCGCCCGCACCGCGTCGAAATGGCCCGTCAGCCCGCGCGACTCGAACTCGCGACGCAGCCCCTCGAACGCGTTCTGCAGAACCGTCAACGCCCACGATCGCCGGTAAACCCGTTCCGGAGTCTCGTCGCCGGCAGGGTCCACCCGAACTTCCGTCTCCGCCCGCGCGAAGTCCAGCGACCCCACGCACGCGCCGCCGCCTCGCCGCGCCGCGCGCTCCTTGCGATGCTCGTTCGCCAGGTAATGCTCAAGGTAAGCCAGCAGGTAATTCTTGAACCGGCCGCGCGCGGGCTCCACCCGCTCGATCGCCCCCTTCTCCAGGAAGTGTGTGAAGAACCCCTGCGTGGCGTCCTTGGCGTCCTCCGTGGAGAGCCCCTTGCGGCGCAAGTAGACGTAGACGGGCTTCCAGTAGGTCTCGCACAGACGGTTGAGCGCGGTTCGCCGGTGCGGGGCTTCCGCGTCCGCGGCCCGCAGCACCACCGACCACATCGTCGGCCGGAAGGAACCGTCGCCGACTTCGGTCTGCATGGCGGGATGCTACGGATTCGCAAGGCCCAGGACCACGTTTTTTCGGACGCCCAGCGGCCCACAATGAACGCGTGCCGCCCCCGTAAGCGACCTCACGCCGCCTCGAACCACCGGACGATCACCTGCTTCACGCGCAGGAAATGGGCGTCGGTCGTGACCAACTCCAGCCCGTACTGCATCGCGCCGGCCGCAATCCAGAGGTCGTTCGAAGGGATCGGCGTGCCCGCTTCCCGGAGCGCATTCAGGATCACCGCATATCGATGGGAGGTCCCCTCGTCGAGGGGTTGCACGACGACGCGCGGCGAGGACAGAAACACCCCCAATTCCTCCTCGTTCCGCCTGACCTGTCCCCCGCGGCGGAACCCCGCCCGGAGCTCCCCAAGAACGATCGGAGTCACGTCGATCCGATCCGCCTGCTGCACGGCAAGGACGACCTCCCGGTGGCCCCGCCGGAATGCCGAATAGGCCGACGTGTCCAGCAGAATGGCCGTCATTTCCACAGATCCGGATCGATGACCCGCTGCTCGGCCAGCGCCCGGTCGAAGGCGGCCGCCTCCCTCGCGGACCAACTCCCCGCCAGCGCATCGAGATCGTGATGAAGGACCGGTCCCTTCCGGCCCGCGGCGATGCCGGCCGCCTCCTCCAGCATCGCGATCACGGTCTTGTTCAAACTCCACCCCTTCTCTCGAGCCCTCTGCAGGAGCGTACGCGCCAGCTCCGGGGGGAGATTCCGCAGCGTGATCGGCTTGAGGCCGCCCTCCGCACGATGCACCTTGCGAATCATGATGCATCTCTTATAGCATCAGTTCGTCCTTCCCTCAAGCCTCATCTTCCTCTCCGGGTCTTCTCTTCGACGAGCCGCAATAAAGCCAAGAACGTGCAAGAAAAGGCTCCGTCGCGACTCGTCGCTTCTTTTCTCTGCCTCCTCCCTCCCGTCTCGCTATAATGCGCGACGCCATGGAACGTGAAAAAACCTACACCGTTCTCGCCCGCCGCTACCGGCCCGTCTCGTTCGACGAGGTCGTCGGACAGGAACACGTCGCCCAAACCCTGCGCAACGCCATCGCCGACGGCCGCGTCGGCCACGCCTACCTCTTCAGCGGCCCCCGCGGCGTCGGCAAGACCTCCACCGCCCGGCTCCTCGCCAAAGCCCTCAACTGCGCCGAGGGCATCTCCGCCGACCCGTGCAACAAGTGCGAGATCTGCCTGGCCGTCCAGGACGGGACCGATACCGACGTCATCGAGATGGACGCCGCCTCCAACCGCGGCGTCGACGACGCGCGCGCCCTGCGCGAAGGCGTCCGCTACGCGCCGCTGCGCTCCCGCCACAAGATCTACATCATCGACGAAGCCCACATGCTGACGCGCGAGGCGTTCAACACCCTCCTGAAGACCCTCGAGGAGCCGCCGCCGCACGTCAAGTTCATCTTCGCCACCACGGAGCCGCACAAGATCCCCGACACGATCGCCTCCCGCTGCCAGCGATTCGACTTCCGGCGCATCACCGCGGCGGACATCCTCAAGCGCCTCAAGCAGATCGTGACGCGGGAAAAACTGCACGTCGACGACGCCGTCCTCGACGCGTGCGCCCGCGCGGCGCGAGGCTCCATGCGCGACGGCGAGTCCGTTCTCGACCAACTGCTCGCCTTCAAGGAGAAGGGGCTCACCGCCGGCGACGTCAGCGCCCTGCTGGGCGCGGCCGCCGAAGACCGCATCGAGGCGATCGTCGCCGCCCTGAAGGCCGCCGACCCCGGCGCCGCGCTGACGGCCCTGGACGCCGTCTTCGCGGGCGGGCTCGACCCCGCGGCGTTCACGGATCAGATGATCGAACACGTGCGCACGCTCATGGTGATCCAGGCGTGCGGCCGGACCTCCCCGGTCGTCGATCTGCCCGACCACCTCCTCGAATCGTGCGTGAAACAGTCCGCGGGCTTCTCCCTGGAAGCCTTCCTTTATTTCATCCAGATCCTCTTCGAGGCGCGCCGGCGCATCCGCGAGGGCGCCAATCCCCGCATCGTGCTGGAGGTGAGCCTCGTCAAAATGGCCAAGGCGGGAGATCTCGTCTCCGTGGCGGAGGCGCTGAAGGGAGCGCAGAACGCCCCCGTCACCCCCGCGCCGCCGATCAAGCCGCCGAGCCCGGAACCGCCTCCCCCGGCTCCCGAAGAAAACGCCGCCCCGCCGTCGTCGATCGAGGAGTTCGCCCGGGCGTGGCCGCGCCTCGTCGCGGAGGTGAAGAAGTCCTCCATGGTCGCGGGCGCGCTCCTGGCCCAATGCCGGCCGATCAAGATGGGGGCGGCGGAGATCGAGATCCAGGTGCCGCAGAACCTGGGCAAGATTCAAGTGGACAATCTCAAGCAACCGAAACACACGGGGGCGATCGAAACCGTCCTGCACCGGATCTTCGGCCGGCGCACCGGCATCCGCGTGACGCTCGAGAGCGGCGGCGCTTCCGCCGCCGAGCCGCGCCGCCCCTCTCCCAGCAGCGACCTTGCGGCGGACCCCTCCGTCCGGAAAGTCCTGGACGCGTTCCCGGGCAGCCGCGTCGATCACATCGAATGACACAGGAGGACCGATGATTCCCGGCGGAATGAACATGAAAGCCCTGCAGGAGATGCAGAAGAAACTCGCCCGCGCGGAGGAAGACCTCAAGGAACGCGTCGTGGAAGGGTCCGCCGGCGGCGCGGTCAAGGTGGGCGCCAGCGGGGCGCAGCAGATCGTCTACGTCAAGATCGACGACAACGCCTTGGCGGACAAGGCCATGCTCGAGGACATGGTCGCGGCGGCCGCCAACCAGGCCCTCGAGAAGGCGAAGAAGATGCGCGAGACCGAGATGGCCAAGGTCACCGGCATGGCCATCCCGGGGTTGATGTGACGTCCTCTCTGGTTCCTCAGGGTCCTCTGGTGTTGATTCCTCTTCTCAGGATCCTCTGTCCCCCTCTCTTTCCTCATGTACGCTGACCCCATCCTTCGCCTCATCCAGGAATTGACCAAACTGCCGGGCATCGGTGAAAAAACGGCGGAACGCCTCGTCTTTCACCTGCTGACTCAGCCCAAGGAAGACGGCCTGCGCCTGTCGGAGGCGATTCGGGACCTCAAGGAGAAGGTAAGGTCCTGCGGCACATGTTATAATATCACTGAAGCCGATCTCTGCGAGATCTGCGCGAACGCGCAGCGCGACCACGCCCTCGTGTGCGTCGTCGAGCAGAGCAAGGACCTCTGGGCGATCGAAAAATCGGGGGCGTATCGCGGGGTGTACCATGTGCTGCATGGACACCTCTCGCCGCTGGACGGGGTCGGCCCTGAAAACCTGACGATCGGCCGACTGGTCGAACGCATCCGCAAAGGAGGAATCAGAGAAGTGATCCTCGCGACGAACCCGACCGCCGAAGGAGACGCCACGGCCTTCTATCTTCAGAAGACCCTCGGCGCCGTGGGCGCGCGCGTCACGCGCATCGCCCGAGGCCTGCCCGCCGGTTCGTCCTTCGAGTACGCCAGCCGCACCATCGTGAGCGACGCCCTCCTGGGGCGACGGGAGTTCTAGACCATGAAGATGGAAGTTCATCTGCAGCAGAAGATGGAGCAGCGGATGCAGCTCTCCCAGCAGATGCTGCAGAACCTGGAACTCCTTCAGATGCCCCTCATGGCGCTCAAGGAACGGCTCGACCAGGAGATGGAGGAGAATCCCACCCTCGAGATCATCGAGCCCGAGGACCCGGAAGCCGCGGCTCAGACCAAGGAACGCGAGACCGAGGAAGATCGCAAACGGGAGTACATGGAGTCGTTCGACGAGCACTGGGCCGAGGCGGAACGGCGCTATCGCGGCAGCTCGGGCGAGGACGACAAGAAGCAGGAGATGCTGCAGAACGTCGGCGACAAGTCCGAGTCGCTGCGCGATCACCTGCTGAATCAGGTGGCCCTGCTCGAGGTGGACGACGCCGCCCGGCCGTACATCAAACACGTGATCGACAACATCAACGATTCGGGCTATCTGCAGTTCCCCATCGAGGAGATCGTCGGCTCCGTCCCGGACGAGCTCAAGAAAGAGGATCCCGAGCTCCTCAAGAAGAAGCTCGAGAACGCGCTGCATGTCGTGCAGAAGCTCGAGCCGCGCGGAGTCGGGGCCCGCAACCCGAAAGAGTGCCTCCTGCTGCAGCTCGACGAACACGACCCGCAATACGCCGCCAAACGGCGCTTGATCGAGCGCCACCTGGAGGACATCGCCAACAATCGCGTGCCGAAGATCGTGAAGGACTTCCTGAACGATCCCGCGGCGCTGGCGGATCTCGGCCACAAGTCCCCCGCCGATCCCGACATCGTGCTCGAAGACGTCAAGATGCTCATCGTGGATCTGCAGAAGCTCAATCCGCATCCCGGCGCGAATTACGCGTCGGACGTCGCCCCGCGCGTCTATCCGGAAGTGGTGATCCGCCAAATCGACGGTAAGTACGAGATCGTGATCGAGGACTCCTATCTCCCGCCCGTCACCGTCAACCGCGGCTACCAGGAGATGCTCAAAGATAAATCGCTCGGCAAGCAGGAGCGGGACTACATCCGCAAGAAGCTCGACGCGGGTAAGAAGCTGATCAGCGCGATCGAGCAGCGCCGATCGACCATCCAGCGGATCACCACGGAGATCCTCAAGCACCAGATGGATTTCTTCGACCACGGTATCGAGCATCTGCGTCCGCTGAAGATGCAGGAGGTGGCCGATACGGTGGGGATTCACGTGTCCACCGTCTCCCGCGCGATCAGCGAGAAGTGGATCGAGACTCCGCGCGGCGTCTTTCCCATGAAGTTCTTCTTCGCCAGCGCGGCTCCCAAGCAGGAGCAGCCGGTGGGCGCGCTCGTGGCGGGCGCGCCGCAGGAGCAGGACGAAGGCACGCGGCTGGCGATCATGGAGAAGATCCGCGACATCGTCGCCGACGAGGAGCGGAAGAACCCGCTCTCGGACCTGCAGATCGCGAAGATCCTCAAGCAGCAGGGCATCACGGCGGCCCGCCGCACGATCGCCAAGTACCGCGAGGAGCTGGGCATTCCCTCGTCGCGGCTCAGGAAGCAATACTAGGGCTCTTACGGCTTAATCAAATGTCTATCGAAGATCAGGCCAAGAAATTCCGCGAGAACGTCGACGCGCTGAAGAAGGAAATCGGGAAGATCATCGTCGGCCACGAACCGGTCGTGAATCAAGTCGTCATCGCGACCCTGGCCGGCGGACACGCCTTGCTCGAAGGCGTGCCGGGGATCGGAAAGACCCTGCTGGTGCGCACGATCGCGCAGTGCCTCAACCTCAAGTTCAGCCGCATCCAGTTCACGCCCGACCTGATGCCCGCCGACATCATCGGCACGAACATCGTGGTGGAAGACGCCTCGGGACGTAAGAGCTTCCAATTCCAACGCGGGCCCGTCTTCGCCAACATCATCCTCGCCGACGAGATCAACCGCGCCACGCCCAAGACGCAATCGGCGCTTCTGGAAGCGATGCAGGAGCACGCCGTGACCGTCAGCGGCCAGCGCTACCCTCTGGAGGAGCCGTTCTTCGTCCTGGCCACGCAGAATCCGATCGAGATGGAAGGCACGTACCCCCTTCCCGAGGCGCAAGTCGACCGGTTCCTCTTCAATATCGAGGTGAACACGCCCGGGCTCAACGATCTGCTCGAGGTGATCGACCGCACGACCGGGCAGGCGACCCCGCAGATCCGCCAAGTCTTGACGGGGCAGGAGATCCTTGAGATGCGCGCGCTCGCGCGCGAGGTGCCCATCGCGTCGCACGTCAAAGAGTACGCGGCACGGTTGGTGCTCGCCACGCACACCAATGGGCAAGGGGTGGAGGTCGCTCGAAAGTACGTGCGCTACGGTTCCAGCCCGCGCGGCGCCCAGGCGCTCGTCCTGGCCGCCAAGATCCTCGCCCTCATGAAGGGGCGTTACAACGTGGCGTTCGCCGACCTCAAGGAGGCCGCTTATCCGTCCCTCCGACACCGGCTGATCCTCAACTTCGAGGCGGAGGCCGAAGGCGTCAAGGCGGACGCGATCATCGCGAAGATCCTCGATCAGGTGGCCGAGGGAGTTCCCGTCACCAAGTAGTTCATGCGGATCGTCTGTCTCTCCGATACTCACGGATTTCACGACCGGATCGCGGTGCCGCCGGGGGACCTCCTGCTGCACGCCGGCGATTTCACGATGGTCGGACGCGAGGATGAGATCGCGCGTTTCGACGCCTGGCTCGCGACGCTCCCCCATCGCCGCAAGGTCGTCATCGCCGGCAACCACGACTGGCTGTTCCAGCTCGAACCCGCGCGGGCGCGCTCGCTGCTGGCCCACGCGATCTATCTCGAGGACTCCGAAACGACGGTCGAGGGCCTGCGCATCTGGGGCTCCCCCTGGCAGCCCGAGTTCGCCCGATGGGCGTTCAACCTCCCCCGTGGAGCGCCGCTCGCCTCGAAGTGGGCCCTCACCCCCTCGGGCATCGACCTCCTCCTGACGCACGGACCGCCCCGCGGATTCGGCGACCGCACGTGCGGCGGCGAGTCCGTGGGATGCGAGGACCTCCTCGCGGCCCTGCGCCGCCTGCGGCCGCGCGCGCACGTCTTCGGACACATCCACGAGGGCTACGGGACGTGGCGCGACGGCGAGACGACCCTGATCAACGCCGCCGTTTGCGATGAAGCGTACTACGCCCCGGCGCATGCGCCGGTGGTCCTCGACTGGTAGCCCAACCAGTACCCAGGTGCGAGTAGTGAGTATCATAGTAGGCGAAATGAGAATCTCGATCCTGTGCGCGCTCGGGATAGCGGGGCTCGGCTGCTCCCGCGTCCCCATCGAGTACGGAGCCGCGACTTTGGACATGACCGTCGCGGACTTTCGCCTCAAGGTCCCCGACGCCCAGCTCGTGGAACATCCCAAGAGCACATCGAGCCTGGCGCGCTACCAGCGCACTCCGGGCGAGGGCATCCTCCGCGAGAGCTATCTGTTTCACGAGGATCGCCTGAAGGCCGTCGTGGTCGCGTTCGATCCTTCGAAGGACCTCGCCCCTCTGACGCGCGAGCTGGAGGCGAAGTACGGCCGTCCCGCGCAGCAAGCGTCCGCGCTGATCGCGTCGAGCATGGTGTGGGAGCCGCGGGGCGCGCAAATCCTCCTCCTGAAGGCGTCGCAGCCGACGCGCGTCGCCTTGCCCATGGGCGCGAACGAAGACGCCGCGGGGCCGCTGTTGATCATTTCGCGGAAGTAGGCAAGCGTTCACCGGTCGCCCTGTTCGCCCGCCGATCTCGCACAGCCTCCTGCAAGCGACTGCTGGCGATCGTTTCAGGGTGGACTGGACGAAGGAACGCAAGAACGAGCGAACGGTTGAACGGGGGAACCGTTACGATCCCGCGGACGTCCCCCCGCCGATCACGGACGCCCGACGTCCCTCGACTCCCCCGCCTCCGCGTGCCCGCTCTTCCCCACGCAGCGCGCCAAGTGCGTGATCTGCACCTCGGCGCTGAGATCGATCCCCGAAATGCGGACCGTCTTCATGTCCGTCGTCCCGAGGCGGTTCACTTGCGAGATCCGCAGACAAATGAAGCACTTCGGGGCATTCCGCGCCGCACGCTCCAGCCAGAGCGCCAACTCGTTGAAGTTCGTCTCCGCCGCGCTTGTCTCAGCCATCGTCCGCCTCCGCCTCTCTTCGGACGCTACCCTTCCCGCGGATCCGCCCCCTGGACCTCACGGACCGCCACCCGATCCACTTCCTCCACCGAGTGGAGCACCCGGCTGAGCGTCTGCGTCTCGTTCACCTGAACCGTAACCACTTCATCGACGCCGCCGGGCGTGATCTGATGCTCGACCTCCTGGACGGTACCGCCGGCCTTGCGAATGGCCAGTCGGATCCTCCGATCCGCGAACCGATCACCGGGCGTGGCCAAAACCAGACGAACCGTGTATCCCATGCTTCAACTCCTCGATGATGAGGTCGCGACCCACAATATCTCGCAAGCGAACATCCTTGCCCCGGGCACATGAGCACGCGGAGCAAATCCACGGCCAAACCGGACCCTCATCGCGGCCCTCCCCATACACCCCCGCCCATGGGTGAAGTGACCCGGTGGGAGGTCGAATGCCCCACAACTGAGTCGCCCGTACAAAGTCCTTTCCTTGCGGACGACTCATCCGCCGTAGCTCGCGAAACCTCGAAAGCGACGCGAAAGCGAAGGCGGATCACCCTGGCATTCTAATCGCCCTACTTCTTGCGAGAGGCTCACTACTCGCTCGGGACCTTCAACCCGTACTTCTTGATCCTGTAGCGCAACGTATCCCGCGTGATCCCCAGCAGCTTCGCCGTCTTCACGAGGTTCCCCTTGGCCATGCCCAGGGCCTGCACGAGCAAGTCCCGCTCGAGTTCCTCCAGCACGATCCCCTCCGGCGGGATGCGGAAACTGGACGCCGCCGTCTGGATCGGGGCCCCGATGACGAGTTCCTCCGGCTGCAGAACCGTCCCCTTGGCCAGCAGCACCGCGCGCTCGACGACGTTCTTCAGCTCTCGCACGTTCCCAGGCCAGCTATGCGACATCAGGATCTCCATGCCGCCGGGCGCGACCTCCACGACGGCCTTGCGGAATTCCCGGCTGTACACGCCGATGAAGCGCCGCACCAACTCCGGGATATCCTCCTTGCGTTGACGAAGCGGCGGCAGGAAGACCGGAATGACGTTCAATCGGTAATACAGATCCTCTCGGAACTGGTGTTCGCGCACGAGCTGCTCGATGTCGCGGTTCGTCGCCGCGACGATGCGCACGTTGACGCGCAGATCTTCGACGCCGCCGATCCGCCGGAAGGTCTGGTCGTCCAGCACCTGCAGCACCTTCGCTTGAAGCCGATCGGACATCTCCGAGACTTCGTCCAGGAACACCGTCCCGCCGTCGGCGACCTCGAAGAGCCCGCGTTTCATCGCCTTGGCGTCCGTGAAGGCGCCCCGCTCATGGCCGAAGAGCTCGCTTTCGAGGAGCGTATCCTGCAACGTCGTGCAGGTGATCTGGACGAAAGGCCTGTCCTGCCGCGGGCTGCCGTAGTGAATGGCGCGCGCGATCAGGCTCTTGCCTGCCCCGCTCTCGCCGCGCACCATAATCGTGCGCGCGTCGCTGCGGGCCACCTCCTCGACGAGCTCGAGGACCTTTCTCATCGCCGGATCCGCGGCGACGATGCTCGTCAACCCGAATCGGCTCTGCAAATCGCGACGGACGTCGCTCACTTCGCTGCGCAGTTTGGACGTCTCCAACGCCCGGCGCACCGTCAGCGCCAGCTTGTCCAGCGGCACCGGCTTCGTCAGATAATCGTACGCGCCCAGCTTGATGGCCTCCACGGCGCCGTCCACCGTGGAATAGGCCGTCAAGACGATCACCGGCGCCGACGGACACCGCTGCATCATCTCCCGCGCCAAGTCCAACCCGCTCCCGTCCGGAAGCCGCAGGTCGATGATGGCCGCGTCGTAGTCGCCCTGGCTCAGGACCCCCCGCGCCTCCTCCGCGGAACCGCACTCGATGACGTCCAATCCGTCGTTGGAGAAGCTCTTGGCCAGCGAATTCCGCAGCAGCTCCTCATCGTCCACGAGCACGAGCTTCGCTCTAGGCATGATGCGTCCTATCGGTAAGCACGAGGCAGACGGATGAGAACCTCCGCCCCGTGCCCCGCGGCGACGTTCGAGATGCGGATGCTCCCCCGATGAGCCAGGATGATCTTCTGACACGTAGCCAGGCCCAGCCCCGTCCCGGTCGACTTCGTGGTGAAGAAGGGATGAAAGAGCTTCGCCTGCTGTTCGGCGGAAATGCCGGGCCCGTCGTCCCGGACGGCGATCTCGACGACGCCGTCGCGCGATTCGACCGCGAGCTGCACGTGCCCGCCCCCGGGCACGGCCTCGATGGCGTTGCGAAGGACGTTCGTCAAGACATGCTCCACGAGGTGCGGATCGCCGACCATCGCGCACGGCGAAGGGCAGTGCACGGCGACCTCCACGTTCTGGCTCTCCGGCTCCCGCCGGAGCAGCATCGCGATGCCCTGGATCACGCCGGCCAGATCGTACTCCCGCGGCGAGACCTCCCAGGGTTTCGCGAAGACGAGCAGGCGCTCGATCGTGTTGTCCAGGCGCTGCACCCGGTCCAGGATCTTGCGGAACGTCTGCTGGTGCGTGCCCGAAGGATCCAGCTCCGCCCGCATGCTCTCGATGGCGGCCAGGATCGAGGCGAGCGGATTGCGCACCTCGTGCGCCACGCTGGCGGCCAACTCGCCGACCATCGCCAGGCTCTGCGCGCGCACGAGCTCCTCGCGGAGCCTCTTGATCGGACGCAGGTCCCGGATGAACGAGAAGCGGCTGACGAGCGCGCCGCCCGGCCGCTTGATGGCGGCCCATCGCACCTTGAGCGCCAGCGGCTTGCCGTCCTTGCTCCAACGAAGGCATTCCTGCTCCAGTCCCGAAGCCCCCTGCTCCGCCAGCTCCCGAAGGCGCTCCGCCTCGCCTTTGTCGCGGCTCTCCGGAGGAAGCAGGATGTCGTACTTCCGCCCCAGCACCTCGTCGGCCTTGTAGCCGAAGATCTCGATCGCCGCCTCGTTGAAGAACCGGATCCTGTTCTCGACATCGACCACGATGATGGCGTCGGGCGAGTGGTTGAGGATGAGCTCGAGCTGCTCCTGAGAACCGTCGCTTTCCAGCAGCACGCCCCGCATCGCCATCGACCACGCCAAGGGGCCCAGGCACTCCTCAAGGACCGCCCGTTCGTCCTCCCCGAAGGCTTCTCCCGCGCGACGACCGACATACCACCCCCAGAAACGCCGACCGACGACGATGTCGGCGCGAACCGCCCATCGAATGCCCCGCGACGCCAGGTCGCGCTCAAAGGCGCCGACCGGAGCCCCCAGGTCGCGGAGCCCGATGTGCAGACCAGCCGCGGGTTGCCGCGCCGGCAGCTCCGCCTCATCGATCTGGCGCATCTCCGCGCCGTCGGGCGACGACCACGCACAGAACCAAGCTCCCCCCGCCTTGTGCACGTGAATGCAGTCGTCGGCACGGGCGCGAGCTCGCAGTTCCGCGTGCGCCTCCTTCACGGCCGACAAGGCATCGGGCTGTTCGAGAATGTTCAGGTGCACGCGCGCCTCTCCTCGCAATCAGCATACCCACGCCGAACGGAATATCCAGCAAGCGATGAGCCCTTCGGCATGGGTCATTTGCCCCCCGCGATGTCAAATCGCCCAGCGCGCGGCAAGAAGCGGACGGATACAAGACGGCGAGACACGAGCGAGGCCGGGCACGCCGCTTGCTGTCTGTTCCGCATGCCGAATGCGAACCTCGGAACGTGCTCCGAATGCGGAGAGGAACAGGCGCCCGAGACTCGAAGTCTCGCGTGCCCTTCCTGCGGAAGGAAGTTCTGTGAACCCTGTCGGTTCCTGCACTACTTCGTCGATCCTGGGTGTTCGAAGATCCATTGTCGCAAGACACGCAAGGAGGTCCGCATCCCTCCGATGCCGGTCTGAATGCGGGAGTCGATCGATGACACGGTGGAACCAGGAGACGGCGCGCGAGCTGCTCCGGTTGGCCAAAGAGAACGGCCGCAACTGTTTTATTTGCCGGCGCATCGCCGAGGAAAGCGAGGACCGTGACGGCGAGTTTGCTCCGCTGCGGCTCGGCGCGATGGTCTTGGAGCCCGGCGATCAA
The DNA here is from genome assembly GCA_016190155.1 of Planctomycetota bacterium. Lineage (GTDB taxonomy): Bacteria > Planctomycetota > MHYJ01 > MHYJ01 > JACPRB01 > JACPRB01. Next base: position 13,011 of record JACPRB010000355.1, read on the forward strand.
GTGCTCCATCTGCGAGGTTGCACGGCCGATTTCATGCGCCGGGCCCCCCAGCGGCCGCCCGTAGAGCGGGCGAACTGAGCGCGGGGCGGATCGGCGGAAGGAATACACCATGGGTCATCTGTACAAGCGCATGCAGCGTCGTCTGGAAGCGGCGGCCGTACGCAAGGCCCCCGAGACGCGGCCCGCCGCGCGGCCGCACGCCGATCCGGTGCCGCCCAAGGCGGCGAAGAAGAACGGGAAACCAGGATCGGAGCACGCCTTGAAGGAACAGAACGGTTGATCCTGCACCGCGACTCTCTCTGAAGGCGGAACCCGCAGGCCGTGCGCCCGATCAAATCCACCGCCGGGTCCGGAAGTACGCCACCATCACGCCCGATACGGCGGCCATCAATCCGATGCTCGCCCAGAATCCCCCGGGCCAGTCCTTGCCGGGCAGCACGGTGAAGTTCATCCCGTAGATACCCGCCAACAGCGACGCGCTCATCAGCACCGCGGACAACACGGTCAAGACCTTCATCACCTCGTTCGTGCGGTTGGCGACCACCGTCAGGTACGTCTCCATCGCGCTCGTCACCACGTCCCGGAACGACTCCACCATCTCGGAGACGCGATACACGTGATCGAACACATCCCGGAAATGCGGCGCGGCCTCGACGCTCACCACGCCGAACTCCCGCCGCGCGAAACGGTTCATCACCTCCCGCTGCGGATTCACGACGCGCTTGAGCTGCAGCACTTCCTTCTTGAGGGCGAAGATCTCGTTCAGCACCGCGCGCCCCACCAGGTTCCTCCGGAACAGCCGCTGCTCCAGGGCGTCGATCTCCGCGTCGAGCGCCTCCATCTTCGTCACATAGGAATCCACCAGCCGATCCAGGATCGCGTGCACGAGGAAATCCGCCGCCCGCATGGCGTTGGGAACCTCCAGGCACCGCCGGCGCACCTCCTCGATGACCTTCACGGGCACCGTGTGATACGTCACGACGACCGCGCGCCCGAGGAAAAAATCCACCTCCTCCGTGTCCAGCGGCCCCCGCTGGTCGGGCCGTTTCACGCCGTGCACGACGAGATAGACGTAGTCGCCGTAGTCGTCGACCTTCGCGTGATTGGTCTCCGCGACGCAATCCTCGATCGCCAGCGGATGGAACCGGAAGACGCTCGACAGAATCGCCGCTTCCTCTTCGGTGGGATCCTCCAGATCGACCCACAGGACCCCGGGCCCGTTCACGAGTCCCGCCACGTCCTTGAGATCGACGGCGCGCGCCACCGCCTCCCCGGGCGCCGCGTGCAACGCGTGGAGCATCGCCCGATTCTATCCCGCGGTCCGGAGGGAGCAAGCATTGGCCGTCCTCATCGGGATCTTTGTTCACAGAACTCCAGACGGGTATACTGTCCGCCGTGGAGAGCGAGGGAGTCCTTCGGCGACCCGCCGATGCGGCGCAACTGGCGCCGGGCCTCGTGATCGGCCGGTGCCGGGTGATTCGGCTCATCGCCGCCGGCGGCCAGGGGAGCATCTACCTCGCCCATCACCAAGCCCTCGACAAGGACGTGGCGCTCAAGGTCCTGCCCCCTTCTCTGTCGAACGACGAGGAATTCGTCCGGAGATTCCTGCGCGAGGCCCGCTCCGCCGCGCGCCTGGAGCATCCCAACATCGTCCAGGTCTACGACGCCGGCATCGAAAAAGACATCCACTACATCGTGATGCAATACGTGGACGGCAGGGACCTGCAGAGGCTCCTGGACCGCCGAGGCAAGATCACCGTGAACGACGCCTTGGCCATCACCCGGCGCGTCGCGATCGCCTTGGCCAGCGCCCACAAGGCGGGGATCCTGCACCGCGACATCAAGCCGTCGAACATCATGTTGACCCGCCAGGGCCGCGTCATGGTGACGGACTTCGGGCTGGCGCGCGACATGTCGGCCACGATGAGCGGCGTCATCACCCAAAGCGGATTCGTCATGGGCACTCCCGATTTCCTGTCGCCCGAGCAGGCGATGGGCGAGCGGCTCGATCCACGGTCGGACATCTACTCGCTGGGAGCCACGCTCTACTCCATGCTGGCCGGCCGCCCGCCCTACGCGGACGAGAACCCCGTACAGGTCCTGATGAAGCACGTGCGCGAGAATGAACGGCCCGCCCCGTTGCCCACGGTCAACCCGGAAGCGACGCCCGCCGTCGAGGCGCTCGTGGCCAAGATGATGGCGAAGAGTCCCCACCAACGCTACGCGTCGATGGAGGAAGTCGTCGCCGCGATCGACGCCATCAAAGGCGGCTCGCGCGCCGCTCCGAGCGTCGAACCGGAGCCCGTCCCGGCCCCTCGGCACTGGAAGTGGACCCGCTGGGCCATCGCCGCCGGCATCGCGATCGTGGTCGCCCTCATCGTCCTCTTACGGCCCGACCCCGCCGAACGCGCGTGGCGTTCCGCGAGGGCGGCTGAAGATCGGGCGCGCCAGGATCCGTCGCTGCTGCCGGAAGCGATCGAACTCCATCGCGCCATCACGACGCTCTATCCGAAGTCGCCGCAAGCCGAACGCTCGACGAGGCGCATGCTCGACCTGATCGAACGCGCCGGACCCAGCCAGCCTTTCGCCCAGAGCCTGCGCCAAGTCCGCGAAATCCTGGCACGCACTCCCCCGCCCCCGATCCCGAGTCGCGCCTCCGAAGTGCTGACCACGCTCTCCCGGTGGGAGATCGCGGCCCGAAGCGAGAAGCTCGCGCGAGCGGCGCGCCAGGACCGATGGGACGAGGCCCTCCAGCTCGTCCTCCCAGCCCGGATCAACACCCGATCCAAGGAAGACCTTCGGAAGCTGCTGGGCCTCGACGCGGCCGGGACCCAGATCCGGCTTCACCCTGAGCGCATGATCGTGGACGTCGAACGGGGAGAGGCTCACGTGCCGTTTGCGTCGACTCCGAACGACGCCCCCCCGCGCGAGGACACACTGCATTGGAAGCTCGTGGGCGACGGATGGTGCCTGGTTCCGTGAAATCTCGTACCATGCTCAAGAAGTGACCCTACCTGTCGCCGGGTCATAGACCACCCGCTCCAGCCGCGGCCGCCGGAAAAGCAGCTTCCCGTCGCGGCGCACGCCGAACCCTTCCCCGCGCTTCCACTCGATGTCCAACCGCGCGCCCCGATACGGCACCCCCTCGAAACGGAACCACTCCCACGCGTCGACGATCGGATGGAACTCGAGCTTCTCGTCCGCCCGCGGAACCAACCCCGCCACATGCCGGATCAGCACGTCCGCGTACGTCGAGTGGAAGTAGTCCACCACGGGCGTCTGCCACTCGCCGGTCTCGCTGTGATAGTACTCCCCCACCACCGGCCGCGACCGATCGCCTTTCTCGAACTGCGCCCGCGCGTACCGCTCGAGGAAATCGAAGTACCGCTCGCGCGAGACCCCGGCGTCGCGGCGGATCCCGTTCGCCAGCGCCTCGAGGATCAGCACGTTCGCGAACGGCCACGACGGCCCGTTCCAGTGACAGCTCAACGGCTCATCTTGCGAATACAGCTCACTGCGCTTCGACGCGCTGCGCGCGGGATACGGCGCCCAGAACTGCTCCGGATCGAAGAGCCGCTCCAGGGCCCATTCGCGCACCGGCACATCGAACGCGTAGGGATAGAATCCGACGATCTCCTCCACGAGCGCCTTCTCGTGCGTCTCGGGATGGATGCTGTAGTGGAACCGCCGCTGCGCGTCCCACATCTTGTCCGCGATGGCGCGGGCGATGACGTCCGCCTTGCGCTCGTAATCCCCCGGATCCTTTCCCAGGAAACGCCGCGCCTCGGCGACCGCGCGGCAGCTCGCGTACAGATAGCACGCGAAGTCCACGCGTTCGAGCGGCGTCTCATCCTTGAATGCAGGCGGCTGGGTGAACCAGAAGAACGACGGCTGGAATTCCATGCCCGTGTGGAAATGCGCCTCTCCGGCCCTCTGCGGCAAGACCGTCGGCAAGCCGTCACCGTCGGCGTCGAACCGCTCCAAGATGCCGTCGACGTTCTTCTCCAATCTCGGCAGCGCCCACTCGAGGTACGCGCGATCCGGATGAACGAGGAACACGTCCCACAGCCCGCGCGGAATCCACTCCGTGTAATAGTGATTGACGCGCCGGTCCACCCGCACGTTGGGGAACATGCCCGGATAGAACCCCTCGTCGCCCTCGAACTGGTTGCGCAGGACCGCGCTCAGGTGGCCGTACGCGATCTTCGGGTCCCGCAGCCATCGCGCCTCCGCGCATTGCAACGCGTGACCGTACGTGATGACCTGCGGATACCACGCCGCGTGGCGCCCCTCGAAGAAGCACGGCTCGCGCAGCAGCCCCGCCTTCGGATCCGCCAGACAATGCCGCACCACGTACCACCGGTACCACCACAGCCTCTCGAACCACGGATCGGGACACTCGAACCGCGGCACCTCCTGCGCGAACCACGCGTCGTATTCGGCGATGTGCGCCTCGGCCAACTTCTGCGGATCCCTCGCCACGGCACGCGCGCCCGCCGTCTCCGCGTCGTCCGCGAAGGCGACCACCGCCGCAAAGGACTCCGTCGCGCGCGGCGCCAGCACGATCTCGCGTTCCAGGAGCACCCGCTCGACTTCCCGCTCCGGGTAGACCTCGAATTCCACCAGACCCGATTTCTTGCCCGGCCGGTGCTCGAACGTCACGCGAACGCGCCGCGTCGTCACCTGCGCGAAACGCACCTCGTTGCGGCCCTTGGCCGGCTCGGCGGGCGAACGCGTCTGCCCCTCGGGCTCGACGAGCGCGCCGTCACGCTCCACCTCGACGCGATACGCCTTCGGCGCCCAGACGCCCGCCTCATCGTCGAAGATGTCGAGCACGAGGCGTTCAACCGGCGTGGGCTCGCCGAAGTTCACCTCGAACCAGTCGGTCGGGTGGGCGCTCTCCCAGCACGTCCACCGGCGCGACGACACGTACTGTCCGTCCACGGCCGCCCACACGGAATCGGAGGGATACGTATGGGACGCGCGGGGTTCCGGCACCCCGGATCGTCTCTCGTTGACCGCGGCATGAACGCGGACGCGGTCTTTCGCGGGCGAGAATCCGCCGGCGGCGATGGCGAAGGCCACGGGAAGGCCCCACTGCTTCTCCGCGCCCAACAGCATGCCGGCGCTCGGCTGCACGGCCAGCGTCGTCCGCAGCTTCACCTTCAGGCGCCGTTCCTCGGGCGAGTCGTTCCGCAAACGCACGACGTCCACCGCGCGATCATCCCGCGTCACGAACTTCCGTTCTTCGAGATGCAACGCCGTCCCATCGGCCTCCATGACGACGTGCGAGGGGTACCACTGATGGGTCATCGGCGGGAACGGCAGCGGTCGGTCGTTCTCGAGGATCTCGAGGTCGAACAGCGAGGCATGCAGACCCTGGTGAATGTGCTGGAAGACACCCTTCAGGCCGGGCGAAGGCGCCAGGCCTTGGCACCACAGGCGATCGCCCACGGAGCCCAGGAAGACGCCCGCGTAGCCCTCGTACTGACGCGGGCCGAGGAGTTCATCGATCGGCGTTCGGCCGGCAGCTTCATCTGTTTTCATGATCGGCCCCTGCGCACACGAGCCCAGAAAGAGCGTGACGATCAGAAGAGCGCGACGCATGGGGCGCCATCATAGTGAGGAAGAACCGCCTTGTCACGCCGACTGCTCGACCTGCGCGGAGCTGTCGAGCAGCTTCGTCAGGAAGCGCGACAGGACGTGCGCGGAGCGCTCGCCTTCCACCGTGCACACGACGTCCAGGCCGTCCTCCCCGGCACGAACGACCACGCGTCCGATGTTCATCCCGCGCCGGCGAAGGCGTCCGAGGACGCGTGCCAAGGCTCCTTCTCCCCGTCTGAGTCGCAGATGGATCTTGTGCGTCATCGTCGGGTTCCTTTCCGCGCGCGCAGGCGCTGCCGACTGGGCTGGTTCTTGCGTCGATTGAGGACGAGGCGCGCCAGGGCGCCGACCATCTTGCAGGCGGCCGGCCGGTTGTCCAACTTGGGGGCGTTCATGGGATCCTCCTGGAAAACAAAAAACCCCGCGCCGGTTTGAGGTGCGGGGTTTCGCGATTTCGTGGCCTGCGCTCAAACCGGCGGCCCGCACCTCGGCGTAATGACGCAGAGGTTCAGGACGACCAGCATGTCTCGCAGATTCATCATCATGTTCAGGTCAAACAAAAAACCCGCGCCAGGTGGCGCGGGCTTCATCATCGTTTTCAGGCGAACTCAGCGCGCGCCACCGCCTCCGGCGGTGATCATCGGGACGTTCAGCAGGCACGCACGCGACTTCATTCGCCCTTAAGTTTACGGCCGCCCTGCGCGAGGTCAAGTGCTTTTTTTGGCACGGTTCAACTTCGGCCCCCTCTCCTGGTCCTCTCCATCTCCCCATTTCTTACACGTTCTTGGCTTGTCGCGGCTCATCGTTTTTCTTCGCTGGACTTCATCCTCTCCCAGCGTGTAGCCTGCTGGCACCCATGTGGCTCCAGGTCATCCTCGCCAGCTTTTTCATCCTCCTCAACGCCTTCTTCGTCCTCGCGGAATTCGCGATCGTCAAGGTGCGCGACACCCGAATGCAGGAGCTCGCGCGCGCCGGCAACAAGAAGGCCGCGCTGGCGCATCGAATCCTCGCCAAGCTGGACGCCTATCTCTCGGCCTGCCAACTCGGCATCACGATGGCGAGCCTCGGCTTGGGCTGGGTCGGAGAGCCGCTCACGGCGAAGCTGGTCACGCCGGTGCTCACGCTGCTCGGGGTGACGTCGCCTGAGGTGCTGCACAGCGTGTCCTTCGTCGTCGGATACACCTTGCTCACCACGCTGCACATCGTAGTCGGCGAGCAGGCACCAAAGACCCTGGCGATCCGCAAGACCGAGAAGGCCGCCATGTTCGTCTCGCGGCCGCTTCATGGTTTCTACGTGATCTTCTACGGGCCGCTCTGGCTGCTCAACACGATGTCCAACGGCCTCTTGCGCCTCCTGGGCATCCGCATCGGCGAGATGGAACGTGCGCACAGCGAAGAAGAGCTGCGGCTGATCCTCAGCGCGTCGCACGAAGGCGGCCAATTCACGCTCTCGCGCCTGCTCATGATGGAGAACGTGCTCGACTTCGGCCAGCTCATGGTAGAGGACGTCATGGTGCCATGGCCCAAAGTGGTCACGCTCGATCCGAAGGCGCCTTGGCCGGAGAACCTCGAGCGCATCAAGAAACACCTCCATTCACGGTATCCGCTGGACAAGTCTCCGCGACCGGACAGCCAGGTTCATATCAAGGACCTCGCCCTGGCGCTGGCGGCGGGCGGGACGCCCGACCTGACGAAGCTCGCGCGACCGGTGCAGACCGTCAAGACGAACCAACCGCTCGAGCAGCTCCTGCTGCGATTCCACAAGACGGGCACACACCTCGCGTTCGTGGAGGACGAAGCCCGGCGCCTCATCGGCTTGGTCAGCCTCGAAGACGTCGTCGAGGAGCTGATCGGGACGATCCGCGACGAGTTCGAGCAGGTGACGGACTACTCTTTGGGGTCGATCGTGCCTCGCGAGGCGATCCTGCTGGATCTGGAAGTGAGCGAGAAGGAGCAGGCCTTCCGCGCCCTCGCCGAGCGACTGGTGGCGCAGACGGGCTGCTCGGTCGAGCAGACGGTGGCCGGTATCATGAAGCGCGAGGCGCTGGCCAGCACGGGGCTCGGGGACGGCATCGCCATCCCGCACTGCCGCGCGCCGGGGCTGCAGCGCCCGATGGCGGCCCTGGGACGCATCCCCAAAGGTCTCGACTACAAGGCGATCGACGGCAAGCCGGTCGATCTCCTGTTCCTCATCCTGACGCCGCCTCACGACGAGGGCGCGCACGTGCACATCCTCGAGAAGATCGCCACGCTGCTGTCGAGCGATTACCTGCGCGATCGTCTGAGGGAGGCGAAGTCGCCGGATGAGGTGGTGGAGGTCTTCCGCATCTCCGACAAGTCGCTCACGGCGTGAGTCGCCCGCGAAGAGCGCTTCCTCACGTTCCCCCGCTGCCCGATTGCACCGATGTGCGCCGCCGGGTAGACTGCGGTGGTGAAGTCGAAACGGAGAATGACCGCGCCACGCCGGTCGAGCGTGGAGGCTCGAGTCCCTCTGGCCGCGGCCTGCGATCTCGACCCCTTTCTTGCGGACTGGCTGGCGCTCACTCCGGGCGAGCGGTTGGTTTGTGCCTGGCGCCTGCGAAAGCGGCTGCGGAATCCGGAAGCGATTCACGATGCGCTCTCTCTTCCACGCCTTTAGCCGCCGGCGGGTTCGCTATCTGCTCATCGGCGGGCAAGCCAGCGTCGCGTACGGCGCCGCCACGTTCTCGCAGGACCTCGACGTTTGGATTGAGCCGACCCCCCGGAATGTGCGGCGGTTCCTGACTGCGCTGTCGGATCTGCGAGCGCGCGTTCACAAGCTCACCCCGCCGCTGACGCCCCGGATCATGAAGCGGGGACATGGATTCCATTTCGTCGTGCCCTTGGCGGGAGAGAGCCCGCTCTATCTCGACGCGATGGGACGGCCCCCGCGCGTAAGCGGATTCCGAAGCGCGCGGCGACGCTCCAAGTCCATCGAGACTCCGTGGGGATCCCTGCCGATCGTGTCGATCGAGGATCTCGTGGATCTCAAGAAGACGAATCGTCCGGCGGACTACGACGTGATCACGCGACTGGCGCTTATCCGACTTGAAGGCCAAGACCACCCGAGTCGACGCAGGCTCCGGTGGGCGTTGGAGCACGTCTTCCGGGCCGAGGATCTATGGACGTTCGTATCGCGTTACGGCGCCGATCTTGACATGCCGGCACTGCGAATTCATCCGGCCGCGGCGCTTCTTCACCGGATCGCGTGTGCGGGCAAGGTTCCAGACGCCCGCGCCTTCGCATCGGTAGCACGCCGACTGTCGCGCCGGGTCGAGGCACTGCAGGATCGAGGTCGCGCCTATTGGCTGCCCCGGATAGCGGAGCTGCGGGCGCTGCGCTCCCGCGGGGCACTCCTGGCCGAAGGCACGCCGGTGCGCGAGCTGCTGGCGAGAAGCACGTAGATCGCTGAGCCGCCACCAGTCCCTACGCCGCGCGAAGTCCAGCCTGTTCGCGACCCGGACAGCACTTTCGGGCAGCGCCGGCAGATCGGCATGAGACGAACAGGCGCGGACGTAAAGATCGACAAACCGGCGGGGTCCGTGCTCCACCGATTCGCGCACGCCGGCCTCGCCAAAAGCGCGAAACACCCCGTAAGCGATCAACATGCCGGAGACGGATCCAAACTTCTCCCAATAGGGGCCCGTATTCGCCTGTCTCAGAAGCACAGCCGCCGCTGAAGCATCCGCAGGCGCTTTCTCCAAGGCCGCAACCGAGCGTAGCATTTTAGGCTTCAGGTTTCCCCTCCGATTGCCGATCACTCTCATGGCGAGAGAAGAGGGGGAACACTGTGAGAGCCAAGCGAGACACGTCCGGCTACCAAGCGATGGTGCTGGAACCTGAGGCCACGGA
>JACPRB010000356.1 GCA_016190155.1 Planctomycetota bacterium
CGTGGGTATAATCCGTGAAAATCCTCAGAATCCGAGAAATCCGTGTTGAAAGGGCGCCATAAAACATCTTCGTGCCGCGAGAGTATCTTGACCGTGAGTAGTTCAGAGGACCCTGAGAAAAAGCTCTCATGCTCGGCAAGCCCGCCGCGACTGTTACCCTCATTTGAACCATGCCGATTTCCGTAAACGAACCTGGCGCTTTGCTGCACTGGATGGCAAGGGGGTCAGTCCGATGGGGGTGAACGGCTACGAAACGAGTGTGGGGGGATTCCCGGGAGGGTTCCCTGAAACGGCTCTCGGATTGATCGCGCGGATTCGCGGCGCCGATCACGCGAGCCAGCGCGATGCCCTGGACGAGCTGTGCCGGCAGTACTGGAAGCCCGTCTATGTCTACTTGCGGCTGATTCGACGCAAGACCGTCGAGGATGCCAAGGACCTCACGCAGGCGTTCTTCCTGTGGCTCATGGAGTCGGACGCGCTGGAGAAGTACGATCCGCAGCGCGGCAGGTTTCGTCAGTATCTCAAAGGCGTTCTTCACCGGTTCGCCAGTTATCAGGAGCGAAGCCTGCATCGTCTGAAGCGCGGAGGCGGAGTCCGTACGGTCCCGATCGACGATGTCGCGCCTTTGGAGAGCGTCGTCGCCGCCTCCGGCACGATCGAGCCCGGGAGAGCGTTCGATCAAGCATGGGCCGTGACGGTTTCGATACGGGCGATCGATCGCGTACGCCAGCGATTCCTGGAGGGCGGGAAGGGGCTGTCATTTCGCATCTTCGAGGATCACATCTTGACGCCGTCGGAGGACGCCCCCATGCTCGTGGACTTGGCCAAGAGGCTGGGGATGAGCGAAGCGGCCGTGCGGAAGCATCTCTTCATCGTGCGTGAGGCCGTGCGCGCGGAGATCCATGCGGAATTGGCGGAGATGGCGCGAGACGAGCGCGACCTCGAGGATGAATGGAACGTCCTCTTCAACGGGGGATGATCCGACGCGGTCGAGCCGCAACCCGATCGCCGCTCGGCCGTCGGGAAGCCTCGCAATAAGGGTGTGGCCCGTGAAGTTGCGCTCGAACTTCACCGTGTCGGACGAAACCTCCGCACATCTTCTGCTTGCTTTGGCGGCGAAGGTCATCAAAACTCATGGCGATGGATTTCGGTACTCCAGGCAGACCCGACTAAGGAGGCCTCATGGAGAGGCGGCTTGTCCTTTTGGGATCTCTTGTCGCGTTGACGCTGAGCTGCAGGAACGAAGGGCACCACGACGCTGCGGCCGGCCGGCCTGAGGGGACGCCCCTGGTCCTCTCCGCCGGGGTCAAGACGTTGGACCCGGCGGCGATGGACACGTTCAGTCAGGGAGTGGACCTCGGTCGTCTGAACATTGAAAGCGTGTCGCGTGTCTATGATCTCACCACTCCGGCGGATCAGCCCTTCGCATTCAGCGTCTTGACCCGCGCCGAGGGAAACACCGGCACGGCTCGACTGTCGCTGGCGCACGTCTCCGACGCGGGGACGGCGCCGGCGGGCGGCGTGCAGTCCATCGCGGAGGCCGGAATCGTTCCGTCCGCGACCGGGTCGGCGAGTCGGGGCGATTGGCTGGAAGTGTCGGGCGACGGATTCGCGAGACTGACCCTGCAGGGAGCCGTCGCATGCGAGCAGGTTTTGGCCGTGCGCGCCGAGACGGCTGGGATTGTCGAAACGGCGCTGGTGCGCCTCGGGATCGGCGCGCCTTCCGAAATCAACATCGGGACGACCGTGCCGGGAGATTACGGCGGCGTCTTGGAGAGCCGCACGTTGTACTCGAGCGACTCCTGGAGTTTCGCGCTGCCGACCGTGGCCGTGTCCGGAGATCGGACGAGCATCGTCTGCTACGAGGGCGATCGCGCGGATCCGAGGAACGCCTCGCGCTACGAGATGCGGCTGCAGTACGATCGGGCGCTCGATCGCGTGACGGGCGGCGGATCGGAAGAGACGAGCCCCGATTCAGGCAATTGGCGCGACCATGAGATCGCCGCGTTGTACAACGTGCTGGTCTTGGTCCATAGCGGGACGGATCGGATCACGGCGAAGCTCTCGTTCGATCGCGGCGCGACATTCTCGCAGACGGAGACCGTCGGCGTGGCGGATGAGGCTTACCGGCCGCGGCTCGTCCAGACGACGATGGCCCTGGACTACACGCTCGCGCTGGTCTTCTGGCGGACCAACAAGGACCGATCGAGCGATCTGGTGCTGGTCGAGGCGGCGCCTTCGGCCTTCGACGGCGGCGGATCGCCGACGGCGTTCGCGTTTCGTCCCGCCGAGGTGGTCTTCCACCATTCCGCCGACGTCACGCCCGCCCTCATGGGGATCGCCTATTCGGCCGGCGGAGACCTGGTGATCGGATACGGATTCACGGTGACGACGACGAATCCGGACCGGCGCTGGACCAATCTGACGCAGTATCGTTGCGCCACGCGTCTCCACGGATCGGGGTTCGCCGACACGTTGGTCGAGGAGGACCGCATCACGGGGATGGACCCGAGCGTCGCGGTGAAGGGGCAGGGAAGCTCGCTGGCTGTTTTCTATGCCTACGAGGCGCGCGATGGCATCCGGATGCGCACGAGCGTCGACGCGGGACGGTCCTTCTCCGAACCCGTCGTCATCGGCGACGGGAGTCCCCATCTGCCCAGCGTCTTCGTTCGCGATCAGATGGGGCAGACGCGCGTCGACTTGCTCTATCTTCGATGGGACGGCGATGGGACGGAGCTTCACCTGCGGCACTGGGATGACTACGGGAACTCGGCGGCGGGCGACTACGCGCTCACGGTCGCGAAGGCCGTTGAGAGCAATACCCTGCCGCCGGGGACGGACGTTCCCGGGGCGACCCTCGGGGCTCCGCTGCCCATCGGCGGTCTTCGCATTACGCAGATCGGCTGGTTCGGATACGATGCCACGCTGGACGGGGACGACATCGTCGTGGCCTACGACGAGCAGACGTACGACGCCTATTACATTTGTATTCTCGGTGGGCCGGCGCCCATGCCCGCGCTCGGCGGGGGCATGGTGGCTGCTCCGGCGCCGTTCGTCCCGGCGACGCCCCCTCCGCTGGCCCCGGGGATGACGGAGGCGGTCGATCCGCCGAACCCGGACCACATGCACCAGCTGAAGTACCTGCGGCTGGATTGAGGGAGCGGGACCACCGGCGGCGGCAACATAGCAACCCGTGCCGCACCGGGGGTGTTGAGTCAGCGGTTCCGGCGAGAGCCAGGGTCGAAGAACATGCGCTCGACGCCGAGGCCGAATATCAAGAGACCGGCCGTAAACAGGAGAAGAAAAAGCGCATGGCCGCGGTGGGTCGCTCCGCCTTTGTGGTGCTCCACGAAGAACCACCCCAACGCGGCAAGGGCACCCCCTACGAAAGTCCAAATCGCGCCCCAGATCCTGGCCGCCATGCTCATGGGAAGACGCCGGAGACGTCCGACGCGTTACACCTTTCCGCTCGAGTTCAGTTGTGCGATCGCGAGAACCTCATCTTCCTCCTGGGAAGAGACCACGTTTCCGCTGGACAGCGGTGTCCCTTCCTTGGAGGATTGTGGCCGGAATCAGACTGAGGGAGGAGTTATGGTTCGAATGGCCTTGCTTGTGCCCGCAACCGTGCTGGCGATCTTCGCGGGATGGCAGGGGGCGCCTGATACGAAGTCATCGGGAGACGTCATCTTCGCGCCCACCGGCAGCGAGCGGTTGGTGGAGAAGCGGATCGTGCGTGAATTGCGCGCCGCCCGCAAGAAGGTGGTCGCCGCCATCTATCAATTCACCTCAAAGGATGTGGCCGAGGCCTTGATCGCGGCGAAGCACCGCGGAGTGGACGTTCGGGTGCTGGTGGACGGATGGCAGGCCTCGAATGCCCGCGGCGTATGGGGCGAGGCGTTGCGGATGCTGGCCGACGCGCGCGTGTCCATCAAGCGCGTTCACCCCGCGGGCGCCAAAGAGGAGGGCACGTCGGAAGCCCTGCGCGCCAAGTTCCATCACAAGTTCATGGTGATCGACGGCGAGCGCGTGATGACCGGCTCGTACAACTGGACCGTGCTGGCGGACGAGGAGAACTACGAGAATCTGGTCATCCTGAGCAGTCGATCACTGGCCACGCAATTCGGACAGGAATTCGAGAAGATCTGGAAGGACGGCAAGATCGCGGTCGAATGAATGCGCCGGCGACGGAAGTCTTGACTCGCACGGAGAGCGATCATTAAATGTCCGCCTATGGCAAAGGGCACGAAGAAGCAGAAACAGCGTTGGGAATGCGGTCATCGCGGATTCGGCAAATACTGCCATTACTGCAAGGATGTCGCCGCGGGACGCGTGGCCAAGCGGCAGCGGACCGCCGAAGGCGCGGGAGAGCCGGGCGCTCCGGTCGAAATGGCCAAGCCGAAGACGTGGAAACGGGCCAAGTGCCCGTTCTGCGGCGGCTCGCGCGTGAAGAAGAACGAGATCAACGTCTTCTCTCCCGTCGACGTGAAGGAGTACGCCTGCACCAGCTGGGATTGCGGCAAGCAATTCAATTCCGAGCAGGTGAAGGAGTACGAAGAGGTCGAGGTCAGAGAGCGTAAGAAGGTCGGCGGCGATCCCAGACGCTTGACCGATTGATCGCCGGTTTCGGCGCGGAGAAGGGTGTTGGTCCGACAGCGCTGTTTCTCCTACCGCTGCGCGCTGGCGCCGAAGAATCTCCCGGTGGCGCGAGGAAACGAGGCGTTAGGAACCCCATTGGATTACCCTCCCCGCTCCCCTGGGGAGCGACCACTGGAGCCGCAGGAGGGGGTATCTGGGTTCATATCCGCCGGCTCCCTCTTTTCTTGAGGAGATTTTCACTCGACTTCTTGAAGGTGTTCGAGCATTTCCCGTGGGCCTCCGCCGGAGTACCTATGAGGAAGGCAGGAA
>JACPRB010000354.1 GCA_016190155.1 Planctomycetota bacterium
GGAAACACTCGATCGGCTGCGGGGCCGCGGCGAGGGCCTTGGGCCGGCGGTTGGGCCAGCAGAACCTCGAGGAGTTGTTCGTCGCCGGACTGCTCCACGACATCGGCAAGCTCCTGGAAGACCAGTACCTGCACGACCAGTTCATTCAAGCGCTGACGCTCGCCCGCGACCGCGACTGCCTGCTGTCGCAGACGGAGGCGGCCGTGTTCGGAGTCACGCACGCGGATGTCGGCGGGTTGCTGCTGGGCAAGTGGAACCTGTCCAAGGGCCTGGTGGAAGTCGTGCGGTGCCACCATAACCCGTCGGTGGCGCCCGAGGGGACGCGATTGGCCACCGCGATCGTGCACTTCGCCGATATCCTGGCCCGGGCGCTGCGGGTGGGCTCCGGCGGTGACCGCAAGATCCCGATCATCAGCGACGTCGCCTGGACGCAGCTGGGACTGACCATCGAACAGCTCGACGACGTCGTCACCGACGTAGGAGAGGAAATCGATCGCGCGATGTTCTTCCTCGACTTCATCCGCTGATGGACACGACCGCCCTGTCGCAGCTGGCGCGCCGGATGCTCTCGTCGACGAACGGCGAGGAGGTCGCGCACCTCTTGCGTGAGGGCGTGTGCCACGTGACGGGCGGCGCGGAAGTGTCGATCTTCCTGTGGGACGCGCCGACGGGGCGATTACGTCCGGCGGCGCCGGGGGTGAAGGAATCGCTGCAGCCGGACCCTGAGGTCACCGACGCGGCGTTTCGGGAGGCGGAGCCGATCACCGTTCCCCATTCGCGGGGAGGATTCATCACGGCGGTGCCGATGCGCGTCGGAGATCGGAGGATCGGCCTCCTCGCGCTGGACGTATCGGAGTTGGGGCCGCTCGATCCGGATCGTCTGGCCACCGTCATTCTCCTGGCGGAGCACGCGGCGACCGCGCTGAGCAGCCAGCGGGCGATCGAGGAGACGCGGGGGCAGTTTGCGCTGCTGAACAACGTCTTGGAGAGCATCACCAACGGCATCGTGACGATCGACGCGGAGCGGCGCGTGGTCCTGATGAACCGCAACGCCATGGCGATGCTCGGCGCGGGGACTCCGAAGCCTCGCGTGGCCCTGGCCGACGCCGTCCCGGCGCCGGTGGCGGATGCGGTCGGCGGCCTGATCCAGGAGATTCGCGATCAGGGGTTCTGCATGGAGCGGCGCGTGACGCTCAAGAGCGCCGGCGGCGAGGATCTGCCGCTGGCGGTATCGCTTTCGCCGCTGCGCGATCCGGTGGCTTCGAACGTGGGCTTCATCATCGTGCTGCGGGACATGACCGCGAGCGAGGAGCTCGAGCGCTTGCGCCATCTCGACGAGCTCAAGTCGCAGTTCGTCGCGAACGTGTCGCACGAGCTCAAGACGCCGTTGACGTCGATCAAGGCGTATACGGAGGCGCTCATCGACATGGTGGCGGAGGAGCAGCCGAAGCAGTTCCTCAAGGTGATCGACGAGGAGTCGGACCGGCTGCTGTATCTCATCAACGACTTGTTGAACGTCTCGCGCATCCAGTCGGGGCGTCTGAAGATGCACCTGGAGATGACCGCTCCGGGCGCGCTGGTGCAGGAGGTGCTCAAGATCGCGCGCGTGCAGTCGGAGAAGCACGAGGTGGTCGTGGACGTGGCGGCCGATCTGCCGGAGATGCTCTTGGACCGGGACAAGATCAAGGAAGTGCTGATCAACCTGCTCTCCAACGCGGTGAAGTACTCCCCGAAGGGCGGCCGGGTCTGGCTACGGCTGAAGAAGCTGGAGGGGAACCTGCAGATCGAGGTGCAGGATGAAGGCATGGGGATCGCGCCGGAGAACCGGTCGAAGCTCTTCCAGGCGTTCTATCGCGTCGACAACTCATCCACGTACGAAGTGTCGGGCACGGGGTTGGGGCTGGCGATCGTGAAGGCGATCGTGGACCATCACGGGGGGCGGGTGTGGGTGGAGAGCGAGGTGGGGCACGGAAGCACGTTTTACGCGCTGTTGCCGATCCGGACGGAGGCGCGCCGGGAGGAGGAGGCGAGTTTGAGGGGCTGAACGTCAGTAGCTGGAGATGTGCAGCGGATAATTCAGCCCGGTGATCGTGTTCACCGTCTTGCCCGCCGGATCCACGTCGATGATCTGGTTCTTGCCCTGCTCGAGGATGAGCGTGTTGCCGTCGTCCAGACGCACCGCGGCGTTCGGACGCGAGAGGCTCTCCTTGCGCCAGATCTCCACGTTCTTCGGATCGATCTCCAAGACCACGCCCCGCTGCTGATCCACGATCAACGTGTTCCCGTTGTCGAGCCGCTCGGCCCGCCAGGGACGCACCGTCACCGTCGCCCGCCACTTCTCCTCCTGCTTCTCGTTGATCTCCACGATCTGATACGTGGAGCAGATGAGCGTGTTCCCGTTCTCGAGGCGCTGCGCGGAGATCGGGTAGTTGCACTTCCCCGTCTGCCAGACGACGGTCTTGTTCTTGGGCTCGAACTCCGAAACGCGGTTGCCGTAGTACTCCGCCACGAGCGTGTGGCCGTCTTCCAACCGCCGCACGTCGTAGGGGTAGTTCACGTTGTCGAGCTGCCAGACGACGTCGCCGCCGACCTTGTCCCGCGGACGCACCTCCAGCACCTGGTTGTAGTTGGTGTTGGCGATGAGCACGTGGCCGTTGTCCAGCTTGCGCGCCGCCCACGGGTACGCCACGTTGTTCTGATAGCGCCAGATCTCCCGCCCCGCGCGATCCAGCTCGCGCACGCCGTTTTGCTCGCACAGGACGATGTTCCCCACCGACATCCGCGGGTACTGCACGAACGTCAACGAATGGATGAGCGGTTTCTTCACCGACACGATGCCCAACAGATGCGAGAAGAGCGTGATCCGCTCCGGCTCGATCGCGCGCAGCACGCCGACGATCTTGTCGCCGTTCTTCAGCAGCGCCTTGACGAACCATCCCGCCGGCATCTCAGATCGCGTCTTGGCCTCCGGGCGCATGTAGAGGACGCGGGCCGCCGCGCGCGGGACTTCCGTCGCCTTCCCTTCGGCGTTCTTGATGACGACGAGATCGGCGTCGATCCGCGTGAGCTCGCCATAATCGGCCTTCAACTCCGTCTTGCCTTCGTCCTTGGGCTTCCAAATGAGGATGCCCTGCGTGTCGTCCTTCAGCTCGGGTACGTTGCCGTCGAGCGGGGCGAACGAGACGGAGCGCACGTCGTCCCGGCGGACCCCGATGCGTCCGTACGCCGTTTCGATCGAGAACTCGCCGTCGGCGTACGTCGTCTTGGCGCCGGTCAAGAGCCCTCCGTGTTGGAGTCGGAGCTTCTCGCCGTTCTCGACGGTGAAGGCGGGCGCGGGCTCGAAGAGGATCCGCGCGACGTCCTCGATCGGGATCGACCGCGTCCGCTCGCCGTCCTGCAGGATCACCACCCCTTCGCGGCGGTACTCGCGGATCTGCCCGGTGAATTCCTCGCGGGAGAGCAGGACGACGTGCTCTTGGCCGGCAGGCGCCGCCTGACACGGCCACGCGGCCGACAGCGCGAGCACGGCGATGACGTTCATGGTGCTTACTCTACGACGGACGGGGTGTCGCAAGCAACGCTAGTCCGCTCCCGAGTATTTTGTATTATGGTCCGCCGATGCCTCATGTGACGGTTCGGGACGAATCGGGAGAGAAGGCCGTCGAGCTGCGCGATGCCGTGACCCGCTTCGGACGCGCCTCCGAGAACGCCGTCGTCCTGGCGGAGAAGGAGTGCTCGCGCCAGCAGTTCCAGATCGAACGGTTCGAGGGCGGATGGAAGCTCGTCGATCTGGAGAGCCGCAACGGCACCCGGGTGAACGGCAAGTACGTCAACATGCACGTCCTGAAGTCCGGCGACCGGATCGAAGTAGGAAAGGCCGTGATCGTCTTCGACGACGCGGGCCCGAAGCCGCCCGCGATGGCGGACGCTCCGGCCGCGACGGCGCCGGCGCCGCGGGCGGTCGCGCGGGCAGACCGCCGTTCCGGACACACGACGGCGGTGGATCGACGGCGCGAGGCGCACGATGATCCGAGGCGAGGCCGCAGGATGCTCCAGGTCCTTGGGCTGGCGGCCGGCGTCTTCTTCGCGCTGATCCTCGTGCTGATCATTCTCGCCGTGCTGGCGGGCGAATCGCCGGAGATCCGCCGGGCTCGCGGGATCTTGGATAATGCGCGGAAGCTCGAGGGGGCCGATCCGTCTCGGGCCCTCATTCTCTACGAATCCATCCAGCCCTCCGGCGGGCCGTTCTACAAGGAGGCCCAGGCCCGGGCGGCCGCGCTGCGTGGGCGGGCCGCGCCGCCCGGCCGTCCCTCCGCCGATTCGGCGGAGCAGCAGGCGTTCGATGCCTTATACGACCTGAGACAGAAATACCCAAACCGGGCGGACGACATCGTGCGCGCCTGCGAGGAGTTCAAGGCGAAGTTCCCGCAGAGCACGTACCTCAACGAGGTGGAGAAGTACCTGCGTGTCGCCCGCGATGAACGCGCCGCGGCTCGGCGGCGCGATGTTGCCGACGCCATGGAAACGTCGAAGGCGGCGCTTCAGGAGAAGGACTTCTCGACCGCCGTTCTTGCGGTGAACCGGGTGTACGAGTTGTACAAGCTCGACATCGAGTTCAAGCAGCAGATCGAGAACGAATACGCGCGAGTGGTCGAGGCCGGGCGCCTCCACGCCCGGGAACAAGACGCCCTCGCCGAGCAGCAGCGCGCCCGGGGCGACCTCCAGGAGGCCCGACGCATCATCACGCAGCTCATCCTCGCGCTCGGCGACGGCTCCGCGTCGGAGTTCGAGGACCAGCTCAAGCTGGCGCGCGCGAAGCTCGACGCCTTGAAGCCGTAGAGGTGGAAATGAACCACATGACCAAGACGCGCGTGCGCCTGGGCGAAACGGATCTCATGGGGATCCTCTATCACCCCAACTACATCATGTACTTCGAACTGGGGCGAACGGAGTTCATGCGCGCCCTGGGACTCCCCTACTCGGAGCTGGAAGCTCGGGGCCACCGCCTCGTCGTCACGGAAACCGGCTGCCGCTACCGGTCGAGCGCGCGCTACGACGACGAGGTCCTCATCCGGACCCGCATGGCCGAAGTCCGTAACGCCACCGTGCGCTTCGAATACGTGATGAGCGTCGCAGATCGGGTGATCGCGGAGGGATTCACGGAGCTCGCGTCCGTCGACGGCGGCGGCAAACCGACGCGACTCCCGCAAGAACTGCGGCGCATCTTCCGTCCTCAATAGCGTGACAGGCGTTGGGGGCCTGCCTATAATCCGACTCTCTTCTGGGGGAGCTGCGATGGCAATGACGCGCGTTTTTCCAGCGATCCTGGTGTCGGTGCTGGCCGTGACGCCGGCGGCGGCCCAATCGGACGAGAAGAAGACGGCCACCGCCCTGCTGGCGGAGGCGGCCCGGCTGGAGGCCGACGGGAATCCGGACAAGGCCCTCGAAAAGGCGCAGAAGGCGGCCGAGAAGGCGGCGGCGGAGCAGCGGCGGGACGTCGCCGCGCGCGCGTTGCAGATCATCGGCCGATGCACCGAACGTCTCACCCCGGACAACCTCGAGGCGGCACAAGCCGCTTACGCGAAGATCGCCGGCGAGTGCGGCGATGTCGAGCCGGTGGCCGCTTGGGCGCGCGACAAGGTCGCTTGGAAAGGGATCGACGTGTGGCTCGGGCAGTACTACGACGCGCTGTGCAGGCTGCGCGATCACGAGCGTCACGTTCACGCCCGTCTCGCCGAATGGCGCGCGGCCGAGAGCGATCCCCGGGTCGTCGAGCTGCGCGAGAGCCTGGCGAAGGCGCAGGCGTCGGTCACGGAGCAGAAGGCGGCGTTGTGGGCCAAGGTGCAGCCGCTGGACAAGGACGCCATCCCGGGGCTCACGGCGGGGCTGGGTCACAAGGATGAGGTCGTGCGCGCCGTGGGGGCGGAGTTCCTCGCGGAGGTCATCGACGAGGAGGGCATCGCGGCGCTGATCTCGAAGCTGTCCGATGAGGCGCTGCGGCCGGGAGCCGCGCTGGGGCTGAGCCGGGTGTTCGACAAGTACAAGGCCGCCCAGCGGTGGGACGAGGAAGCGGCGAGAGTCATGGAAGACCTCGCGGACCTCAAGCCGGTGAGCGAGCCGGAGTCCTGGATCGTGGAAGGATTGCCGGAAGACACGCAGCGACGGATGGACGTGATGAAGGACACGTCGCGCCGGGGCAAGGAGCTGGTCACCCAGGGCAACGAGAAAGCCAAGGCGCTGCAGGCGAAGGCCGGCGAGATCCGCCACAACATCCCCGGTTCGCTGGACGGCGAGAAGATCCACGAGGCCCTGCGACGAGTGTTGCTGGACGAGAGCCGGCCGGCGGGCCGTGTTCAAGCCGCCCGCGCGCTGGAGGCCTTCGAGGGGCTTTCGGGACCGGTGGTCGATGCGCTGCTGGCGGGACTGTCCAGCCCGCATCGCGATGTGCGTCTGGCGTGCTGCGCGGCCGCGGGCGCCGTCGACACGACACGCCCCGAAGACAAGCGGAGGGTGGCCGATCGGCTCATCGCGATCGTTCAGTACGAGCCTGAGGTCGAGAACGCGCCCGACAGCGATCACGCCAACGATCCGTCCGTTCGCGCCATGGCGGCGCTTTCTCTCGGCAGGATCGGCACGATCCAGGCGATCCCCGCCTTGATCGATGCCTTGGGCGACAATTCTCCCGACGTACGCGGGCGGGCGAACGAGGCGTTGATTGCGATTACGGGCAAGGATTGCGGATACGAGTCGGAGCCGTACGCGCGGAAAGGCGGCGCCGATCCGTCGACTCCCGGCGCGTCCGAGTCGGAGGGTGTTGTCCGCGCGCGGCAATTGGAACAGCGCGGGAAGGCGATCGAGGCTTGGAAAGCCTGGTGGGATGAGACCGGAGGCATCGGGACGATCGTCGAGCGGTTCTGGAGGTTCGTAGGCGCCTGGAAATCGGGCGTACCCACGCGTCTCTTCGACAAGGACGCGTACTTGCAGGAGATCCGGGCTCGGGCGTACGCGTTTTCGGATCCCGAGGACGCGTTCAAGCGCGCCGAGCGCAACGTCATGCGGTTCCAAGACCGGAAGGCTTTTCTTCAGACGGACGCGATCGAGGTCGGTCCGTCCGCAGTGACGAAGCTGCTGAAGTACGTCAGCGGCAAGATGCCGGACATGGAGAAGGGTCTGACGAAGGACTTGGTGGACAGGTTGCGCGACGCGACCCGCATGTTCGTCGGGGAGACCATCGCGAAGCTGGCCAAGGACGCCGGCGGCGATTTCGTGGCGGCCTTGCGCGACAAAGTGAGTTCCGGCGGGAGTCGGGATGAGCGGGCGGGCGCGGCCTTGGCGCTGGGGTTCCTGCCGCGGGACATGATCACCCATTTGGAGCGCGAGGTGCTCGACAAGCGCGGACTCTTCGATCAGGATCCGATCGTGCGGGAAGCGGCGGCGCGGGCGTTGAAGAACGTCGGCGATGAGAGCAACGCGGCAGGGCTGGCCGCGCTGGCGACGAGCCAGACGCCCGACAACGAGCGGGCGCAGGTGTGGGCGTTGCGGGCGTTGATGACCCTTCGGCCGAAGGACGCGGAGGTCGTCAAGGCGCTCGGGGAGCTTGTGGGATTTGAAACGGCGCCTGGTGAATCGGTGGAGAAACTCAGCACGAGCTCCCTCGTTCGCGAGGCCGCGTGCGATGCTCTGGCGGCGATTCTCGAGCCGACGGCCGTCACCGAGCTTTACCTCCTTCGGGCGAGACGGGATCTGACGCAGAACGTCCGGGAGGCGGCACAGCGCGCCGTGCGCGCGATCGGCGGGGCGCGGCCGGAGATCGCGTCGGCGATCGTGGACGTCCTCGACAACAAGGGGGGCGGCCACAAGGCCGGCGATCGTTTGGGCGCGGCGCTGGCGCTGGGCGATCTGGGGCAGGAGAAGTATGCCGTGGCGCTGGTGAACCGGCTCATCGATGAAAATGCGCCCATCCTGCTCAAGGATCCGGATGCGGCCGTGCGCTCGGCGATCTGTCGCGGCTTGGGCATCATGGGGTCGAAGGCGAAGCTCCAGGCCGTCGGGGACAAGCTGCTGCTGGCGATGGAGACGGACGAGTCGGAGCAGACGAGGCAGGAGGCGTATGCGGCGCTTCGCGCGATCGCGGGGACGGAACTGCCGGCCTTCGAGGCCGCCGCCCCGACGGAGACGCGCAAGACGCAGCTGACGGATCTCAAGTCGACGTGGTGGGGTTCCGCGCGGTCGTCGTGGAAGGCGGGGGCGGAGTAGAGGCACCGGAGGGTGACAGAGGACCCTGAGGAAGAGAATCAACACCTGAGGACCCGGAGGACCCAGCGCGGGGACCGCAACCGAACTCGGGGACCCTCCGTTTTCCGTCCGGAGAATACTATGAGGAAGCCAGGAAGCCAGGAGGAAGACCGAAGGATAGGACGACCGACTTCCTTTCCTGGTTTCCTGCCTTTCTCAGAGATACTCAGGCGATCGGCCTGGAGGTTCATGAAAAATCTTGTCGTAGCACAAAGATTTGATCGATTAGCACAGCAGAGATTCTTTGTCGGTTGCCTGGGCACCCTGGAAGATCTTCGCGTCGCGAGAAGATGTGGATCGTGAGTAGTCCGGAGAGAAGGCTCCGAACGGAAGAACGCAGAAACAGACGAGCGGGTGAACTGCTGAATCGGTGAACGGACGAACGGATGAACTATTGAATTGCCGATATGCGCTTCGCCACCTATCAGCACGGCAGCAGAGTCTCGGCGGGCCTCATCCGCGGCCAATTCATATATGACCTGGCGCAGGCGTGCTTCAGCCATTATCGGCGCCCCTACAAGTGGCCCGATCTCCGCGCGTTCCTGGAAGCGGACGGCCTGCGGAAGATCGAAGCGGTGGATTTCAACCCGTTGAGGGATGACCGGAGGGTTTGCACGCCGCTGTGGGAGGTGCGCCTGCGGGCCCCCGTTCCGCGGCCGCCGAAGATCGTCGGCGTGGGGCTGAATTACCGGGATCACGCCGCGGAGCAGAAGAAGGATCCGCCCGCCGCTCCCCTGCTCTTCTCCAAGGCGCCGACCGCGGTCATGGGGGACGGGGACGAGATCCGCATTCCCCGCGACATCTCGGAGAAGATCGACTACGAGATCGAGTTGGCGGCCGTGATCGGCAAGGAGGGATTCAGGATCCCGAAGGCGGAGGCCCTTACGCACGTCTTCGGCTTCACCGTCTTCAACGACGTGACCGCCCGCGATATCCAGGCGGCGGACAAGCAGTGGTTCCGCGCGAAGAGCTTCGCCACCTTCGCGCCGATGGGGCCGATCGTCGTGACGCCCGACGAGGTGAATCTCTCGTCGATGGCGATGGAGCTTCGCGTGAACGGCACGACGCGCCAGAAGAGCTCGACGGGAGAGATGATCTTCGACGTGCCGACCTTGATCGAGTACATGAGCGCGTGCTTCCCTCTGGAGGTCGGCGACGTGATCGCGACGGGCACGCCGGCGGGCGTCGGCGTCTTCCGGAATCCGCCGGTGTTCCTCAAGGCCGGGGATCAGGTTGAGGCGGAGATCGAGGGGATCGGCAAGCTCAGCAATCCGGTGAAGTAGGGCGACGCGTTTTAACCGGATCAACCGCAGCCCGCTGAGATCGCCGAGAAAGACGCAGAGGATTCCTTTAGGAAAGAGCTTGGCGTCGTCACGCAGCGTCATTCACACCTGAGACTCCGCTCGACGAACGGCGGAATATGGGACAACGAAGGAGGTCCCCATGAGCGCTGCTCTGTTCGTCTTGAGCGTGTTGTTCGGTTTGCTCCCGCGCGTCGGGGCGACTCCGACGGCATCGGCGCAAGGCGCCCCCGAATCCCTGCGAGTGCTCTTCATCGGCAACAGCTACACGGCGTCCAATGAAGGCGTCCACAACGTCGTGAGGGAATTGGGCGGCTCGGCGACGCCTCCTCGGACGATCGAGACGGCGGCCGTGCTCATCGGGGGCGCCAGCCTGGCCACGCACTGGAGCGACGGGACGGCGCGGGCGAGGATCCGCGAGGGAGGCTGGGACTTCGTGGTCCTGCAGTGCCTGTGGTGGGCCGACGCGGGCCAGACCGAATTGACGATCTACCAATACGCGCGGCTCTTCGACGCGGAGATCAAGCAGGCCGGCGCGCAAACGGTCTTCTATGAAACCTGGGTCTGGGGAGGAGGATCGCGGCCTACGGACACCGATTGGCCCTACGATCTTCACGATCAGGTGGTCCAGGCCTATCACGCGATCGCCGCGGAGCTCGAGGCGGTCGTGGCTCACGTGGGCGAGGCGTGGTGGCGGTCGTTCGAACAGCGCCCCGCCCTGGACCTGTATGACGCCGACAACTCGCATCCAAGCCCCGCGGGGACCTATCTGGCGGCCTGCACGTTCTATGCGGCCCTGACGGGCGAAAACCCTATGGGACTTGCTTACGTCAGCATGGGGGTAACCACGGAGGACGCGGCATTGCTGCAGCAGGTGGCGTGGGAAACGACCTCCGGCGTGACGCTTCCTCCTCCGCCGCCTCCCCCCGTGCCTCCGCCCGTACAATCCCCCGAGCCTCCTGTGCCTCCCGGTGACCAGCCGAGCGGCCGATGCGGCTCCCTCGGCTTGGATCTGCTCCTTCCTCTGGCGGTCCTCCGGCTCGCGAGGCTTGATCGGCGCGGGCGTCGAAGATAAGCTTCGACATCCCAACGATTAGGAAACCGAAGGATCAGCTGGAGACCATCGATCTCCTGTTCCACTCCGTGGTATCGCGGTTCATCTCCATACCCGCGAGACAGCGAGTGGTCGAGGAACTGTCGATGGCCCGCATGCGCATCCTGTGGCTCCTGGACTTCCTGGGGCCGACGGGACCGTGTCGCATCGCCCGCGTGTTGGGCGTCTCGGCGGCGACGGCGAGCGGCTTGGTCGACGAGCTGGTACGCGCCGGGCTCGTACACCGGGAGCGCTCGTCGCAGGACCGGCGCGAAGTCGACCTGACGCTTCGCGCGAAGGGGCGCCGCATGATCGCGCGTTTCGCTCTGCGTCGACGGGAGAAATTCCGCCGCCTGCTGAGCGTCGTCGGGCGCGACGACGCGCGCCGGTTGGCGTCGGCGTTGGCGACCGTGGACGATGTCCTGGCGAAGGGGCTCCGATGAGAGTTTTCTGCGCGGCCCTCGGAGCGGTCCTCTTGGCGGCTTGCTTCCCCGACGTCGCGCGCGAGGACAAGCGGTACGAGCGGGTGCTTTGGGAGCACGATCCCGAGGGACGGAAGAAGGTCGAGAAGATCGCCCAGGACGAGGAGCTCACCCTGGAATCGTGCTATCGGCTCGCGATCGACCGGGCGGAGACGCTGGCCCTGGCCGGCGAGGAGTTGGTGCGCCTGGAGACCCTCTACGAGCAAGCCCTGGCGAGCGTTCTGCCGCGCGTGAGCTTCAAGGGCAGCTACACGCGGCAGGATTCGTCGGGCGTCGCCGAAGGTCCCTTCACGCTGAACGAGCGCACCGAATACAAAGTCTATGGGAAGCAGCCCATCTTCAGTGGTTTGCGGGAGTTCTACGCCATCCGACAGGGCGCGGCGCAGATCGAGTCGAAGGAGCAGGACCTGCGACATGCGCGCCTGCGCCTCTTCATCGATGTGGCGGAGGTGTTCACTTCGGTGCTGCGTCTGGAGCGGGAGTTGGAGACGATTCGCGACACGTTGCGGCTGGCCGACGAGCGGCTCCAGGAGCTGACGGAGCGGCAGAAGGCCGGCATGTCCCGACGATCGGAGGTGCTGGCGCAGGAGGCGGAGGTCGCCTCGACACAGGCGGAGGTGGAACGCGTGAAGGGGGCGCTGTCCGTGGCGTGGGACACGCTGCGATTCGTGACGGGGGCGCGTTCGGTTGTTCGGCTCGTCGATGTCGCAGGCCCTCCGGAGCCGCTGGCTCCACTCGATACGTTTCTACAGAAGGCGCTGGCGCGCAGCGACATTCGCTCGCTCCAGGCGCAGGTGCGTGGGGCGGAGGAAGGCATCGGGATCGCGCGTGCCGGGTGGTTCCCCACCGTGACTCTGGAAGGCACCTATTACACCCACCGGGCGGGCATCTCCGAGGAGGTGGATTGGGACGTCGTATTGTCCGGTGAGCTTCCGCTCTTCGACGGATTCTCCACGATGGCGAAGGTGCTGGAGGCCGCGTCGAACGTCCGTTCCGCCGAGCTGCGCCTGCAGGAGCGGTTCCGGCGGATTCGCCTCGACGTCAGCGGGGCGCACGCGGACGCGCAGGCGCTGGAGAGCGAGGTGACGTCGCTGGAGAAGGCGTTGGCCAGCGCGCAGGAGAACTACGATCTGGTGCAGGCGGAGTACCGCCAGGGCATCGTGACGAACCTGGAGGTGCTGACGTCCTTCACGACGCTCCAGAGGGCGCGGCTGGAACGCGACCGCGCGCGGTTTCAATTGAAGATGGCGCGGGTCCGGCTCGACGTCGAGGTCGGGACGTTGCCGGGAGAGGGGCGATGGTAACCGTTCATCCGTTCATGGGTTCGTCCGTTCATTCGTTCCGGAAGCTGGATGCTGGAACGGGACTCTCGGACGGTTGCAAGCGGGGGTTGCGATCTATCGCGGATGCGGCTGCGTCGGCCACACGAACGGATGAACGGATGAACGGGAGAACGGGTGAACGGTTACGGGCGATGAAGGGTGCTTGCGTCTTCCTTCTAGTGCTCGCATCCTGTCAGCGGGCCGCGGAGCCGCCTCGTCCGCCGGCGGCCGCGCGCAAGGCCAAGGTCGCGGTCGCGGAGGTTTCCGTCAAGGAGGTCGAGTACACGATCGAGGCCGCCGGGTCGATCGAAGCGGCCGAAGAGATCAGCATCCCGGCGCGCGTTTCCGGGGCCGCCGACGTCGTCAATTTCAAGGAGGGGGACGTCGTCGACGAGAAGACGGTGCTCGTCGAGGTCGAAGTGGAGCGCTATCGGCTGGCGGCGGCGCGGATCGAGGCGGAGCTGCAGCGGACGGAGGCGCAGGCCGCGCTCGCCGAGACGGTGTACGCCAACCGGCTCAAGCTCTATGAGGAGGGGCGCCGGCAGCGGAAGGAATGGCTGACCGAGGAGCAGATGGCCACGTGGCGCGCGGATCTGGATAAGGCGAAGGCGGAGGTCGCTCGGGTGAAGGCGGATCTGGCCATCGCCCGGCGCGACCTCGAGCACGCGAGCGTCCGGCCGCCCATCGCGGGGGTGATCAACACCAAGGGCGTGGCCAAGGGCGAATACGTGAAGCCGGAGACGGTCGTGGCGACGATCCTCGACGTGAACACCTTGCACGCGCGATTCACGTTGCCGGAGCTCGAGGCGGCGCGCGTGCGGCCGGGACAGGAGATCCAGTTCGCCGTGCGCAGCATGCCCGGGATGTGGTTTCGCGCGAAGCTCTTTTACCTGAGCCAAAAGGCGGATTCGGCGACGCGATCGATCGAGTGCAAGGCGGAAGTCCTGGACCGCCACGAGACGCTCCGCACGGGGATCTTCGCGTCGGTGAAGATCGTCACCGGTCGCGCCAAGGCGGTCATCGTGCCCGAGCGTGCCATCCTGCCGACGGAGCGCGGCTTCGTCGTATTCGTGATGGAGGACGGGAAGGTGAAGCGGCGCGGGGTCGGCCTCGGATTGCGGACGGCGGACGGAGTCGAGGTGACCGAGGGCCTGCGCGAAGGCGAGCGGATCGTCGTCGACGGAGCGGCGAGCTTGCGCGACGGGATGGAAGTCGATGTGGTTTCGGGAGTTCCATAAGTGCCTTCTCTCTCAGACATCTCGATCCGCAATCCGGTGTTCGCCTGGATGCTCATGGCGTTCCTGGTGGTCTTCGGGGCCATCTCCTTCACGCGTCTGGGGGTCAGCCAGATGCCGGACGTCGACTTCCCCAACGTGAGCATCAGCGTCACGTGGGAAGGCGCGTCGCCGGAGATCATGGAGACGGACGTCGTCGACGTGATCGAGGACGCGGTGATGAGCGTCCAGGGGA
>JACPRB010000359.1 GCA_016190155.1 Planctomycetota bacterium
GACTGGATCTTATCGGACCTTGACCGCGCGGACAGCGCGCCCGGACTCTCTCCGCCGCTCACGGGCCCGGCCACCGCCCGGAGTTTTCGTCATCCTTCTTGGAGCCGCCGCCACGCCGGGTTTCAGGGCCTGCCTCCGCTTGGCCCTCGCCCGGGATCGCGCCCCTTCCGCACCGCCCTCCGCCCGTGTTTCACGCCGGTTTTCGCGTTCCAAACCCGCCTGGGCCATGACATTCGGCCACCTTGTTGTTGAATTAAGCTCATATGAGCGCTATTGTACCCATATGGTTCGACCCCTCGGAAACGCCCGGCGTCGGTTCCTCCTGCGGCCGCTCAACGTCATCTTCGGAGCGCCCAGCCACGTGGCGCTCCTGCGGGCGCTCGCCCAGGCGGGCCGCGGGCTGACGGGGCGGGAGGTCGCCCGCGCGGCCAGGGTGGCGCAACGGGCGGCCCTCGACGGACTCGTCCGCCTCGAGCAGGCGGGCGTCGTCCGGAGGACGCCGGCGGGCCGCGCCTTCCTCTACGAACTCAGGCGGGAGCGTCACTTGGTGCGTACCGGGATTCTCCCCCTCCTGGAACGCGAGGCCGAGATCCGGTCCGGCATCTTCGAACGCCTTCGGGAGGCCCTCGGGAAGGACGTGGTCTCGGGATGCGTCTTCGGAAGCGCGGCGCGCGGCGAGGAGCGCCCTGAGAGCGATCTCGACGTTCTCCTCCTCGTCGAAGGGAAGGACGACATCGAGCGTCTTGAGCGGCGAGTCGCCTCCCTCTTCGAGACCCTGCGGCGGGAGTTCGACGTGCGGGCGAGCCCGATCATCATGAAGCAGACCGAGTTCGTACGAGGCTATCGCACGGGAAGGGAGTTCATGCGCAACGTCGTGCGCGACGCGGAAACATTCGCGGGAAAGCCCTTGAAGGCGGTGGTGGATGGCTAGAAAGACGAAGCGGACGACGGTGCCACGTGCCGAGGCGGACGACTACGCCGCCGTGGGAGACCAGTTCACCAAGGCGGCGGAGCTGGCTCAGGAGTTCGAGTACTGGAACGCCGCAGGGCTCCTCTACGTCCACGCGGCGATTGCGTTCGCCGACGCCGTGGCGATCGCCCGAAGGGGCGAGAAGTCGACGAGCGAGAACCACATGGACGCGCTCGCGCTTCTCGAGGAGGCGGTCGCGGACGTGAAGGGCAGGGACGAGGCGAGGGAGCATCTGCGGCGGATCATCGACGAAAAGAACCGCGTGGCCTACACGGGGGTGTCGTTCCGGGGGGCGGACCTGGAGAAACTGGCGATGCACGCCCGACGTTTCCGCGCGTTCGCCGAACGCATCCTCAAGGCATGACGGCGGTCATGCCTGGCGGCGCCGGACCCGGGAAAGGAGCCCGAAAGGGCACGGGGTACGCCGTCGCATCGCGCTCCGGCCATTGGAGTCCACGCGACCGCACGACGATGCCCGCCCCCGGCGCGAACCGTGCCGAGGAATGGGCACCGACGTGCGCCGCAGGCGAACCCCCGCCCGCCCAGCTACCGGAGCTTCCAGGTGCTGACCGTGCCATCCGCACTGCTCCAGGCGAGGATGTCTCCATTCGGTGACACGGCCAGGGACCGTATGACGTCGGACGCCGTCAGGCGGAACAGCAGCTTCTGCGTGCGGCACTCCCAGACGTAGGCCCTCTTGTCCTCGCCGCCCGCGATGACGCGTTCTCCGTCCGGCGTGTAGGTGACGGCCCTCAGGCCGGACTTCGAAGCGGAGAGTTTGCCGCGGAGGTTCCCGGTCTGGGGATCCCACAGACGAACCGCGCCGCTCTCATCTGCCGTGGCGAGCGTCTTGCCGTCGGGCGCGAAGCGAACTGCTTTGGCGGACGCCCGCACGGTCTGCACCACCTTACCCGACGATGGATCCCACACGCGAATCTCATCACGATGAACGGAAGCGAGTGACTTCCCGTCGGGCGCGAATGCGAGCGAGAGCGTGTGGGACTTGACGTGGATCGCCTGCTGCTCCGCGCATCCCGCCCCGTCCCAGATGATGATGCGCTGGTCCAACTCGCCCCAGCCGGACGCAAAGACCTTGCCGTCGGGGGAGAAGGCGAGGGCATAGACGGAGGTGCCCTCGGGCTCGCCGCGCGTCACAGCCCGCGCTTCACCACTGGAGACCGTCCAGACACGGATCGCAAAGTCATTGATGCCGGAGCCCCCAGCGGCGACCCGCTGGCCATCGGGGAAGAACGCCACACACTCCACGAACACCCTTCAATTGGCGCACTTCCTTGCCGGTCGCAAGATCCCACAGTCGGACGGTGCCGTCATAGCTGCCGGAAGCAAGCAATTTGCCGTCTGGGGCGAAAGCGACCGAAGTCACGTCCTTCTCGTGGCCCTTCAGTGTATGCAACGGAACTGGCTCCTGCTGCAACGCCATGATGACGATCAGCAACACGCACATGATGCGCAAGTCTGGCCTCCGGCCGCTCGAATGTCAAGCACCCGGACAGTCACGTGCGAGGCACCCCCGAAGAAGCACGCTTCGTTCAAGCCCGCTCAGATCGACCAGCGGTCCCAACCACGAGGTGAGAAAAGCGCGGTTGGCGCGTCACCTTCGACCATTGCCGCGCAAGTCCCAGGTTCCCGACCATTCAGGGCAGTAGCAATCGACTTCGCCCTCCCGATGACGCGCGCATACCGTTCGTGCTCCCGCCTCAAGGCCCTCATGGGCCAGTCCACGTCCCGGAGCGCGCCCCAGAGGGGGCGCGGCACGCGGTACGCCTGCAGAAGCTCGGTCGAGAGGCGGCTGGCCACATGGCGGCGCCCCGGCCGCAGCCGGCCATCCTTGACGAACTGATCCCCCGTGGCCCACCCGATCGTGACATAGCCGTGGTTGGTCGTCGCGTACGGGAAGAGGCGCGTCGTGGGGAGGGTCGCGCGGGCGGACTCGACGAACCGGATCATCTCCCCTTCCGTGGCCGCGCAGGCCCACGCAAGATGCCACGCATGCATGCCCAGGATGGGCTCGTCCGAGAGCCGTTCCGCGAGACGGCGGGTCGGGGCCTCCACCGACGGGTGCCGGACGAGGGGGACCTTCCGGGCGAGGAGCTTGCGCAGCCTGTCCAGGGTCCGCGTCAGCTCCTTGTGCCGGTCGTTCAGCGCGAGCCGGCGCTCATCGAAGCGGAAGAACGTCTCCTTCTCGCCGTACCTGAGACCGATGCGATAGATCGTCCTGCGCTTGAGGCGGCCCGGGATGTGGTGCCTCCAGCGGCGCACGGCGCCGTCCTTCTCGTGGCGGAACGCGCATCCCCAGTAGAGGGCCTGGGGACGGCCCATGTGCTTCCGAAGATAGAGCACCAGACGGCAATACCGGATCGTCGCGGTGTACTCGGCGCGGGATCCCCCATGGCCTGCTCGACGCCTGCGAGCGCGTCGCCGGCGCCGTTGGGCGGTAGGAATTTCAACCGCGGTTTTGGAGGGCGTCAGTCGGTTACACCCCAGGGAAACCTGGGCGTGTGATCGGGGATCGGACGGGTTGAGGGGGTTTGCCGGCGGACGCAACAGACTGGATCTTATCGGACCTTGACCGCGCGGACAGCGCGCCCGGACTCTTTCCTCCGCTCACGGGCCCGGCCACCGCCCGGAGTTTTCGTCATCCTTCTTGGAGCGTGTTTGAGGGGGAGTGTGTTACCGGGAGTTACGCGGCGTTTCCGACGGAAACCTCGAGGGCGATCGATGGGGTAGAATCTCAGGAGCGGAGGACACTATGCGAACGCTTGAAGC
>JACPRB010000360.1 GCA_016190155.1 Planctomycetota bacterium
GGGTCTGCTGTGGCTGCCTCTAGCCTTTTCGCGGACCGTTCAATTTATACCCAGGGGGCGGATGAAGTCCATCCCGCGACGGCAGATGCAGGCAGATTGCAGATTGGCAGATCCAGTTGTTCGGTTCAGGAAACTCTCCGAAGGGTCTGCTCCTCGGAGTTGAACCCGACCCGAGCAACGGGGCGCTTGAACCGCGATTCGTAAGCGTTCACCCGTTCATCGGTTCGCACGTTTACCCTCCGTACCTTCCCGATGGCGAAGGAGGGTTCATTCGTTCCGGAAGCCGGACACCGGAACGGGGTTTTCGAACGAGTGAACGGGTGAACTCTTGAGCGGCTGAACGGTTACGCCCGTTGTTCCGCTTCAGGCTCGTGAACGAATGAACGGGGCTTATCGCGGCCCCGCCTCCCCGATCTTGCCGAGCTTCGGCTGCACCCCTTCTTGGGCGGGCGCCGGACGGAGGAGGCGATCGCGCACCCACGAGCCAAGCTGCTCCCCACCGTACAGGACCAAGCCGAGTTTGAAGACGTTATAGCCCCAGCCGACGGGACCCGTCACCGCCAGGGGCGGGAGGAAGAAGTTGACGATCGCTCCGCTCGCGAGAAAGGCCCCCGCATCGATACCTATCGCCTTGAATGATCTCTCACCCATGGCCATCTCGAGGGCCGCCATGCCGAACGTCATGGGAAGGAGCGCCCTGGCGATCCCTTTGACCGGTCTCAGGAAAGACAAGCGCATGAGCCCCGCCTCGGTCGTCTTCGAGACGGCCATGAAACCACCCACGCCGCCCCAGAAGCGCCAGTTTCCCATCTGCAGGAACGCGTCCTTCAGAATCCCGGCGTCTCCCGCCTCGGCCGCCTTGAAGCCTTCCTTGAGAAACCACGCCGGAAGGAAGACCCCCACCTCGGCCACCGCCGATCGGACGAACCCGCCGGACGCGCCGCGGCTGTTGGCCCCGGAGTTCAGGCGCTGGGGATCGACCAGGACGAAGTTCGCGGGCACGGCGCCGCGCGCGGGATCGAACGGCTTGCCCACGCCGAGGCCGGAGCTGTAGCCCAAGCCCGATCGCCCCTTCTGCATCTGCACTTCCCAGAACTTCCAGCCGCTCGTCGAGGGCGGCTCAAACCCGCGGTTGGGCGCGGGCTTTCCCACCCGAGAGGCCGTCAGGTCCTGATTGGCGTTCCAGATCATGACCTTTCCGTCCGGCCCTTTCGCCGCTCCCTGGACGCGGACCTCCCCGTGCACGGTTTCGTAAGGACTGAAGAACAGCCCCAGCCGGGGCGCGCCCGAAGCGCTCGCCAGCGCGGACCAAACGGCCGCTTGTTCGTAGCACGCGGCGCTCCTGGACTTGAGGATCGCGCTGATGGATCCGCCGCCCGAGCCGCGCGGAGGATCGGGCGAGACCAACCGACCTTGATACCATTCGCCCGTGTTCGCCGGCGTCAGCTTGCCGTCCCACGTGATGTTCTTGCCGGCATATTCCGGCTTGGCGTACTCGGCCTTCAGATCCGCCGTCAGCGCGGCCTCGACCGCGGCGCGCTGCGCATCGGTGGTCGCCTTTTCCAAAGCCGGGGCATGCTTGTCGACGATGGCCTGGAGCTGCCGGACCCTGGGGTCGGATTCCGGTCCCACCCGCGGGTCATACCACGTGTACTCATCGATCAGATTCCCCGGATGCTCGATGCCCCACGTCTTGTATTCCTGGAAGAGCTTGAGCGCCATTTCGCGCTGCAGATCCATGGCCTTGACGGCGCTCGGCGCGGCCTTGATCTGCGGCTCGTACTGATCCACGATGGCCCCGAGCTTGGCCACCGCCTGGGTCACGTCGGGGTGCTTCAAGTCGAGGCGCACCCCGTATACCGAATCGCCGTCCTTGGCCAGATAAGGCACGTTGTTGCGAAGCAGCTGATCCTTCGAAATCGTGATCGTGGAAGGATTCGTGGTTCCAGGCCGGCCATCCCATCCGAAGATCTCCACCTCGAACTGGTCGGGACCGACTTGACGCGCGATCCGCGCCTTCGGCCACAGACCGCTGAAGCGTCCGTTCACGAAGATGCTGGACGATTGCATCTGCTTCACGGCACCCGCGCTCCCGTCGGGCGCGATCAGCTGGACTTCGAACGTCTCGGAATAAATGTCGCCGACCTGCTTGACGATGCGCGCCTTGTGGACCTGCCCGCCGTCCTTGACGAAGACATCCCGGGGATAATTGTCGTATCTCCCTTGGTTCTTGAAACCGTCCAGGCCCACCTCCTGGATCTCGCCGCTGAAGGGCACCAGCACCTCGTATCGGGGACGGTTCGCCGGATCGAGATCCTGCGGGTGGAACGTGCGCCGCTCCATCGGGTTTCCCATGTCGAAAAGCGATTCCACCGTCTCGAACCGGTCGTGAGGGTAGAGGTCGACGACCACGTCGCCGTTGGGGAGCACCTCCGTCACTTTCGCCTTGTTGTGCATCACGCCGCCCGACGTCGTGGCCCACACGCGCTTGCCGGGATAATAGAAATCATCTTGAGATTGCGCCCAGGCCGCGGTGGCCGCGAGAAAGGCGACGAGCAAACCCGTTAGCCGCATAATACTCCTCCGTATCCGTACCCGGTCAAACCGACAGATGATGATGCCCCTTCCTCATTCGACCTTCGGGCGGATTCCTTCCGGACAAACAACGAAAAGGCAACCGTTCACAGGTTCGTCTGTTCACTGGTTCGTTTGTTCCGGAAGCTGGACGCCGGAACGGGGTTTTCGAACGAGTGAACGGGTGAACTCTTGAACGGCTGAACGAGCGAGTCAACCGTTCAGCGCGGCCTCTGCGGTGAACGCTGGAATTACTCGCGGCTCCCCGTCGTTCCCACCGCCCCCAGCCGCCCGAGCTTCGGGATCACCCCTTCCATCGGACGCTCCGCTGCTGACCACAGGCGGTGAAGCCACCCTTCCAGCTTCTCGCCCAAGTACAGCGACACGGAAAGCTTTCCGACCGCGTACAGGCTCAGCCCCCAACCGCCCGAAACGCCCATCGCGTACAACATCGGACGCACCAGCGCGTCCGCCGCGCCGTTGACGACGAAGCCGGAAACCATGAAGGCGCCGGTGCCCAGAAGAACATCCTTCGCGGACACGCGCCCCGCCATGGCGTTGATCGCCGTCATGCCGGCCGCCAGCGGCAGCGCCGCGCGGGAGACCCCCCGGACGGCGGCGGGCATCGGCAAGCGCGCCAGCGCGAAGTCCATCGCCTTCGACGCGGCCGTGAACCCCGCGAGCGACGCCCAGAAGCTCGGCTCCTTCAGCTGCAGCGCCGCCTCCCGCATCTTCCTCCAGTCCCGCGTCTCGATCGCCTTGAACCCCTCCTTCACTACGAACGCCGCCGCGAACTCCGCCGCTCCCACGGCCTCGCGTTTCACGAAACGCCCCACGCTCGACCCGCCGCGGCTGTCCAACGTTCGCGTCGCCGCCGCCTTCAATTCCGGCTCGGTCGACTCCACCAGGATGAGCAACGACCGCCCCGGCATCGAGTAGTGATGATCCGTCAGCCGCTCCTCGCGTCCCCGGGGCCGGATGTTCGACTGCCCCTCCATCCACCCGTCCGTGTCCGCGACCCGGAACCACCGCTTGCCGTCGACATTGTCGGGCAGCGTCACATCCACCCGATCCTGCCATCCGTTGTAGGCGACATAGATCGAGCGCGCGCTGTCGCCGAACTTCTTCCCATCGACGCGCCAGGCGAGGAAGTTGTTGATGGGATTGCTCATGTAGCCCCCATCGGCCTCGCGCCCCCAGTTCGTATACCAGGTGATGTCCTTGAGGCCTGTCCCGTCGGTGTCGATCCCGCGGAACCAATTGTCCGGCCGCAACGCCGGGTGCGCGCGGCGAAACTCGATGAGCCCCCGCGTGAACTCCAGGAAGTTCTTGTTCGTCGCTGTGTTCTCGTAGTTGAGCCAATTCGCCTCGGTGTCGAGATTGTAGGTGTTGTTGTTCCCGTACTGCGTGCGCAGCATCTCGTCTCCCGCCAGGATCATCGGCACGCCCGCCGAGAGCAGCGTCAGCGCCATCGCCGTGCGGGCGACCTGACGCTGGCGTGCCGGATCGCCGTGGTGGTCCCAGGAGCGATTGTTGTCGTCGCCGCCGTCCGACGGCCCGCGCGGCCACGCCTGCTGGTTGACCTTGCCGAGGTATCCGAAGAGATCGCGCATCGTGAAGCCGTCGTGCGACGCGAGATAGTTGATCGACGCCCACGGCTTGCGC
Source organism: Planctomycetota bacterium (assembly GCA_016190155.1). Lineage (GTDB taxonomy): Bacteria > Planctomycetota > MHYJ01 > MHYJ01 > JACPRB01 > JACPRB01. The sequence continues at coordinate 4,240 of JACPRB010000360.1, forward strand.
CCGTTCCACTGGAACAGATCGGGAGATCCCGACACGCGCGCCGCGATCTCGCCCGCCGTGATCGCCTCCATCCCCAGCTGGTTCAGGTCGGCGCGGATGGAGTCCCGGAAGCGACCGTTCCATTCGGCCCACCCCGACGGGAACTCTCCCAGGCGATAGCCCGCCGCTCCCACGCCCCAGGGCTCCGCGATGAACACCCGATCGGGAAGCTCGCGCACGGCTCGGTTCAACAGATTGTTCGGATCCATCTTGTTGTAGACGAACCCGGCGTGCTCCCAGACATTTCCCCAGTTCGGCGCCAGATCCGCGCGATAGCCGTCCACCGGCCAGTACTTCATCACATCCAGGAGCTGGCGCCGCACCACCTCGTTGGCCGTGTTGAGATTCCCACCCACGCCGTTCGTGTCGTAGTAGAAGCGCGGATCGTGACTGAGCGAGTAGAACGTGCGATTGTCCAATCCTCGCCACGACAGCAACAGCGCCCGGGACGGATCGCCCTTCCAGATGTTTCCCTCTCCGGTGAACGAGAACGCCACGTCCAGATAGACCTTGATGCCCTGTTCGTGGAAGGCCTTGACCATCTCGCGGAACTCGCGCGTCGGGCCGCCGGCCGACTTGTCGGACGAGTAGCGCCGGCTCGGGGCGAAGAAACTCAGCGAGCCGTAGCCCCAGTAGTTCATCGTCTCGGCGGACTTCATCTGGTCGTTCGTCTGGTTCTGGAACTCGAACACCGGCAGGAACTCGATCGCCGTCACGCCGAGCTTCCTGAGCTCCGCCGCCTTCAGCGCCGCGCCCTTGAACGTGCCGCGAACCTCCGGCGGAATCGACGGATCGTTCATCGTCAAGCCGCGCACATGCGCCTCGTAGATGACGTCGTCTTTGAAGGCGCGCGTGGGACGAGGTCCGACGTCCGTGGGCGTTTCCGGCAGGACGATCCCCTTGGGCGCCACGGGGGCGGAATCGAGCTGGCGCGTGCCGTCGCCGCTGGCGTAGATGGACATGTCCGGGTGCCGGGGCGTCAGGGGATTATGGCTCACCTCGCGCGCGTACGGATCCACCAGCAGCTTGTTCGGATTGAAGCGGTTCCCCTGGCCGTCGACGTCGGCGACGAATCCCGCCGTCGAGCCGGGCTTCCACGTCGGATCGTACTTCCAGTTGGGCCCCCAGGCGCGATATCCGTAGTAAATCGGCCCTTGGATTCCCGCAGCCTGCAGTTGCGAGACCGGCACACGCGCCGACCATACGTTGGTCGCAGGATCGCGCGAGAGCGTCACTTTGAGTTTCTCGGCGGGGGCGAACGGATCGTCGAAGAGATCGAGCTCGATGCGCTCAGCGCTTGTCGAAGTGATCCGGAACTCTACGTTCTGACCCGAGGCGTCGACCGCGGCGCCTAGCCGCTCCGACTCGGCGGTCTGAGACAGCGCGAATACCGGCCAGACGAGAACAAGGAACGCGCAAACCGGGATGCGCATAAGACGTTACTCTCCCAACCCATCGATCCTCTGTTTCAGACCCTGTCGCGGAGCGGAGCCAGGCTCCTCGCCTCCGCTCAGGCGCCCGTGCAGCCAACCGCTCAGTTTTTCACCCACATAGAGAGAGGCGGCGAGCTTCACCACCCCGCCGACCCAGCCCGCGGGACTCGCCGAAAAGAACAAGGTGTCCGCCAGGAGATTGACCGCAAGGCCCGCCGCCACATAAGACCCCGTATCGATCGCCACGTCCCGAGGAGAGAATCGACCGGACACCGCCTGCAAAACGGCCATGGCGACCGCCATGGGCAGGATGGCCTTCGACAGCCCTTTGGCCATGAGCGGCATCGGGACTCGCCCGACGCCGAGTTCCACTCCGCGCGCGATCACCGAGAATCCGGCCACGCCGCTCCAGAAACGCCAATCCTTCATCTGCATCGCCGCGTCTTTCACGTCGGACACGTCGCGGCTTTCGACGGCGGCCTTGAAGCCCTCCTTCAGCAGATAGGCCGCGGCGTATTGCGCCAGGCCGGCCAACTCCCGCTTGATCTCGCGTTTGGCGATCGCCCGAGGGGAATTCGGCCGCGGAAGACTCTTCAGGTGCAGCGGCTCGACGCCCGCATCCCGCGCCTTCCGCCAGATCTCGTCGAATTCACCTCGGTTCCGATCGAAGGTCCGCTGGATCCTCTCTTCGTAGTTCACCCTCTTGAGGCGGTAGAACCAGCTTCCTTGAGTGCGATAGGTGTTCTCGATCAGCTCGCCTGCTTTTCGCGCCTCGATCTCAAAGGGATTCTGCGCCCACCCGTCGCGTTCGATCGGTTTCGCCGGAAGATGAATCAAGCCGCGCAGAGCGTTGACGAGCCTGTCGCCGAATCTCGGCCTCGCCGCAAGATCTCCGAAGTACTGGTCCGCCTTGTCGTACGCGATTCCGAAAGACGCGCGCCCGCCGTAGCCTTGCATCTGGAAGTAATGCCAGAATTCGTGCGGCACGCTCTTCAGGGCATCCTCGCCCCCGCGGACGTAGATCGTGATCCGATCGCCGAGCTGGTTTCCCGTGACCCGTCCTCCTCCCTTCGCCGCGGGCGGAGGACCGAAGTCGTACCTCATCTTCACGCCTTCCGTCGATACGCCGAAGGCCTCGATCGCGCGGCGCGAGAACCGCTCCGCCTCCAGGAACTCCCGAGGAGGCGACCCGTCGACTTGAAGAAGAATAATCAGTGCAAGGGTCATCATGGCTAATTCGACAACACTTCGAGCTTCTGACTCACCCCGTCGCTTCCGATCCGGTGCACGGCGTCCCGACGCATCCGCCGACGCAGCTCGTCACCCAGCTTCTCGCCCAGGTAGAGCGTCGCCGCCAGTTTGCCGATGCCGTACACGATTCCCGTCGGCGTCGCTCCGCGGAGAAGAAACATGGCCCCGTCCGCCACATGTTGCACCGCCAACCCCGCCACCAGGAACGAGCTGCCGTCGATCGCCAAGTCCACCACCGAGAAGTGGCCGGACATCGCCTGAACAGCCGCCATGCCCGTCGCCAGCGGCAGCGCCGTCCTGAAGAAGAACGGCCGGAAGACGCCCGACATTGGGATCGACCCCAGGGTGGCCTGAACCCCGCCGGAGGCCGCGGAAAAGACGCCCAAGTCCATCCAGAACCGGCCCGTGCCCATCCGGCGCATCGCCTGCTTCATCTGCTCCACGTCTCGCGTCTCGAGCGCCCGGACGGATTCCTTGATGAGGTACGCCACGCCGAA
>JACPRB010000040.1 GCA_016190155.1 Planctomycetota bacterium
CCCGCCGTCGTTGAGGATGAGGCAGTTTCCGGCGGAGTCGCCCAGGAACTGGTGGACTTGGTCGCTTAGGCTGTCGTTGCGGATCGTGCCGTCGGCGCCGATCGTGGTGGCGGCGCCGCCGCTGAAGATGGAGTTCCCGGAAATGTCCAGGATGCCCGTGTTGACGGCGACGGTCATGGCTGAGAAGGTCGTCCCGAGGCTGACGACGTCCACGACGTCTGTGGGGAGGCTCTGGTTGACGGTCACGGAAGAGAAGACGGAGGTGTTGGTATCGAGAGTGATCGTTTGGCCGGAGCCGTCAAGGATGAGCGAGCCGGAAGACCCCCAGATGGTGGTGCCGGCGCCGCCGTTGAAATTGCCGGCGAGAGTGGCGGTCGCGTTGCCGAAGGATAAGGTGCCGCCGACGGTGAGATTCCCGTTGACGTCGAGGGAATTGGAGACCAAGTCGAGCGTCCCGCCGGGGCTGGCGATGCTCAGGTCGGCCGTCCGCAGGTTGCTGCCGGCGTTCACCGTGCCGGTCGTGTCGATGACGACGTTTCCGAAATCATCTCCCGATCCGGACCACGTGCCCGTGCCGTAGAAGGCCAACGTGCCGCTGGTGGGATCATAGTCTCCGTCGACGAGATTCACCGAGAAGTCACCCGCCGCCGTCATGCCGGCTGCTCCGATGCGGAGGATGGCCGTAGCGGATGCTCCTACGCCGTCGCCGATCGTGACGGCGCCCTCCACGTCCGCCGCGTTGCCGGAGAGGTCGAGCGTACCGTTGAGGACGGTGAGGGCGCCGTTGACGTCCAGCAGTCCTGGGCCCGCCGTGGTGAGCGTCGTCATCGTCGTGTCAGCCGTGACACTGAAGAAGGTCTCCGAACCATCCAACGTGAGCGTCTGGGAAGCGCCGTTGAACAGGAACGTGCCCTGCATGGCCGTAAGCGTGCCGCCGGTGGCGTCGAGGTCGGCTGATACGGTCGCGTCGACGGGATTGGGGCCGAGGCTGAGCGTCCCGTTCAGATCGATGGACCCCGCGAACGAGAGGGTGGTGGGGCCGCCGGCGCCCGCCGTGAGGGTGCCGTTGAGGGTGGTGGTCGCGCCGACGGTCAGTGAGTGCTCCGTGAAACCGTCGGAGGTGTTGAGCGTGGTGGCGGCGTCGATGAGGAGATTGCCGGTGACGGACAAGTTGCCGGCAAGGCGATAAGTCTCGGATCCATTGAGGTTCAATTCTTGGTAGGTAGCTCCGAGGACCGGGATGAGGACATCCCCGGCGCCATAATTGAGGTTGAACGTGGTCACGCCCGTCCCCATGTAGGTCCCCGTGATCTGGAGGGGAGTGGCGCTGACGGCCGCGGGATCGACGATGGTCAGAGGCATGCCGTTGAGGTTGAAGATTCCGGCCGATACGTTGAGCGAAGTCACCTGGGCGCCGGACATGGACAGCCCCACTCCGAACGTGTTCGTGACCTGCACGTTGCCGACGTTCACCAAGCCGCCGTCCCAGCTCTGTGCGGCGACGCCGTCGAAGACGAGTCGGCCCGTAGGATTGTTCATCCATAGGGCTGTGGGACCGACCGTGACGTTTCCCGATACTTGTGTGTCGCCCATCCCTTCTTGATAGGTGCCGTTCAGGGTGAAGGCGCCGTTGACGTCGACGATCGCTCCGAACACGCCGGCGTCGAGCGTCGATCCGGTGTCGACGACGAGGGCGTTGACGGCGAGCGTGTCGGCGTTGGTCAAGGAGACGGTCGTGTTCGAGGCGCCGAAGCCGACTTCGAGCTTGGTGTTGATTACGGCGCCGCCGGCGAGCGTCAGCGAAGCGGCGCCCGTTTTGCTGAACCTGAGAGTGCCGCCGAGAGTTTCGTCGACGTTGCGACCGATGGTGGCGTTTCCTTGCACCTCCAGCGTATAGGTGTTGAGCTGGAGCGAGGTGTTGGCTCCGGAACCCAGGAGAAGGTCCCCGTTGAGGACGAGATTTGCGGTGAGCGTGATAGGAATACCTCCGGGATTGAAGGCGTTCTGCACATCGAGCGTGCCCAGGACGGGCGGCATCCCGATCGTCGGAGGCGGGCTCGAGATGCTGAAGACCACCGTATCAAGCGCTCCCGGCGCCTGAGCAGGGCTCCAGTTCAGCGGGTCGGTCCAGGTGGTTCCATCGCCGGCAGCTGTCCACGTGATCGTCGTCTGCGCCGTCGCCACGGCCGGCAGGAGCGCGAAGGCGATCGATCCGAAGACACGGAGACTACGGCATCCGAGCCGATGCGTGCCCATTCCGTCCTCCTCAAACCAGGCCCGAGGCCATGCGAAGAAAAAGTGTCCCTGGGACTGCTCGGGTGTTTCTTGAAGTAGGCCTTCGCGTCTAAGTATAACCCTATCCCGGCGGAGTGGGACGTGCCGGGAGAAGAATGAGCCTCTCGTAGAAACCATGAGATCCTGCTTCGCTTTCGCGTCATTTTCGAGGTTTCGCGAGCTTCGGAGGATGACTCGCTCGCAAGGAAGTGACTATTTACGAGCGAGTCAAGAATGCCGGCTACGATTGCGGTCGATGGCGCCGTTCGCTGTGGGTCGGCCGACGAGGGGGGACCTCGATCCAGGCGGCGAACTCCAGGGCGCTGCGGCAAGACGGACAGTAGTACAGCACCTCGATCTGACCCGGCGTCGGCCGGCGGGAATACCGGCAGATGTCTTCCCAGGCCAGGTCGTCGCTGCAGTGGGGACAACGCGGATGGACGAGGCGTGGGGAAGGCGGCGCATGGTTGCCCGCCTGCTTGGCGGGCGGAAGCGGCTCCGTTTCGCTCTGCGTGATCGGCGTGCAATCCGGGCAGAGATCGCCTTTGCCTTGATAGGGGTCGCCGCAGTTGACGCAGTAGCGATCAGTCATGGGAAAGCGTGTAACAGTTTCGCTAAACCCATCGTATTATGACTATGTCGTTGAATGGAGAAGAATTTCGGCAAGCGGTCATCTGACGGAGGGGCATGGCTCCGCTTGAGAACCCAGAGGATGACAGAGGACGCTGAGGAAGACTCGACACCGGAGGACGCAGAGGACCCGGAGAAGTGGCTCCGACGGACGGAAAGAAGATGAGGTTGCCGCGCGGAGAAGGCTTGATGCGGCGGACTCAACGGAGGATCCGTCGAGCAGAGGAACGGTTGAACGGACGAACGGATGAACGGATGAACGGGTACGTATCTTGGAGGGATCTATGATCCGCAGAGGCGCGACCACCCTGGCGCTCGTCGCGACGTGCGCGGGCGTGGCTCTGGCAGGCGGACCGCCGTGGATGAAGTGGGAGATCGCCAAGCAGATGGCGGCGGCCAGCGGGAAACCGATCTTGGTGTACTGTCAGGTCGACGAAGAAGGCAAGGGCTGCTGAGGGGGCACCACCGATACCGACCGTGGGTTCGGTTCTGAGGCGGTGATGAAGCGGGTCAACGAGTTCATCTTCGTGCGCTGCTCCGACAAGAAGACGGCCCAGGCGGTCAAGGCCGCCCGGCCTCCGTCGCTCATGGCGTTCGATTGCGACGGCGAGCAGATCGCCGTCCATGCGATCAAGGACGAGGACGACATCTTGCGGGCCATGGACAAGACGCTGGAGCAGTATTCGAACAAGGAGATCACGTGGGGGACGCTCAGCGAGGAAGCGCTCGCCGAGGCGAAGGATCAAGAGAAGCTCGTGGTCTTGTTCTGGGGCGACGACAAGAAGGAGAGCGAGGAAGCGGCAAAGATGTTGGAGGATCGCGTCGTGGCCAAGTACCACGACAAGGTTGTCTTTCTCAAAGCCGCGTATGTGTCGGGTTCTCCCGAGGCGAAGCTGTGGGGGACGAACGCCTGTCCCATGGTCATGCTGATCGATCCGGCCAAGGAGGCCGGCGGCAAGGCCGTGGTCGAGAAGCTCAGCGGCAAGCAGAAGGCGATGGCGCTGAAGAACATGTTGGTGAAGGGGCTGGCGAAGGCGAGCCGGAGGGAATAGAGGGCGCAGCGCGGCGACCGCAACCGAACTCGGGGATCCTCCGTTTTCCGTCCGGAGAATACTATGAGGAAGCCAGGAAGCCAGGAGGAAGACCGAAGGAGAGGACGACCG
>JACPRB010000033.1 GCA_016190155.1 Planctomycetota bacterium
AGCGCGTCGCCGGGCAGGAACCGCGAGAAGACGCCCGGGAACCACAGCATCAGGCCCGAGATCCCGATCACCGGAAGGCCCCAGAACACGGCGAAATAGTCGAACTTCTCGAAGTACGTCCACCGGCCGAACTGCGGCGGCTTGCCGAGGTACAGGAACCACCTCACGTTCCGCCATAGATCCGCCACGTCCTTGAGGCGCGGCACGAGCGAATCCGGCCCGAACAACAGGCCGGTCTTCCGGCGCCAAAGGACCTGGAACGCCAGCCATCCGACGTGCGTCACGGCGTAGCCGAAGCTCCCGACAGCGCACAACCGGTGGAAGAACCGCGTCACCTCGATCCCTCCGAGGATGTCGACGATCCGGTGGGCCCAGCCGCTTTCGTGATACCGTAGCGGAATGCCCGTCGACACGAGAATCAGGAACGAGATCACTACCGTCACGTGCAGAACTACCGTCAGGAAGGAGAAGCGCCGCACGTAAGGACCGCCGTGCCGTTCAGTCGACATCTCCTTGCGCAGCAGCGCCACGATCACCCGCTGGATCCACAGCGCCGTGTGGACCCCGAAGAATCCGAAGACCACCGCCAGGAGCCACACCATGCCGTGATGCACGTAAAACGCCACCGGAGATCGCTTGTCGTTCGTGACATCCAGATGGGGATCGTACCGGACGAGGCTCGCATCCGCGCCCTTGTGACATCGCCCGCACGTCGCCACCAACCGCTCCGGATGGACCGACGAGGCGGCGTCTTCCTTGGGGAGGTTGCGGTGCGGCGTATGACAATCCGAACACGTGGCCGCCACCGCGAAACCGAGCGAGGTCGCCTTCCCATGAAACGTGTCGCGGTACGTCGAAGATTCCTCCTTGTGGCACCCGCCGCAGTTTTCGGGAGTGCGGATGCGGAACACGCTCTCCGTCGGGTCCCGGATCTCATGCGCGCTATGGCACGTGGTGCACACCGGCCCGTCCTTCTTCTCCGCCCAGCGCCTTCCGTGCGCGCTCTCCATCCAGCTCTCGTAGATGCCCACGTGACACGTCTTGCAGGTGGTCGGAACGTTGGCGGGATGGACGCTCGACTGAGGATCGCTCTTGGGGCGCATGTCGTGGTGGCCGTGGCAGTTGGAGCACGTCGCCGCCACCACCAAGCCCTTGAGATGGACCGCCCGGCCGTGGACGCTGCCCTCGTAGTGCACGGCGAACTCCGGCGAGGGCATCTTCGGATGCCTCCGCGTCACGTCCACCTGCGCGTGGCACTTCAGGCACGTATGATCGATCTGCAGATGGTGCACGCGCGAGCGGATGTCCGTGACGCGGGCGATGTCGTGCGTTCCGTGGCACGTCGCGCACGTCGGCGTATCCGGCACGTTCTGGCGGGCCAGCTCCCGGTGGATGCTGCGCCCGAATTGACCGGCGGCCTCCGCGTGACACTTCCCGCAGCCGACGCGCTTGAGCTTCGGCGGATGGGGCAGTTCCTCGACGTCCGAGTGGCACTCCACGCAGTCGTTCTTCGCGTGCACGGAGGATTGCAGCGCCGCCGCGTCCACCACCGCTTCCTTCTCATGGCAGGACATGCAGCGGGGATTGCTCAGATCCTGGGCGAAGGCGGCGGCCGAAATCGCGAACATCAGGCCCGGCACGAACAACAACGGGGACTGCCGAATACGCCCGATTCCACGCGCCATATCGCAGCTCCCCGTTTCGCCTCCGCCTCAAGCCCCCCGAGCCGCCTGCGGCTCCGCGGCGCTGGCCTTGCCGTCGCCCTCGACGTCTTCCTCGGCCAGCGGCAGGAACTTGTTGAAGATCGCCAGGAAGATGAACGGCAGCACGAAGATCCCGATCGCCACTGCCACGCCTTCCTTCTCGAAGAGCCCGGGGTCGTAACTCTGCCGGAACCCCATCATGCTCTTCGAGAACATCTGACCGCCGATGACGACGTTCCACCGCATCGCCAACACTTGCACCAGCAGGATGAGCGACGCGACGAACGCCATCGTGTTGCGCAGCGGATCCGTCAGGAACGGCTTCATCAGGACCACCACGCCGAGGAGGATGATCGGGATCAGCGCGCCGAACACGAGCTGGATGCCGATGAACGAGAACGCCAGTTTTCCCCCGAGCAAGGGCCCGACGACCATCCACTCCTCGCTGCGCTCGTAGGCCAGCGAGATGATCTCCAGCAGCTCCACCGTGACGGTGATGATCGCGAACATCCACAGCCAACGGCACAGCGACTGCATGCACTCCGGGTCGATCCGCGCGCCGTTGAGCTTCGAGAGGATCTGATAGAGCACCACGACCATCGCGATCCCGGACGTGATCGCCGAGCAGAGGAAGATGATCGGCATCAGAGGCGTCGACCAGAACGAGTTCGCCTTCACGGACCCGAACATGAACCCGACGTAGCCGTGGAGAATGCACGCCATCGGGATGCCGATGGAGGCCAGCACCACGACGATGTTGTGATCCAGCTTGCGCGATTCCTCCGACGTGTCGTATACGCCCAGCGCCAGCAGCGCATAGAAGGCCCGTTTGATGCCCCGGCTGCGCCGCGCCAGCATGATGATGTCCTTGCGATAGATCAGCCAGATCTCGAGCATCACCACGATCAGATAGGCCGCATAGAACACCCCGAATGCGGCCATCGCGGAGGAGAAGTTCGGGGTGATTATGATGTTGAACCCGCGCTCGGGATGGCCGAGGTGGTTCAGCAGCGGCAACGTCGCGAAGAGCAGGAAGCCGAACGAGGCCACCAACGAGAGGCGCGAGATGGGCTTGAGCTCGTTTCGTCCGAAGACGTGATACAGCGAAGAGACGACGAACGAACCGGCGACCAGCCCGGTGATGTACGGGTACATCACGATCATCAGGCTCCACAGGATGTGGATGTCGTTCGGAAACGAGTATCCGGTGACCTCGATCTCCATCACCTCACCTCCATGCTCATGCCCAGGTAGCGGCAGTGCGGCCCCGTCAGGAGCTCCGGTTTGAGGACGTGCGTCGGCTGTGTCGCGACGATCTGCGACACCTCGTCGTCGGGGTCCTTGGCGTCCCCGAACCGTCGCGCCCCGACCGGACAAGCCGCGACGCAGGCGGTCGGAAGCCCCTTCGTCACCCGGTGGTAGCAGAACGTGCACTTCGAGGCGACGTGCTTCACCGGATGGATGAACCGCGACCCGTACGGACAGGCTTGCACGCAGTACCCGCATCCGATGCACCGTTCCTCATCCACGAGCATGACGCCGTCCGGGCTGCGGAACGACGCGCCCACGGGGCACAACTGCGTGCACGGGCTGAACTTGCAGTGGTTGCAGATCTTGGGCACGAAGAAGGCCTTGCGCCCCTCCTCGCCGTGCTTCTCCGGACCGAACCCGTCCCGGCCGCCGTTGGGCGAATCCACCAGCGGATGTTCGCTGTCGGTGATCCGATAGCGCTCGACCCAGGTCCTGAAGTAGTGCGGAGGGACGTTGTTCTCGCGCTCGCAGGCCCGGACGCACGAACCGCATCCGATGCATTTGCTGATGTCGATCAAATACACCCATTCGTGCTTGAACGGGTCGTACTTCTCCCCTTCCGGCGGCGTTCCCGCCATCTGCGCCAACGCGCCCAGCTCCTCGCCGCACGCCAGCACGAAGATCGCCCCGCATGCCCCCTGTGCGGATCGTTTCAGGCATTCCCGCCGGGTCATCGCCGGTTCTTCAGAGGACGCGGAGGGAACGTCCATTCCTGGAACCGAGTTGAACGGTGCCGACTTGTCTTCCATGGGTCGCTCTCCCTTCGGCGTTAGTTGCCGGCCGCGCCGGTCGGATCGTGGGGCTCGTGGCACTTCAGGCAGATCTTCTCGGGAATCTTCGAATCACTCGCAAACCCCTGCTCCTCGAGATGCTTCCGGAACGAAACCTGCTTGAAGCCCTTGGGTCGAGCCGCCAGCTTCTGGTGACAATACGCGCAGAGCTTGTAGGAAGGATTCTTCGGCATGACCGCGATCTTCGCCTCCTTCGACGCATGATCGCCGACGGGTCCGTGGCAAACCTCGCACGACACCCGCGCGTGCTTTCCCTTCGACGTCGTTTCATACGGCGGTTCATGGCACTTCCGGCACGACTCGCGGCCGCCGTGCTTTACCGGCTGAGCCATGAACTCCGCCAAGGCGTCGAAGCGATAGTGACCGGCGATTCCGAAGGACTTCGGGATGAGGAATTGTCGAACCACGATGAAACCCACCACCCCGAACAACAGGATGAGCGCGGCACGCCAAATGTGTTTGCTATGTTCCATGGGTAATTATCCGCAGCCCTCGCATGAAATCCCGACCCCCAGCAACCGGAAGAACCTCAAGACCACATCCTCGCGGGCTAGGTTGCCGCGCACGACGTGGAAGTTTCCGCAAGATCTCCGACAGGTCGCGGTAGATCACGCAAACCAGGTCAAAGACCTCGCAATCCGCATGCCACGGATCCGACATCTCCACGGTTGAACATCCGCCAGGGGGATCATGAGGTCCGTTCAAGGCCTCCTCTTGGCGTCTTGGCGGTTCGCTTTCCAGAGTTCGGGATGCGGCCAGTCAGGTTTGAGCTCATTTAGAGACCGGTTCCAAGCCCAGCCAAGACCGAACGTGCGTTCGCGAGTCCATTCGGCCGGAGCCCTGATTGAACCGCGCCTAAATGACCGTGCACGAATACTGAACGAGAGTGCACGGGGATTTAGAAACCCGACTCCCCGCCTCGTCTTCTCTCTCCGACTCTCCTTGCGCCTTCCCACGAACCCTTTGAGACGCCCCCGATCCCGTCCATCTGCTCTCCGGACAAGATGAACCGCACTATTGAAGGCGGCCGCTTCCCTTCGATCACAGGATCCCGCGGGAGCTGCTCCCAGGCCACAAGCCGGCGCAGCGGCGACTCCCGTGACCTCTCCTCGCCGGCGTCCTCGGGCAACTGCTCACGCACCAGCAAACCCCGCCCGATCGAGGGCCCAACTTCCACGCCCGGCGAAGGGTCTCTCGGCAAGACCTCTCGAGCGAACAGCCAAGCGATGAACCCCCGACCGGTCGGCCTCTCGTTCCCCAGGACCGCCGGATCGTGCGCAAGAGGTTCGCCGGCGAGCAATCCCCACGCCCCTGAGGCTCCGCGATCGCCCCGTTCTTCCGGCTCCTCGGGCAAGGCTTCCCGGGCCAGCAATTGCCGAAAGAAAGACGGACCCGAAGGGACCGACGAAACCGAATCATCAGACAACGGATCCAGCTTCTCCGGCTTGAACAGCCACCCCACGAAACAGACGAACCGTCTCACCCGGTTTACCATGACTTGAACAGACATGATCGAACGCCCTTTCTACCCGCGGCCCGACTCGAGGCTCTTCCTCTTTCGAGCGAAGACGAAGGCCATGCCGAGCAGGAAGATCCAGATCGGGACCAGCGCGATCTTCTTGATCCGTTCGGCCCTCTCCTTCGTCTCCAGGCGCTCCTCGATCTCGCCCAGTCGAGCGTCTTCCGCCGCCAGCAGCCGTTCGATCTTGGCAAGGTCCAAGGTGTGCTGAACGGGTGGGATTTGCAGCAGCGCCGTCCTCGCCTCCTCCAGCTGCAGCCCTTCGTCCTCCGTGTGAAAGCCCGCTCGCGTCATCGCGGCCACTCTCGACGCCACCCCGCCGTACCGTACCGCGGCCTTCGCCAACACCGCCGCAATGGCATCGCGAGTATGCAGGGCTCTCTCGCCCGCCTCATGACACGTGTCGCAACGATTGAAGATCTCGTCCACCGTCCGCAAGACCCTGTGATTCCCGTGGCAACTGACGCAGCCCAGGAAGTCCCCGGAATCGGTCAACGCCGCGTGAGGGCTTTGCGCGAACATCTCCTGCTGCTTGATGTGACACTTGCCGCAGACATGAATGATATCCCTGAACCCCGGCGGCGCGGCTCCATGATTCCCGTGGCACACGGCGCAGCTGGGAGCGGACAGATCCCCCTTGCTCAGCAGAAACTCCCCATGGACGCTCCGGCGGTACTGGGCCTCCGCCGTCGCCTTGAGCCCGTGCCTCCGCATCAAGTCCGCGTCGCTGTGGCACTTGCCGCACGTGGCCGGCACGTTCTTCGGGTACACCGGGCTCGCGGGATCACGCCCCTTGCGAATCCCGTGCGTCCCGTGACAGTCGACGCACGTCGCGACGTCGGTGACCCCCTTGGCCATGGCCTCGCCATGCTTGGAAGATTGATACTGCGCGTACTGATCCGTGGCGATGCCGTAGGGATTCATCATCCGCACGTCGGAGTGGCAGCGAGCGCAGAATTCGGCCGTTTCCTGCCGAGGGACCCTTCCTCGGAAGGCGCCCCCGTGCCCCGCTTCCTTGCTTTCCCCTTTCGGGTCGCCGCCGTGACATTCGGCGCATCCCAAACCGGCTAAGCCATGCACGCCACCGGTTTCCGCCGCCGTTTCCGCCTCGTGGCACTTCGCACAGGAAACCCGATCTTGCGCCGCCGAGTCGAGCGCGATGCTCACGGAAACAACAACCACCGGCGCCATCAGAACATGGTCGAAGCATGTCCGCAACCCGGTCCTCCTGTGGCCGGTCGGCGGCTGCCCCCGGGTTCGAAGGCAGCCGCCCCAGGCGTGATTATTGACGATCGATTACTTCTTCCACTTAGGATTCGGGTGCTCGATCTCCTTGATCGCCTTCTCGTGCAGGAAGACCTTGTTCTCCTTGTCCCAATACTGGCTGTGCTCGATCGTCGGGCTTTCCGGATTGTGGCACTTGGAGCAGAGTTCCTTCGGGTCCGGCAGAGGCATCTCCTTCTTGACCTGCTCATGAATCGCCGCCTCATCTTCGTCGTCCTCCGCCGACATCCGAGCCTTCACATGCTTGTCGCCGGTCCCGTGGCAGCTCTCGCACTGCACGCCGAGCTTGATGTCGAACTTGGGATCCAGCCGTTCTTGTGGAACCCCCAGGGCGGTGACGTGGCACTTCAGGCACTTCTCGTCCTTCTGGGGATCCTCGACGCCTCGCTCCTTCGCGAACTTCTTGGCGTCCTCGGTGGCCAGCGCCTCGAAGGCCTTGGCGTGCTTGGTTTCCTTCCATTTGCCGAACTGATTGCCCTTGGCCTTGGCCTCATGACACTTCTTGCACTTCTCCGCCCCCAGGAACTTCCCTTCCTCCTTCTTGTCCTGCCCGACGCTGGGCGTGGAAAAGCTCAAGCTCACGAGCAGCGCGCCCGCCAACAGCGTTCCCATCAGGGGCAACGACCTCGTCCAGGTTCTCATGTCTTCGATCCTCTCCATAGAAACAGGTCTAGATTTCTCTTCCCGACCCCGAGGCTACTGATACACGTGCAAACTCCCCGAGGCCGAAGGAAGCAGGTTCATTCCCAGGTACGTGAACATCACCGCGACAAACGCGAGCACACAGACTACCATTCCCGGCCGTCCGCGCCAGCCTTTGATGTACACCCCGTGCAGGTACACTAGGTACGCCAGCCACGTGACCAGCGCCCAGTTCTCCTTCGGATCCCACGCCCAATAATCGCCCCACGCGAACTTTCCCCACACCGAGCCCATCACCAACCCCAACGTGAGCGCCATGAAGCCGAACTCGACGGAGCGGTGCGCGTAATCCGCAAAGCCCGCCTCCTCCCTCTGCGACCGCCACTGCGGACGCACCAGCGCCAGGATCGCCAACGCAAACGACGTGAACAGAGCCGCATAGGCAATGAAATACGTCACCACGTGGGGGACAAACCACGCGCTCTGCAAGGCCGGCGGCAGATTGACGATTTCGACGTCCGGCTTCATACGGGCGTACGCCAAGCCGGCCAAACATGCCGCCGCCGACAACGGAATCAGCACCCGCAGCCGGTACAAGCCCAGCAGCACCAGCGTCACCACCGCCACGCACCACGGATAGAACAGCAGCGTCTCGTACAGTGTCTTGAACGGGGCGCGCCCGGCCTCCACCCACCGCATCCCGATGATCGCCGTGTTGATGACCAGCGACGCCGCGAAGATCCACACCGAAGCCTGGGAGACGCGTTCGCGACGCGCCAGAGCCCCCAAGAGCCACACGATCAGCGACGCCGCGTACGCCGCCATCAGTCCCGCCACCAGGATCGCTTCACGGCTCACAGCGCGCTCCTCTTCGCCGCGATGCGCGCCCGACGGATGCGCGGCCGCAGATAGAAGATGAAGATGACCCCGATGCTCACCATCACGAATCCCGCGTATACCATAGGCAACCCAGGATCTTTCACGACAAGAATGCCCGAATAGCTCAAATCATCCGCACGATAATTCGATTGGTAGAACTGGTATCCCCGCCATTCCAGAGGACTGTTGACGACAATCGTGGCGGCCTTGACCGCCTTCTCCCCCTCCACGACCGACACCCGGCTGCAGTACGCCCGAATGTCGTCGCTCTTCTTGTCGAAGACGAGCACCGGCCCGTCCTCGCCGACCCTCAGGGCTTGGTTCGGCCCCGCGCCCAGGAATTCCCGCGCCACCGTCTCTCCGCACCGCCGCTCGATCTCGGCGACCGGCCTTTGCCACTCGATCGAGCGGGTCGTCGGGACGTGCGCCTCTTCGGCCCGCTCCAAGAGTCGCTCGCAACCGATCGTGACGCCCGGCGCGATCGGATCTTCGTCCGTGCCGCCGATCTTCAGGAGCGCCCGCGCCGCCTCGGTTCCTCGACGATAATCGATGACCTCCCGCGTCTTACCGACGATCACAAGCTCCCGCTCGGCGGGCTTTCGCGGCGCCTGATACGTGTAGACGAGCTTCGGCCCCTCACCGCTGCCATGGCTGTATTCCGGCATCCGCGCGAAAAGCCAGCGTTCCTCGCTCGGTCCCCCGCCTTCTTTCCGAATCGACACTTTCAAGGCGGGGTTGTTCGGAACCGGCGAGCGTGAACGGCCCTCGCGCGCCTTCGTGTCGTAGATGAAGTCCGGCAGAAAAGTCACCACCTTCATCTCGTACCCGCCCAGCGGATACGTCTGGCCGGGGGCAACCTCGATCTCCGGTCCGCCCTGCACGGCAACCGCATGTCGCTCCGGCAGCTCCCCCGTCGCCTCCGGCTTGTACGCGTCCGGCTCCCAGACGAACCGCAGCGCCACTCCCGAGAGCGTCGCGACCTCGCGCCCCTTCTCCGCGGCCAGCAAGATAAGGGGACGACTTGAGCCATCCGGCTCATAGACGCGCAACTGCACGGCAGGGCCACTCGACGGGTCGTCGCTCTCGCGCAACTCCTCAAGGAGCAAGAAATCGGGATACGCCTTCACGAGGCGGAACTCCTCGCCGCTATCCCCGATGGGCGTCCACCGCGCGGCATCCTTCATGGAATGCGACGCGATCACGGCATACTCGCCGTGTTCCGCCGCGTACACCAGGAACCGGTATTCGAGGGGATAGCGTTCGATCTCGAACTTATCCAACCGCAGTCCGAACCCCAGCGGCCGCTGCTCGTTCTGGGGTGTGCCGTCGCGATTCGTCAGCTGGATCGAATCGACGACCTGCCCCTCGTGGATGTCGATGAAACCGCGCAGGCCTTTGAAGCTGCCGATGAGGCCGCCCACGAGGACGGCGACCACCCCCAGGTGCAGCACCAGGAATCCCCACTCCGGAAGACGCCAGGCCTTCCGCTTGATCGTCACGAGCGTCAAGGCGAGCGCCAGCACGCCTAGCAACGCGCGGTAGGCCCCCGAGTGGAAGACGTCGTCGAGCGAGAGAAACGTCATCATTTCGGCCGCCGCGGATCCATATCGTTTGACGAGCTCCTCCGGCGGCGCGCCTTGGAGAACGAAGGTGCCGAACGCGGTGAGCACCAAGACCGCCCCCAAGAGAGCGACCGCAAAGGGTATGGAGGTCAGCCAGCGGTGCAGGCCCGGCCAGACCACGGACAGGACCGCCCCCAGTACCGCGGCCCCCAGGAGAACGGCCAGATGCCCCATTCCCGCACGCAGCGAGGAGATGTGGCTGATCCCCGTGAGCGTAGCCCAAAGGACGACCACGGCGATCAGCGACATCACCAACCGTGGACGGACTCCCGGATCTCGCGTTTGACTAGCTCGCGTCTCCTGGTGCACTAGACGTCGTTCTCCTTCCGCGGATCCGGGTGTCAAGCTACTTCATCGGAGGGTGCCGGTCCGATCGGCCCAGAAAGTCACCAAAGTACCTGGCCTCCAGCAAAAGAGAAGCCGCACCGAATGCATGAAATTGCTCACGGAGGGTGCGGCGTTTTCCGCAACGGCAAGGGAAAAACGCCGGAGCCTACCTCTCCTCGGGCTCAAGGCGATGCTCCGCGCAGAACAACCCTGACTGCTCTTCCTGAACGCGATGGCGAACCTCAGCCACAGGGTGGTTCCACGCCAGCTGAGCGAACAGATCTTGTGCGGCCTTGGAGCCGTTCCCCGCCAAGTGGCGAGCCGCCCAAACCACTTCTGCGGGATCGCGCCCCGTCATGAGCGCATCGGTGAATCGCGAGACCTCCTCGTCGCCGCCCCAACGCAGTACCGCCGCGAGCGCCTCACGCCGAGTCGTCGCATCGGTCCCCGAAGCCGCGTATTCCGCGAGCACGTGTCGGGCTTGGCGGTCGGTTCGCGCCTTCTTCCCCAGCAGACGCATGGCGGCGCTTCGGGTATCGAAATCGGCCGTGGCATCGAGAAGAACGGCCGACGGATCCGTGAGCGCATCCGCCCGGCGTTTCGGGCGCGGAGCCTCGAACTCACTGCGTGGCTCACTTGAAGGAGCGCTGACCGGAATCACATGGGACGCTGCCGGCGGAGGCTTGATTCGCGCCGCCGCCGGCACGGATTCCCGCGAACGTCGGACGGCAAGGCCAGCCAGCACCACGAGCGCGAGGACGAGTACGCCCCAGGAGGACGCAAGCCATCGCCCCCACGCCCGTGCACGGCCGCCTTCCATCCGTTTGAGCTCCTATCGGTTCTTGTGAACTACCTTGACCGAGTAAACACTACCTGGATCATGGCACGCGCCGCACGACTCGTACCCGGAACCCGAGGTCATCAGATCATAGTGGCCCTGGACGTCCGGCGAATCGTGGCACGCCAGACACACGGCCCTCCAGCGGCGCAAGGGCATCGTCTGGTTGGTCGGATGCGTCCGGTCCTCCGGCTCCTCCCACGCGCTGTTCGACGTGCCATGGCACTTGTCGCAGTGCTTGACGCCGTTGGGCATCGCGGGGAAGCCGACCTCATCATAATAGTGCGCCGTGCCGCCATTGCCGACAACCGCATAGGTGTCGGCATAGAACATGTCCTTGCCCTTGTGGATCTTGTGCAGCATGGTCCGGTAGTTGATCGTCACGCCGGTGGTCGCCAGCGAATCGACGGCAGGACTGGCATTCGCCTGAACCCAGACGCGCCGCGGACCGTCCTCCGCCCCGGCCTGGGCATGGCAGATGAGGCACGTGTCCGCACCTCGCCGGCTGCCCCCGTGGAACTGCGGCTGGTCGTGGCACACGGTGCAGTTGTTCGCAGAGGAGATGAGCGCGTACGGCTCGATCTCCGTCGCTGTACCTACAAGAAAATCACCACCGGACGCCATCAGCGAAGGCGCCGTGTAACTCGTGGCCTCGCCTGAGGGAGGGAACGTGACGCTGATGCTCGACTTGGCGGCCCAGAAGCCCAATGTATACGTCCCATCCACGATGTCCTTGCCTCCCCAATCCCCCCAGTCGTCGCCGAGGTCGGCGCTGTCGCCGTAGGGAGCCTTGTACGTGCTCGGCGTCACCCAGTCGATCGTGTAGCTCACGATGATCGCGTTTCCGGCGGTGAACCCCGCAACCTCCGTGATCGTCGCCGGCGAAGCCGTGATCGTGTATTGGGTGGTCACGGTCCTCGTGGTGAGCGTAACTTCACGAATCGTGGCCAGGGCAAGGTGGGCGTTCCGGAGCACCACACGGCTCATCGTGCTGTAGTTGGTGGTCCCTGTAAAGTAGAGGCGATTCGTGGCCCCATCGACCGCTGCGAGCTGCAGATACTCCTCTCCGCCCGCTCCGCGATCGATGACGACGTAGTCGCCCTTATGGAAGTCCGTGATGCTCGTGACCGTGACGTAGTCGTCGCCGACCGCACCCGCAGCCGACAACGTCGTGTCTCCCTTTCCCACGCCGCCGTAGGCCGTCACCTCATAGACCGTCGATGCATCCGACGAGCTCCACATCGGCGTGTTGAGCAGCAGATGGGGCGTTCCAACGCCCGCGGCGTTCCCCGCATACTCGAGGCTCACGGGCTGGGGCACGTTCATCGTATACGGACCGGCCCCGGTCCCGAGCACCTTCGAGCTGATGGACGTGTACAAGAGCAGGTTCCGGTTCGTCGTCGGACCCGCGAGCACGAAGTAGAGCGACGATGCGTTGGTGCTCGGGTTGATGGCCGCGTTCGCGTCGTTCTTGATGTCGAATGTGAACGCCAGCTTCTCGCCCGGATCGAGCGTCGATCCCGCCGAAGGCGTGATCGCGGAAATCGTCGCGTTCAAACCTGGGTTGTAGGTCGGGTTCTTCAACGGATGGAGGTGCCCTTCGGTGACCGCCAGGTTGTTCCCGGTCGGCAAGTGACACGTCGTGCACCCCGAATCGTTCAACTGCGTCGGATGGCCGTTCGTATCGTTCTTGATGAAGCAGTACCCGCCGACGTTCAAGTCCCAGTCGATGTCGTCGTGACAGGAGCCGCAGACGCGTCGACTCGGTTGCGCATACGCCAGGCTGCCCTGCGCGGGAGCCGTGAGCGATCCCGATCCGTCCGGGTCGCCGTGGCACTTCGAGCAATCGGCGGCCCCGGTGCGGATCTTGTCGTCGGTGGACTTATCGGTGGTGCTGAGCGAGGAGTACCCCTTGTTCCTCGGTAACGCGTAGCTCAGGTTCGGCCACACGGGGAAGGCAATCTCCGAGAAATCGTAGGTCGTCGATCCGGCATAACCGCTGCCGCCCACCTTGAACGGCGTGGGCGTCGCCGTGTACACCCTCTGCGCCGTGGCCGGGTTCGTCCCCACACCCAGCACGGAGGGGAGATGCGCCGCGTTATGCAGCTTGTGGATCATGACCCTGAAGTCGATGGTCACATTCGTCGTGTCGCCCACGCCCATCGTGTCGCTGTACCGGTCTTCGGCGCCGGACGTGTGGCACGTGACGCAGAGCTTCGTACTGCGATAGGTCCCGCCATGCATCTGGATCTGCGCGTGGCATTGGTTGCAGTTGGTGTCCTTCACAACCTCGCGAGATTCGATCGTCGTGGCGGTCCCGAAGAGGAAATCGAACGTGTCCCAGCCGACGTCGCGATAGCTGACCCCGGTCGTCTCCGTGTAGTTCTTGTACATCCTCATCGCGACCGTGTACGTGCCGGAGAGGAGGGCTTGGCCGGTGAGCTCACCGTCGGTGAACTTGCTCGTGTCGTAGAACGGTGCGCCGTAGTTCACGGGGAGGGCCGTCTGGATCGTGTACGTGTAAGACCCGTCGCTGTTCTGGACGGCGGCGGTCTTGATGTCCGACAAGGAAAAGGAGTTCCCAGACGGGATGATGTGCTGGTAGTTCGAAGTCGGGCCGGCGACCCAGATCGCCGTCGAGTCCACCTCGCTCAGCGAGAAGCTGCTCCCGTCCTTCTTCTTGATCGTGAACGTCACGGCGATCTTGTCGCCCGACAGGAAGTTGCCGCCCGTGCCGGTGCCGCCGGAGACGCCCGTGATGTCGAGCACGAGACCGGGCATGTCTTCGCCCAACTCGAGGCCCACGTCCGTCGGGCTCGCTACGACCGTTGAGCCCGGCTGGCCAGGCTGACCCGGCAGGCCTTGGGCGCCGTCGTCGCCGTCCTTGACACACCCGCCCATCAGCGGCAGAACCGCCAGGCACGTCGCGGTGAGGACCACCGCCGCGCGCAGGCTCAGAAGCAAACGAGACTTCATCGCGTTACCCTCCTTCGTATCCCGACCAAGCGTTCTTTCTTTATGGATGGCATCCACTGCAGTTATCTCCGTTATCCACGTGCGGCATCGGGGGCACCAAGCCCGGCCCATGGCACTGCCGGCAGTTCATGCCGGAGACATGCCACGTCGGTCTGGGCGAGGCCAGCACATGGCTCGGTGCCCCCCCCTTGTGGCACAGCGCGCACCCCTGCGACCCCGGCGAATTGTGGCAACCCAGGCAATGCTGGTTCCGGGGACCGCCCCACGCCCCCCGGTGCGACCGCGGGGCCGTCTCGGCGTGACAGCGATCGCAGAAGTCGCTGCGGTGACAAGTGGCGCAGCTGCTGCGGTCCACCCCGACCGCGATCGAGTGCCCCTGAATGCGCCAGAAATTCGTGTGATTCCGCGGCGGCTGATCCTGATGACAGTTCGTGCAGTGCGCCTGGGTGTGACACAACGAACACCGGTTCTCGACCGGCGGATTCTCCCCGGAGCGCACGACGAGCCCGTGGATCTGCTCCCAGTTGCGGTGATGCGTCGCCGGCGGCGTCTCCTTGCGAATCTCCTTGTGACACGTCGCGCACTCGTTCGACTCTCCACGCCGCGCGTGGCATCCCATGCAGTCGTCCTTCTCGACCCGCACGTCCTTCGTGACCGACTCGTTCGTCTCGATGCCGCGATGGCACTCGCCGCAGCCGATCTTGGCGTCGACGTGCGTCTTGTGGGAGAACGTGATCTCTTCCGGCAGGTCCGTCACGCGCGACCATTCCGGTTTCTCGCCGACCAGCATCGTCAATTGCCGCTCCGGCGGCTTCTTTTCGTCGATGCCTTCATGACACATCATGCAGCGCTTCAGACTGGCCGGCATGCCCGCCTCGGCGCCCGTCTCCGCCTTCCCATGGCAGGCGGCGCATTCGAGTTCCTGCTCCGGGCCGTGGATCTTGTGGCTGAACGGGCGCTTGGGCGGCCCTTCGGGAATCAAGGCGTTCAGCACCGCGCACGCCGCCGTCCCCAGCAGCAAGACCGCCGCCAAGGGCTTCAGGCGATTACGGAGGGCGCCAAAGAGGCCCCTCTTCCCCGGGTCCTCTGGTGTTCGCTTCTTCTCCGGGTCCTCTGTTATCCTCAGGGTCCTCATGGTTTTGGTCAAAACGATTGGGTGACCCCCACCTTCACCGTCCAGAACTCATCGATGTCCGCGTCCTCGAACTCCACCAAGAGATCCGCCTTCAATGCCGCGCTGAGCGACGCCACGGCGCGCGCGTAGACCGTGCGCACGTTCTCCCGCTCCGCATCGGCCAGGACGTCGAACTTGTAGACCGCGAACGACGTTCCGGCGCTCAGCTTCAGCGCGTCCGACGCCTTGTACCCGACGTCGAAGCCCGCCGTTTGGATGTCGCCGTTGTCCGTCCCCGGAACCTGCCACGCCTCGAAGGTCACGCCGGCCGTAAACCGCGGCCACGGCCAGTCCATCACCGTCGGCGTCAGGTAGTACCGGCGGAATTCTCGATTGAGCGGCGCCTCGTCCCCGTCGCGCCTGAGCTCCCGCACGTCCACGCCGCCCTGGAGAGAGAAGTGCTTGCCGAACCCCTTGCTCACCAACAACCGCGTCTGCCAGAACGGGAAGTACTCCCGCGCCGCGGTGAAGAAGGAGTCGACGTCGATCGCCAGCGCCCTCTGCGTCTCGAAGAGCCGGTACGCGGTCAGCTGGACTTGCAGATCGAGCTCCGGATGAAAGAACGTCGTCCGGCCCAGGATGTCGTGGGGCTCGCCCTCGAGGACGTTGTATTGTCCGCCGATCAGGAAGCGCTCCCCGCAGCGCTGCGTCAGCCCGAGGCCGAAGAGATCGTTGCGCTCCGTCCCGAACAAATACTCATCGATGACGCGCGTGTAATCGAAGCGCGCGTGCGCCCCGCTCCACGGTTCCGCCTTCAGGTACGTGCCGACGATCGCGTCGCCGTCCGTGGACGATTCGTACAAGTGCACGGGGAGGCCGCCGTAGACGCCGGCTTGGAGCTCGCGGAGCCCCTTGAGCGCCTCCGACTCCACGAGCACGCCGTCGAAGTGGAACGTCAGCGGCGTCTCCTCCAGGAACTGTCGACCCAGGCGGACGTCCTCCAACGGGCCCAGCCGACGGACATCCAAGTGCGCGGTGTACAGCCGGGCGTTCAGCGCGCTGTCGTAGCTGTCCGTAATATTGTCGAAGGCGAAAAAGCCGCTCTCGTTGGTCTCGCCGTCGAGATCCTCCGTCGCGCGCACGAAGAGGTGTCCGGTGATGCGATGGCGGTCGGCCTGGCCGATGTCGGCGGAAAGGTACTCGTAGAGGTCGTTGTCGCGCGCGTTGTCGTCGTTGGCGGCGCGAAAGCGATAGCGCACGGTCAGAAACCCGTGGGTGGGAACGCCCAGGAACTCATCCAGCCACGGCTTGGCCGCCTCTTCCTGCGGAGCCGGGGCGGGGGCGGGCTCTTCCTGCTGACCCCAGGCCAGACCGAACAGGATCGTCAGGATGGTCGCGGGCATCACGTACTCTCCTTTCGATCCCCTCTCGTCAAGGCCGCATGCACGGCCTCCGCGACGGAGTCGACGGGAGCGCCGCCCATGTAGCAGAACAGCCCTTCCTGGATGACGTCGGCATCCAGGTCGGCGGGTTCCGGCGAGTAGGCGATGATCGGAACGGCAGGGGCGAACTGCTTGACGGCGGCCACCACCTCCGGGGCGTTCCGCCGGTGTTCGTTGAGAACCAACACGATGACCCCCACGGGCTCCCGAGCCAGTTGACGCACGAGGGTCGCGGGCGACGACGTGCGGATGACCAACACCTCCGCCTCCGCCGAAAGCCGCTCCTCGAGCTCCTGCCACTTCTCCGAGGCCCCCATGGCCAGAGCGATGGCGCGCTTCATCCCGAGTACAAACGGCAAGTTCCGTGCCACCGCGAGAACGTTCGCCACGCGCGGTTTGGCGACCCATCATTCATGCCGATGTGACAACCCTAACCCGTTCATACGTTCCCCCGTTCTCCCGTTGCGAAGTTCGAACTCCAGAACCAGCGAACGCCTGAACAGACGAACGGGTGAACCGATGAACGGATGAACGGATTAGGGTTGTCACATCGGCGGAAGGGAAATTCTCGTTCGTGTGACAGGCACAGAGACGGATCGCGCTCAATGCGGTTGGCTGCGCAAACCGTACTTCTTCATCAGCCGATAGAACGTCCCCCGCGGAATGCCCGCCTCCACGGCCGCCGCCGCCACGTCCCCGTTGTGCCGCGCCAGCAGCTCCGACAGATAGCGCTGCTCGAAAGACCGCAGCAGCGTCTCGCGTTGCGCGAAGAACCCTCGCGCGCCGTCCCGCGGCTGCTCGACGAGATCGCCCGGCAGATCGCGCAGCAGGACGTGTTCGCCGCCCCCCAACGCGAGCGTCCGCCTCACCACGTTGAGCATCTCCCGGACGTTGCCGGGCCAGGAGTAGCGCTCCAACGCCAGGCGCACCGCGGGCTCGATCTCCGTAATCACCCGCTCGAACCGAGGAGCCTCTCGCTGGACGAAATACTCGAACATCGACACGACGTCTTCCCGCCGCTCCCTCAACGGAGGTATCTCGATCCGCACGACGTTCAGCCGATAGAAAAGATCCTCGCGGAATCGCCCTTCCCGGACCTCGCGATCGATGTCGCGATTCGTCGCGGCGATGATGCGCGCGTCCACGCCCACATACTCCGCGCCCCCCACCCGCTTGTACTGCCGCTCCTGGACGACCCGAAGGAGCTTGGCCTGCAACGACAGCGGCAACTCGGCCACTTCGTCGAGGAAGATCGTGCCCTGGTGCGCGAACTCGATCAGTCCGCGCTGCGCGTTCACGGCTCCGGTGTACGCGCCCTTCTCATGGCCGAACAGCTCCGACTCCAGCAGATTCTCCGGAATCGCCCCGCAATCGATCGGGACGAAGTGCCCCTGGGCCCGCGGACCCCGCGCGTGCAACGCCCGCGCCACCAGCTCCTTGCCCGTCCCGCTCTCGCCCATGACGAGAATGTCCACGTCCGCTCGCGCCATCCGTTCGATCAATGCGTAGACGCGCCGCATGGCCTCGCAACGGCCGAACATCCCCTCGAAGAACGTCGTATTCTCCGGGGCCGGCGAAATGCCGCCGAGTCGCTGCGTGAGCAGCGCCCGCGTCGCCGCCGTGCGCAGCTGATCGGGCGTGATGGGTTTGGTGATGTACCCCGACGCCCCCAGCTTCACCGACTGTTCGACGCTCTCCTCCGTCGGGAAGGCGCTCATCAGAAGGACCGCGATGCTCGGATTGGCCGCGCGCGCCCGGCGCAGCACGGAAAGCCCGTCCTGTCCCGGCATGCGGATGTCGACGATGGCCAGATCGAACGGCTCCGATTCCAACCGGCGCACGGCCTGATCGGCATCGCATTCCGTGACCACCTCCGCTCCGAGGTTCGACAGCATGTCGCGGCAGACGTCGAGCATCTCCGGAACATCATCCACGACGAGGATCCGTCCCGTAATCACTGGGCGCCTCCCTTCGACGCTGGAAATCGAACCGTGAAGGTCGTGCCTTGCCCTGGAGCGCTGTCCACCTCGATCTTCCCGTGATGCGCCGCCACGGAGCCGTCGACGATGGCCAGCCCCAGACCCGTCCCCCCTTGATCCGACTTCGTGGTGAAGAACGGCTCGAACATCTTGGCCTGCACGTCCGGCGGTATGCCGACCCCCGTGTCCGCGATCTCCAGCACGGCCGAACCGTTCTCCTGCCAAGTGCTGACCCGGGCGACGCCTCCGCCCGGCATCGCCTCCAAGGCGTTCATCAGCAGATTCACGACGATCTGGGCGATTTGACTGGAATTGCCCTGGATCATCAGCGGTCCGTCCGACAGGTGTTCCTCGATGCGCACGTCATGGAGGCCTCCCTTGGGATGGACCCCCGTCACCACGTCCCGCACCACTCGGGTCAGGTCCAGCGGCTGCTGATTGGCCGAAATGGGCCGCGCGTAAGCCAGCATCCCTCGTACGATCGCCGACACGCGGTCCAACTGCCGGTCCGCCACGCCCAGATCCGACAGCGTCCGATCCCGAATGCCGAGCTCATCGGCCTTCTCCAGCAGGAGCTTGATGCGCGCGGAGGCGACGCCCAGAGGATTGTTGATTTCGTGGGCGACGCCGGCGCTCAAGCGGCCGATCGCGGCCATCTTGTACGCTCTCAAGAGGTCTCGCTCGCTCTCCCTCAAACTGTCCCGCACCGAGATCGTGAGGATCATCGTCATGACGATGAGCAGGCACAGCGCCAGCGCCACGAAACCGCCGATCCGCATGTCCTGCGCGACGTGTCCGGCGTTCGACGGCGAATACAGTGGAAAGCCGTGATGCGCCAGGATCTGCGTCCCTTCGAGGATCGTCAAGCCCACAATGAGTGCGCAGGCCAACGCGGCGATCCCGAACGCGGGCGGTCTTTCCAGCAGAATCCCGGCCAGAACCATGTGCAGGGAATAGAACCAGACGAGCGGGTTCTCGATGCCGCCCGTGTAATGCACGATGACGCTGAGGAAGACGAGATCACCCGCCATCTGGATCCAGAGGACCCGGGCGGGGGACACGCGCCCCCGAACAAGCCGTTCGAACACGGCGTTCACGACGCCCAGCGCGATCGTCGCCGTCAGCAACGGGACCCGACAGTCGGCCGCGATCGTGCCGGCCACGAAACCGAACAACAGCACGACGACCGTCAGCAGGGCGACGATCAGCCAGCGCATACGCACCAACCAGCGGTTCCTCCGGAACAGAACCGCTTCGCCTTCCCGGCCTTCGACCGCCGGCACTTCATCCCCTCGCAGCGGGAGGCTCGGAACGGCGCGGCCTACGAAGTAGAGCACGAGGACCATGGCCACGAGCAGCGAGGTCCCCACTCCGCGAGCCATGTGCAAGTAGCGGGAGACTTGCGGATCGGCCCCCCTGAATACGGTGCGCTCCACCAGTTCGAAGGCGCCGAAGACGGCCACGATAACGGCCAACGCGACGAGAATCGGGCGATTCCAGCGCTTCAGAGGCACCATGGACGCATGTTAACGCGCAAAGGAGGTGCCAATAAGCGAAAATCGCGGGGATGCACGAAAAGGGTCGAATGGGTCCATAAGATGCGCACTTTTCGACGCAGGAGCGGGTGAAGCTGCGGAGAATTCCCCAAGCTTAAGGCTGCTTACGGCTTGTGGCTCATGATGGGCCAGCACGCAACCATCGTACGGAGATCCGGCAGGTGGAGATTCGTCCCGGTCTGCATCCAGCGAAGGAAGAGCTCGAGGAAGACCATGCTCGGGAACGCCTTCTCCGAAATCGAGAGGAAAGGCGATTCGCGGCCACTGCCGCAGCAGATCCCCGGCAAAAGTGCGCCAGTACCCCGTGCCGAGCAGACCGAATCGGACGGCCGGCTTGTTCATAAATGGAGCCGGAGGCTACCAGGCCCCTGACGCGATGTCCACGAACTGCTGCGGATCCATCCGAACGTCCCTTGAGTGAACCCTTTCCGCAGGGTAAGATCTGGTGTCGTGGAGAAGAAGATCTACACCGTCGCCGAAGCCGCCCGCGAGTTCGGCCGCACCGAGGAGGAGATCCGCGAGGCCATCCGCTCGGGCATCCTGAGCGCCGAACTGTCCCACAACATCGGAGACTACCTGATTCGCTCGCAGGACCTGGCCACCTTCCTCAAGATCACCCAGAAGGAAATCCCCGCGACGCCGCGCCAGAAGATCCTCATCATCGACGACGAGGTGAACTTCGCCAACGTCGTCAAGCTCGAGCTGGAGCGCGACGCCCGCCTGAGCGTGCGATACGCCTCCTGGGGCCGGGACGGCATCCGCATGGCTCAGGAATTCAAGCCCGACCTCGTCCTCATCGACTTCATGCTCCCGGACACCACGGGGGACGAAGTCCTCGCCAGCATTCGGGACCTGCAGGCCTTCCGCAACACCAAGGTCGTCGTGTACTCCGCGCACACACGCGAGGCGATCGCCCAGCACCCCAACCTCGAAGAGCGCCTGCGCTCCATGGGCGCCGACGAATTCATGAGCAAGTCCGCCGGCCTGCGCGCCCTCATCATCAAGGTCTATTCCCTGCTCGGGCTGGAGACCAACACGCGCGTCGTCCGCAAACCGGGTTCACCCTAGTCGTCTTCTCTGAGTCCTCTGCACTACTCACGATCCACATCTTCTCGCGACGCGAAGATCTTCCGGAGTGCTCAGGCAACCGACCCGA
>JACPRB010000047.1 GCA_016190155.1 Planctomycetota bacterium
CGACTCGACACCCACCTTCACCGGCACGACCGAACCCAACGCGGTCGTCAATCTCTATACCGGCGCCATCCTGCGCGGCACCGCCACCGCCGACGGCGCCGGCGTCTACACCGTCACCTCCTCACCGCTCGCCGACGTTCCCTACACCTTCACCGTCATCTCCACCGACATCGCCGGCAACACCAGCCCGGCCTCGCCCGCCCTCTCCATCACGATCGACACCTCCGCGCCAAGCGTCAGCGACGTCGCTTCTCCCACACCCGACGGCTCCTACGGCACCGGCGCCGTCCTCGACGTCACCGTCTCCTTCTCCGAACCCGTCACCGTCACGGGCACCCCGCAGATCACCCTCGCCACCGGCGGTCCCGGCACCGCCGTCGATTACTCCTCCGGCTCCGGCACCAACACCCTCACCTTCACGTACACCATCGCCGCCGGCGACAACTCCCCCGACCTCGACTACACCGCCATCAATGCCCTCAGTGGCCCCATCCAAGACGCCGCGGGCAACGCCGCCACCCTCACCCTGGCCGCCCCCGGCACGCCGGGCTCCCTCGGCGCCAACAAGGCGCTCGTCGTCGACACCGGAGTGGACGCCACAGCCCCCATCGCGGGTTCCGTCAACGACGGCCCCGGCCCGGACATCTCCTACCAGACCTCCACGACCACCATCGCCGCGAACTGGTCCGGCTTCAGCGACCCCGAGAGCGGCATCGCCTCCTACGAATGGGCCGTCGGCACCGCCCCCGGCGCCACAGACGTCCAAGCGTTCGTCTCCGTCGGCGCCTCCACGAGCGCGTCCAATTCCTCCCTGACGCTCACCTCGGGAACCACCTACACCGTCACCGTCCGCGCCATCAACGGCGCGGGGCTCTCGACCACCGCATCTTCCGACGGCGTCAGAGTGGACGACACCCCGCCCGCCGGCGGAACCGTCAACGACGGCCCCAGCTCCGACATCGACTGGCAAAACTACACCTGGCAACTCAGCTCCAATTGGACCGGCTTCACCGATCCCGAGAGCGGCATCTTCTCCTACGAATGGGCCATCGGCACGTCCCCGGGGGCCACCGACATCCAACCCTTCGTCTCCGTCGGCACCGTCACCTCCGGGGCCAACGGCTCCCTCTCCCTTGCCGCGGGACTTACCTATTACGTGACCGTGCGCGCTACCAACGGCAGCGGCCTCGTGTCCACCCGCTCCTCCGACGGCGTCACGGTCGATACCGTCTCCCCCGGCTCGCCGACCCTCCTGACGCCGCCTGACGGAACCTCCGTGAATGCCGCGACGGGAGTCTACTTCGATTGGACCGCCGTCGGCGGCGCCGTCAGCTATCGCTTCCAGCTCGACAACGAACCGTCCTTCTCCGGCCCGCTCGTCCTGGACATCGTCACCGATTCCATTGATTTCAATTCCAGCGTCCTGCCCGTGGGAACCTACTACTGGCGCGTCTCCGCCGTCGACGGCGCCGGCAACGAAAGCTCCCCCAGCGCCGCCTTCTCCTTCAACGCCGTAGGATCCACCGTCGGGAGCCTCACCGTCCAACTCGGTCCGAACTCCCCGCCCGCCTCCACCCAGCTCAACACCGCCCAGAATCTCTCCGTGATCCAACTGCGCCTCGCCGCCTCCTCCCAGGAACACGTCAGGATCGACTCCCTGCGCGTCACCGGGACCGGTACGGGCGACGAAGCCGCCCACATCTCCGGCGTACGCCTCTATCACGACGTCAACGGCAACGGCCTGCTCGATCCGGACATCGACGTCCTCCTGGCCGGCCCGATGACCTACCCCGTCGATGACGGGGCGATCACGTTCCAGGGCCTCAACCAAGTCGTGCCCGCCGGCGAGTCCAGAGACTGGATCGTCACGTACTCCCTGGCCGGCAATGCCCCCATCGGAAGCACGGTCGCAGCGGGCATGGCCGCGCCGCAAGACCTCAGCGCCCGAGGCACGACCTCCGACCTGCCGCTGCTGCCCTCCGGCACCTTCCCGCTGACGGGCGCTCCGGTCACAATCGTCGCAAGCGGTTCCGCCGGCGGGCTGCACATCACCCGCGGCGGCGCAATCCCATCCGCAGGTTCCGTCGCCGCTGGCGAGCAAACCGTCGAGATGCTCCAGATCATGCTCAACACCAGCAGCGTTGAAGCCGTCACCGTCACCGGGCTGGTCGTGCACGCCTTCGGATCCGGCGACGATTCCAACCACGTCGGCAACGTGTTCATCGTCGTCGACTCCAACGCCAACGGCATCTTCAACGCCGGCATCGATACCGTCCTCGACTCCGGAATTTACGCGGCCGACAACGGTACGGTCTCGTTCGCGCCGAACGTCACGATCGCGGCGGGCGCCTCCCAGCAGTGGCTCGTCGTTTACGACTTGAACGGAACCGCTCCCGCGACGTCCGCCTTCGCGACGGAGATCCAACCCGCAACCGTGGGGGACGTCATCGCCGTCGGAGTGACCAGTGGGTCCGCCGTCGCGCCGACCGGCAACACGATCTCCAGCGCCACCAAGACCGTCGGCACCGTCGGCATCGATGCCGGCGAACTCACGATCACCAACGTCCCGCTTCCTCCTCCGGCGCCCGTCGCGCCTTTCGCTCACAACGTGCCGATGGCGGCCGTCGAGCTGACCGCCGGCGGGCTCGAAGGCTCGATCGTCCAGCAGCTGCGCATCACCGCGACGGGGAGCGGCATCGAGCCCGTCGACGTGGCCCGCGCGTCGCTCTGGGAGGACGCCGACGGAGACGGCAGGCTCTCTTCGGCCGATGAGCTGATCGCGTCGCTCTCCTCTCCGTTCGCCGCCGACGACGGCAGCGCAGCCTTCGCGCTCACTCGCGCGATTCCCGCCGGAGAGACTCGCGTGTGGTTCGTCAGCTACGACTTCTCGGGCTGGGGCGGAGCCGGCCACGCCTTCCAGGTTTCCTTCAACGTCGGCGCCAACCCGCCCCCCGTCCTGGCCAGCGGCGCCTCCTCGAACCAGTCCATCACGCCGGCGGGAGGGCTCGTGGTGGGTCCGCTCACGACCCTCGCCCCGCTCGTCGGCTCTTCGGGCCGCAAGACGTCCGGCGTCTGCCAGGCGTCGGTCCCGAGTTCATCGCGCGGCATCCCGCTCGCGCTGTTCGTGATCTTGCTGGGGGTGGTCATGAGTGCCACCGCCCGCCGACGCCTTCGAACGCGCTGATCCGGTACACGAGCCGTTCTGCAACCGCCGAACGTCTCCGTCGCCCGCTCATCCAGCGACGCTCACGAACTCTGCGCTACTCCCCCGAGCCCGCCCCGATCTGTCGCCGGCATTCCTCCATCCGGGGGCGTACCACCGGCTCCATCGCTGGATGGAGCCGCACGGCCTGCCGAAACGCCTCCCAGGCAGAGCGGTAGTGAGCATCTCCCGGCCTTCCTTGCGAGGCAAGATGCAGGCTCCATGAGAAATGGGTCTCTCCCAGGAAGCGCCATGCCTCCGCCCTCGAACGGTTGATGGCTACCGCCTTCTCGAAATCCCCGATCGCCTCCTGGTATAACACGCCGGGATCTTCGCCACGCCCCGCCTTGTATAGTCCCCAATTGAGCCGCGCCACGCCTCGCCCCATCCACGCTTCGGACCGTTCGGGCCCCAGTTTAATCGCCTCGCTGTAGTCCCCGATCGACTCCTCGTACGCAGCGACAGGATCCTCGCCGTGCTCCGCCTTGTACAAACCCCAGTTCGTCCGCGCTTGTCCGCGCGCCATCCACGTCTCGACCCCTGCGGAATTCAGCCTGAGCGCTACCCCGCTCTCCTCGATCACCTGCTCGTAGAGCGCCACCGGATCCTCGCCGCGCCCTTGCTTGTACGTCCCCCATTTCATTCGCGTCATGGCACACCACGCCCACGCCTCGTCGTACTCGGGATTCAGCTTGTGCGACTCACGGTAGTCCTCGATCGCCTTTTCGTACCATGCGACCGGATCCTCGCCACGCCTGGCCCTCCACTCGCCCAAGTTCATGCACGCCAATCCCCGCACTGTCCATGTCTCGCTTTGCCCAGGATCAAGGCTCAGGGCCTTGCCGCAGTCCTCGATCGCCTCCTCGTACAGCGCGACCGGATCCTCGCCATGACTGGCCTTGTACACGCCCCAACCCGTCCTTGTCAGGCCGCGCAACAGCCATGTCCCGCTGCGCTCAGGATCTCGGCTGAGGGCCTCTCCACAGTCCTTGATCGCCCCCTCGTACAGCGCGACCGGATCTTCTCCGCGGCGCTCCTTGCACAAAGCCCAGTTCGCCCGCGCCGTACCGCGCGCCAACCATGCCTCGTCATGGCCCTGATTAAGGGCAAGCTCCTGACCAATGTCGTCTATCGCCCTCGCGTACAGATCGCCGGCATCTTCCCCCCGGCTGGCTTCGTAATTGCCCCAATCGATCCATACCGTGCCCCGCAATATCCACATCTCGCGTCGACCAGGATCCAGCGCGAGCACTCGGTCGAAATCCTCGATCGCCCCCTCGTACAACGCGACGGCATTCTCGCCACGACGAGCTTCGTACCGAGCCCAATTCCTCCGTGCCAGGCCGCGTCCCCAGAGGAAAGGGAGATATCCCCGATCTTTCTCTATCCCCGCAGTCCACCACTCGATCGCCTTCTCGTACTTCTCATGCGATCCCTCGTGGGTCGCCAACGCCTCGTAGGCTTCCTCCAGGTGCGGCTCCTTTCCCACCACTCCGCCGAAGATCGATCGCACGTGCTCGCATTGGTCCACCGCCCATGCACGGAATCCTTCCACACATGCCCTCTGTTCCTCGCTCAGCGCTTCCGCCTCCGTCTTCAGCAACGCCAGATCCTTCTCCATCCTCTCCAGCACCTCCCGCGC
Organism: Planctomycetota bacterium; assembly: GCA_016190155.1. GTDB lineage: Bacteria > Planctomycetota > MHYJ01 > MHYJ01 > JACPRB01 > JACPRB01. The sequence goes on from JACPRB010000047.1 coordinate 4,845, forward strand.
GCGCGGGTCCGTCTTCGCAACGGTCAGCCAGGATCGCGCCGCACGAGGCTGTCCCGGCCTCACTTGCCCGCCCCCTTCTCTCACCAACCTGCATCCCTCCCGCCGTCGTTCCTCCTCGACGATCTCCTCCGCCCGCTGCCGATACCGCCGCGCCATGAGAACCACCCGCTCATACAACGCCCGCGCGTACCCCGGCTGCTTAGCCAGCGCCCGCTCCTGCTCCCCCAGCGCCTCCTCTTCCTTCATCAGCGCCCGATGCATCCTCCCCCGTACGTAGTGCGGCTCCGCCAATCCAGGCATCTCCCCGCTCACGCGATCGCAGATCGCGTACACCTTCGACGAGTACTCCCCCATCCGCTCCACCTTCCCCACCCGCCGCAGGTCCAACGCCGCCTCCAGACACGATTCCGACGTCCGGCGCATCTCCTCCAGGAGCGCACGTCGGTCGTCCGCGAGATCTTCCCGCGTCCAGCGCAGTTTCAAGGCCGTCCCCGTCGCGAAGACGGCGAGCAGTCCGATCGCGCCCACGAGCAAGACGACCGACTTCCGGCGCGCCAGGCGAGTCCACACGCTCATCGGTCGCGTCGCAATCGCTCGCCCCACCCGATGGCTCTCCAGATCCTCCGCCAGTGCTCTTGCCGTCCGATAACGATCACGAGGGTCCTTCTCCAGGGCCCGATGACATATCGTCGCCAAGTCCTTCGAGACCCCTTTGAGCGGCGGAGGGTCCTTCATCAGCACCTTCCCGTACAGCTCCGCCGGCGTAGCCGCCGTGAACGGAACGTGTCCCGCGAGCGCCTCGTACAGCATCACCCCCAGCGAATACACGTCCGCCCGCCCGTCCGCCCGCTCCCCGCGAATCTGCTCCGGCGCCATATACAGCGGCGTCCCCACCACCACTCCGCTTCGCGTCAACCGAGTCCGCGCACCCGTCATATGCGCCAACCCGAAATCCATCACCACCACCCGCCCGCTCTCCTCCCGCAACACGTTGCCCGGCTTGAGATCCCGATGAACGATCCCCCGCTCATGCGCCGCGTGAATCGCCCGCGCCACGTCCTCCAGCGCCCGTAAGCGTTCCGCCGGCGGAAGCGCCCCCAGCTCCAACGGCCTCCCCCGCACGTACTCCATGACCAGGGCGTCTTCCAGCACGTCGTGGATCCGCACGATGTTGGGGTGCTCCAGTGTCGCAACCGCTTGCGCCTCACGCATCATCCGCGCCAGCAGACGCGGATTCGCCTCGCCGTCGCGAAGAAGCATCTTGACGGCCACCTCGCGCCCCAGCCTCCGATCATGCGCGCGGTATACCACTCCCATGCTTCCGCGACCGAGTTCCTCGATGAGCTCGTATCGATCCGATGCAAGCATCTCTTCAAGTCTACACGACCGGCGGGGCGAGCTTCACCTTCGCCGAGATCACCCCCGGTGACGCAATCCAGCGGCCGCAAGCGTTCACCCGTTCATCGGTTCGCACGTTCATTCGTTCCGGAAGCCGGACGCCGGAACGAGGTTTTCGAACGGGTGAACGGTTGCACTGTTGAACCGCTGAACGGTTACCAGCGGCCATTGCCGACAGCCCGTACGGGACACGGCTGCGTCGCAACTCCGCCACCTACTCCCCGACAGCCCCCAGCGCGCTCAACTTCGGCTCCACACCCTCCATCGCCGCAGCGCTCTTCCGCGAGAGGAACCGGTGCGCCAAACGATCCAGCTTGTCTCCGAGATACAATCCCAACCCAAGCTTGATCACCTTCGACACCCAGCCCCCCGGCGAAGCGAAGCCGAGTAACCGCGCCGTAGTTTCCACGGCCGTACCCGAGAGCGAATACGCCCCCGTCGCGATCCCGATCCCCTTCGGGTCGAATCCTCCCAGCGCCAGTTGCGCCGCCGCCATCCCCGCCGTCATGGGCACGACCGCCCGGGCGAACCCGCCCATCGGAACCCAACGATCCACTCCGTGCGATACCACGGAGAAAGCACCGATGCCGATCCACCACTCCTTACGCCCCATCGCCCGCATCGATTCCGCGAAGCGCTCGGCATCGAGACTCTCCGCCGCGTTGAGGCCTTCCTTGAACACGTATGCCAGCCCGAATGTCCCGATCCCCTCCGCGGTCGCCCGCGCGAAGGAGGGAGCCCGAGCGTTGGAACCCTGCGCGCCCGCAACCCGGCCGTTCGCGGCGCTGAGCACGCGCAGTCTGCTGCCGATCGCCGGCGTGAGCGCCCCCGGGGCCATCCGCCACTCCCAATTGCCCTTGGGTTTCCCGGGCACGTTCATCCTCGCCGATTCGTCCAGTCCCAACAGGTCCTGCGCGGGGACGATCGCGAGGTTCGCCGGAGAGCGCATCGCCTCCTTGATCACGTCCCAATGGATCTGGCTCCCGTCCGTGCCGAACTGCCGCAGCGCAAAGCCGTGCTGCCGCCGCAAGTCCGGCGAGGCGTTGTCGCGGAACCAACCCACCGTCGTGTTGTTGTCATGCGTTCCGGTGTAGACGATCGAGTTCGCCGGATGATGCCGCGCTTGGTGGTACGTCGATGAGAAGTCCGTGTCGAAGGAGAACTGCAGCACGCGCATGCCGGGGAATCCGAAGCGATCCCGCAACGCGTGCACCTCGGGCGTCAACGTCCCGAGGTCCTCCGCGATGATCCGAGGCTGTCCCAAGGCCGCATTGATCGCGGTGAACAGATCCGCGCTGGGACCCGGCTGCCATTGCCCCCCCTTGGCGCTCGTCGCGCCGGCCGGCACCGCCCAGAATCGCTCGAAGCCGATGAAGTGATCGAGACGCACGGCGTCGAAGCGCTCCAACGACACGCGCATGCGGTTGACCCACCAATCGTAGCCCCGCTGCTTCATGACGTCCCATCGGTACAGCGGATTGCCCCAGAGTTGGCCGTCCTTGCTGAAGACGTCCGGCGGCACGCCCGCCACCCGCGTCGTCCTGCCTTGAGCGTCCAGCTCGAATTGGTCCTGATGAGCCCATACGTCGGCGCTGTCGTGCGAGACGTAGATCGGCAGATCGCCGATCAGTCCGATCCCCTTGCTCGCGACGTGCTGCCGCAAGGCCGACCACTGCCTGTCGAACTCATACTGGAGAAACTCGTGATACTGCACCTCCGCCGCCAGCCTCTGGCGCGCTTGGGCCAGCACGGCCGGGTCCCGTTGGCGAAGCTCCGGCTCCCATTCCCACCACGGGGCGCCGCCACGCTCCTCCTTGAGCGCGAAGAACAGCGCATGATCGTTCAGCCACCCCGCCTTGGCCGAGCGGAACCGCTGGAAATCGGCGTCGGGCCGGAAGGCCGCAAAGGCCTTGTGTAAGACGTTCTGCCGCGACTGCCATACGTCGCCGTAATCGACGGGCCCGACGGGTCGGCGTGCCGGCAAGTCCGCAGGCGACAGAAGCCCTTCCGCGACCAGCCGCTCCGGACTCAGCAGCATCGGGTTTCCGGCAAACGCGGACGGCGACGCGTACGGGGCGTTTCCAGGCCCCGTAGGCACCACGGGCAGCATCTGCCACCACTTCTGTCCGGATGCCGAAAGGAAATCGACGAACTCGAACGAGGCCGGCCCGAGGTCCCCCATGCCGTAGGACGACGGCAGCGACGTCGGGTGCAGAAGAACGCCGCTCGACCGCTTGGAAAGGCTCAGATCATCCGGCGGCGGCGTAGCCTGAAGAGACAACAAGACTGCGGTCAACAAACGAACGCACGGTGCGAGAATCATGAAGTGGATACTCCCAACCCTCACCCCTATTCGACGTCCGGCGAAAATCCTGCAAGGAATCTCGCATGCGACGGATGTCTATCTGCCGGCGTAACCGTTCAGCCGTTCATTCCTTCTTCCGTTCACCGGTTCTTGCGGTTACCCGTTCCTGCGCTCTAACCCGATCTATTCACGAACACAGGCAACGCTTCAACAATGTGTCGATGATCTCGCCTGGGACGTGAATAATCCC
>JACPRB010000034.1 GCA_016190155.1 Planctomycetota bacterium
ACGTAGAACGGCGTCAGGAACGCGGTGGCCACGAGCATCAGCCAGACGAGGCGGTCGTGCTCGTAGACCTTCGCCATGATCGCTTCCTTGGAGAACATCCCCGCCAACGGGCCGCCCATCGACAGCGTGCCGACCAGGAAGCACGCGCCCACCAGCGGGATCTTGTGCCAGAGCCCGCCCATCTTGCGGATGTCCTGCTCGTGGTGCATCCCGTGGATGACGCTTCCGGACCCGAGGAACAGGCACGCCTTGAAGAACGCGTGCGTCATCAGGTGGAAGATCCCGGCCGCCCACGCTCCCACTCCTACGCCCATGAACATGAAGCCGAGCTGCGATACCGTCGAGTACGCCAGCACCTTCTTGATGTCGTTCTGCGTCACCGCGATCGTCCCCGCGAAGAGGGCCGTCGCCGCCCCCACCAGGGCCACCACGCCCATCGCCCACGGCGCCATCGCGTAGACGAAGTTCATCCGCGCGACCATGTACACGCCCGCCGTCACCATGGTGGCCGCGTGGATGAGCGCGGACACCGGAGTGGGACCCGCCATCGCGTCGGGCAACCACGTGTAGAGCGGGATCTGCGCGCTCTTGCCGGTCGCGCCGATGAACAGCAGGATCCCCACCGCGGTCATGACGCCCCCGTCGATCATGTTCGCCTTATGAGCCTGGCCGATGGCGTGCTTCAGTTCCCCGAAATCGACCGTCCACGTCCCCGTAATCGAACCGATGTAGACGAACAGCAGCATCACGCCGATCATGAACGCGAAGTCGCCTACGCGGTTGGTGATGAACGCCTTCATGCCGGCCTTGGCGTTGTCGAGCTTCTCGTACCAGAAGCTGATGAGCAGGTACGAGCACAGGCCCACGCCCTCCCAACCGACGAACATCAAGAGGAGGTTGCCGGCCATCACCAGGATCAGCATGAACCCCGTGAACAGGTTGAGATACGCGAAGTAGCGGGCGTAGCGCGGCTCCCCCGCCATATAACCGGTCGAATACACGTGGATCAGAAACCCGACGTTGGTCACGACCAGGATCATCACCGCGGTCAACCGATCCACGACGAGCTTGTGCTGGGCGACGACCTGGAGATGACCGCTGCCGACGCTGATCCAGTCGAATCCCAAAAGCGCCTCCAGCGCCACATGGGTCTCGCGCACGTGAAGGAACAGGATCCACGAGATCACGGCCGAGGCGCCCACCGTGCCGCACGCCACCAGACCGACGAGAAGCCTGACGAGCTTCTCGGCGCCTTCGCCCCGCTTGCGCGCCGCACGCAGGATCGCCGTCCCGATGAATACGTTGAACGCGAACCCGAAGAGGGGCAGCAACGGCACGAACCAGACCAGCTTCTGTGGGTTCATTACCCCTTCATTGACTCCGCTTGATCCACGTCGACCCGTCCGAAATTCTGGTAGATCCCGATGATGATGGCCAGCGCCACCGCCGCCTCCGCCGCCGCCAGCACGATGACGAAGATGGCGAAGACCGTGCCGTGGATGTCCGCCCGCGGCACGTACTGCGAGAACGCGACGAAGTTGATGTTCGCCGCGTTGAGCACCAACTCCACCCCCATGAGGATGGAGACCGCATTCCTGCGCGTCATGATCGTGTACAAGCCGCACGCGAAGATGACCGCGCTCAACACCAGGAGCGTCTCCAGCGGGCGGCGCGAAAACAGATAGTCCTGCCAATTCACTGGTTCACCCGTTCACCCGTTCGTTCGTTCACCCGTTCGGTCGCCGCAACCGCGTGACCTTTCACCGCCAACGCCGCGGAGAGCACCGAGGATTGTCGATGAGCACTTTCCCCTCCGCGGTCCTGCTCCGCGCAGTTCCGCGACCTCTGCGGTGAACACCGATTCACGCCTTGACCTCCTTGCGCGCCAGAAACGCCGCGCCGATGAGCGCCGCCAGGAGCAGCACGGAAACCGCCTCGAACGGCAGCAGATATCGCCCCATCAGCGCCCAGCCGATCGCCTTGGTCAAGCCGCGCTCCGCCACGAAGTCGACGGCCGGGACCTCCGGCGTGATCGCCTCAGGCTCTTCGCCGGCCAGCGCCACGCTCCACCGATACTTGCCGGCGGGCAATCCGGAGAGCTCCAGGCGCGCCCGGTGCCCTTCCGGCCCCCGCGGTTCGAACGGCACGTCCCGCAAGATCGTCTGCGGTCCTTCGATCCGTATGCGCGCCGCGGCGCCCGTCCTCATCCGTCCCGGCAAATCCGGCGCGTCCACCACGAGGACGCCGTGTCCATCGATCATCCTCCCGCCGCGCGTCACGCCCGTGGTGCCGTCCGCCTGATACATCGCCAGCGCCAGCCGGACGGGAGGCTGCGACGCGACCACCGCCACCATCGGCTTCTCCACGCGGCTCCAGCGGTACGTCGCCACGATCAAGATCAGCGCGAACGCCACGCAGAAGCACGCGAAGAAGGCCCCCCAGCTATGGGCCGATTCGTTCGACAGCCGGACGTTCGTGATCCGGTGGGTGAGCATGATCGCGAAGATGATCAGCACCAGGATCCCGCCGACGTAGATCAGGATCTGCGCCGCGAAGATGAAGTCCGCGCGCATGAACGCATAGAAGGACGCCGCGGAGAACAGCACCGTCAGGAGCGCGAAGGCCGATCGCACGATGTTCTTCGAAACCGCGACCGCCAGCGCGCCGGCGATGCCGGCGACCGCAAACGCATAAAAGACGACGTTGAGGACGATCTCGCCCCAGCTCACGGCCCGCCTCCCGCTTCCGGCTTCACCTTGGGCAACGGCGGGTGAGTCTTCCCGGAAGCGAAGATCTCCTTGCTCAAGACGACGGCGATGAAGACGAACGTGACCGCGCCCAACGCGACCGAGACCCGCATGTCGTGCTCGCCCAATCCGATCGCGAACAGGCAGATGAACCCCAGAGGGGTCAACCGCTTCCAGCACAAATCCATGAGCTGATCCACGCGATAGCGCGGGAGTGTCCAGCGAAGCCAGATCATCACGAACACCAGCAGGAACGCCTTACCCAGGAACCAGAAGACGTCGAACAGGCCCCCGCTCATCACAGGGCCCAGCGGCGACAGCGGCCCGCCCAGGAAGAACGTCGTCGCGATCGCCGACACGACGAACATGTTGGCGTACTCGGACAGGAAGAAGAAGCTGAACCGCATTCCCGAGTACTCGGTGTGATAGCCCGCGACGAGCTCGGACTCGGCCTCCGGGATGTCGAACGGCGTGCGGTTGGTCTCCGCCAGCGCCGCCGTGTAGTAGACGAGGAACGCGATGACGGTGAACGGCATGTGCCGGAACACGCCCCACGACGCCCACGCAAGGTACCACGGTCCCCGCCACTCGGGATTGAGCGCGAACGGCAATCCCTGCGTCTGCGCCTTCGCGATCGCGTTCATGTCCAAGGTCCCGTACATCAACAGCATCCCCAGCAGAACCAGGCCGATGGGCACCTCGTAGCTGACGATCTGCGCCGCGGAGCGCATCGCGCCGAAGAGCGACCACTTCGAGCCGCTGGACCATCCTGCCATCAGGATTCCGACCACGGCGGTGCCGGAAATGGCGAGTATGTAAAGGATGCCGATGTTCATGAACGCGGGCGCCCAATCCACCATGAACGGCAGCGCGCACCACGCCGCGAAGGAGCCCGCGAACACGACGTACGGCGCCATCCGGAAAAGGAGCTTGTCCGTATCGCGCGGAATGACGTCTTCCTTGAAGAGCAGCTTGAGCGCGTCCGCCAGCCACTGCAGGCTGCCGTGCGGTCCCACCTGATACGGCCCCACCCGCGACTGCATGTGCCCCGCGATCTTTCGCTCTAAGAGCGTGCTGATGCCCGCATAGACCGCGATGAGATTCGCCAGGACGAAACCGACGATCGCGATCGCCGCGGCCGCCTCGACCCATGGGCCGTTACGCAACTGCTCCCACGTCGGTATCTGCAAGAGCAGATCTAGCCTCATTTCAGCGGGATCCCCTGGTAGTGGTCCGGGAAGTCGTAGTCCTTGCGCAGCGGATACCCCGGCCAATCCTCGGGCAGGAGGATGCGCCGCAGATCCGGGTGGCCGTCGAAGACGATCCCGTACATGTCGTACGTCTCGCGCTCATGCCAATCGGCGCCGGGCCAGATGGAGCATACGGAAGACACGTGTGGCTCCTCGCGTCCGAGCTTCACCTTGAGCACGGCGCGGTGGTTGTGGCGCACCGAATACAGATGGTAGACGACCCAGAAACTCTGCTTGTCGTCCACGCCGCTGACGCAGGTGGGAAAATCGAATCGCAATTCAGGCGTGTCCCTGAGCCAGCGCGCCACGTCCGTGAGTTTCTCCTGCGGGACGAGGGCGAACGCATCCCCGGGCGCCTCCACGACTTCCACGTCGGGATACTGCGCCTTGACGCGGGCGAGGATGTCTTTAGATGAGAGTCCCATCACGGCGGCTCCCGCTTGTCCGCGCGGACCTCCGCGAGGCTCTTCAGCCATTCGAGGTCGCCCTTGACCCACACGTACGCGAACCCGACGACCAGGATTCCCAGGAACACGAACATCTCCGCCAAGGCGAGAAGGCCGACCTCCTTGAAGACCGTCGTCCACGGGAAGAGCACCGCGATTTCCACGTCGAAGATCAAGAAGATGAGCGCGATGATATAGAAG
>JACPRB010000037.1 GCA_016190155.1 Planctomycetota bacterium
AAGTCCGCTTCTGCGCCCCCGCGCCGCCACCTCCGGCGTTTCCGGGCACCGAAGTGGCAGTTCCACCTGCCAAAAAGCGTGACGGCCCTGAACGTCCGCCACTGATCTTCCGGCTTTGATCGCTTTCATGAATAAACCGGGTTAGGATGAGCGATCCCAGGTGGGCTTGGTGAAAGCGCAGATAGGCGCGCTGTGCCTCAAGCGATGCCAGGTCCGCATAGCGGTACAACGCGGGATAGCTATCGTCGCTCATCATCGTCACTGGGTCTCCAGATTAAGGCCGAGCTGCCGCGCCGCTTCCTTCATGGCCTTCACGGCCGGGTCGTTCGGGTCGATGCCCGTCTCCGGGAACTCCAGTTGGAACTGGACGCCCAGGTCGAGCTTTTTGAGCTTCATTCGAGCCGCCGGGCCGACGAAGCAGCGGAAAATCTCGCCCCAGTTTTCGACGGGCACCGCGCCACGCACCACCACTCGTCGAACGCGTGCCGCTGTCGCCTTGACGCCAGCATCACCCTTGGACGTGACGTCGCCGCCAGTTGTCGCGGTCGTTGCGCCACCCGCGGACGATGGGTCCTTTTGCCCGCCATCCGTCGTGGACACGGGCTTCGGCGTTTCCGGCGCAAATGGCGGGATGACCCACACGCCGTCCTCGTTGGGGTCGAGGGCCACCGACTGGCGGCAGTAGCGCGCTTGCAGGGCGTTGAGGCTTCCCCCGCGGCCTATTCCGATGAGACCGTCCTGGCAGGCCTGAACGAGACCGTCCGTGACGGCTATCTTCGCGGCCACCATCGGCTTGTCCGTAAAGCGGAGGAAGGCTTCGACCGCGTCCTTCAGGCGCAGGCCGCCATCCTTGGGCACGATGCCGGATGCCTCCAGCGTGACGGAGCCGACGCGGCGCAGAATCCACTCCTCGTCCTCCACGAGCGCCGACCACACGTAGCCCAGGTGCTCCTGAAACGAGCGCCGGGCGTCCGTGAAGATGACCACCTCGGCTTCCTGCCCGCGAACCCGCAGTGCGGCCGTGTAGGCGGGCCCCAATGCCTCGAGCGTCGCCCGGCGAGCGGCCTCCAGACGCTTCTTCAGGTCGTCCTTCTGATCGTCGTCGAGCTGTTCGCCGTAGTCCGAGCGTACCCCCTCCAAGGCCGCCCATTCGCGGTGCGCCTGGCGGAGCTTGGTCAGCCCTCGCGAGGTAGGCGCGAGGAATAGAAGCGTGTTCTTGTAGATGCGATCCTTCCCGCCACAGCGGAGACTGATCTCCGTCACGCGCTTTTTCACGGCTTCCTTCGCCTTGCCGTTGCCATTCTCGTCCCACGCCAAAGACGGCGGCAGCACGAGGAGCGTAAGCGCCTTCTGCTCCGGCAGGTCCTCCGCCGGATCGACAAGGACGCGCCACGTAGCTCCAGCCCCCGCGCCCTTCTGCGCATCGCTCTTAAGGTCCTCCAGTATCTCCGCCTCGAAGTCCCGTCCGGAAGCCTGCTGGCGGTACTGGACTACGAGCTTGTTGAGCGTCGGCTTGGTGCCGAACCAGTAGCGCTTGCCCAGGCCTCCCGCCGTTGCGGCGTGCAGGTAGAAGCAGCGGTTCTCCAGCTCCAGGAGCGCCCCGTCGGCATAGTTCCAGTTGAAGCCCACGCGCGCGCAGGCAAGCTTGAGGTCTTTGCTGCTGAAACCGCTGCGCCCACCCTGGCCGCCGAACGAGCCCAGGATGATCGCCGCCCCGAGCCCTTGGCCGATCCCCTCGCGCCGGTAGTCGCCGCCGCGCTCCTCGTCGAAGGCTCCGGCGTTCGACTTCTCGCCCAACACGTCGGCCGCCGCGACGGACTGGTAGGCTGGACCCCAGAGGCGGGTCAGCGCCGCCTGGAGCGCGTCCACGGACCACCGGACGTGGCAGGGCTGGATGATGTGTTGCGTCTGGGTGTTCCCCTCACGCCGATTCCATAGATCCCCGACGATGCTGGCTAGGAGCCGCAGCACCCCGCGCGTCCGCTGGAAATCCGGGTGGCTACCCCAGCGGGTGTAGAGCGCATCGATCAAAAGCGGGTGGAATGGATAGGCGCGCTCGATCTGCTCCCGGTAGGCGTTCTTGGCGGCCTCGTTCGGGACCTCGCCCGCGTGGGCCGCGTACATCGCCTGATACGCCTGCGCGACATCCTTCGGGTAGTTCTCCTGGCCCTTCGGCGTGATGGACTCGAAGAGCCGCGTGCGCACAACCTCGTAAATCTCGTCGTCCGCGACCGGCTTCACGTCCGCGCCCAGGCGCTGAAACCGCTTCTCCAGCGTGACAAACGCCTCCTGGCCCTTCTCGCTCTGGGCGACCTCGTACTTGCTGGCCGGGAGCGTGGCGATGACGACCGCGCCGGGCACCTGCGCCACGGCCTCGGTTAACTGCTGGATGAACGAAATCGTCTGGTCCGCGAGCGTCGTGTCGCCGACGGGAACGGCGGCCGCGCCGACGCAGTAGTCGGCCAGCTCGTCGAGGAGGATGAGGCAGGGCGAGGCATCCTTGAGCACGTCCACGAAGAGGCCCTGGGGGACGCGCTGCGACTGGTCATTCGCCTCGACTTTCTGATAGAGCTTCTTGCCGCCAAGCTGCAAGGCGAGCTCGCCCCAGAGGGTCCGCGTCTGGACGCCTTCCGGCGTTTTCCTTCCCTGCGTGGCGTCGCAGGTCGCGTTGGTGAAGACGGCCACGCCCTTGACCTTCTCGGGGAACCGGTCCCCCAGGGCGCGGCGCAGTTCGGCCGCCGCCGGGGACTTCTTGAGCTTCGCGGCATGCCTGGCCAGGTGCCAGAGCGCCACGAGCGTGTGGGTCTTGCCGCCGCCGAAGGCGGTCTGCAGGCTGATGATCCGGTCGCCGGTTTCGCCGTCGCCCCGGAGCGCGCCCGCCACGCGGCCGAGCACGGTGGAGAGGCCCACGGTCATGTAGGTCTTGCGGAAGAACTCTTCGGGGTCGAGGTAGACCTCGGGCGCGGTATCCTGCACCACCGCCCAGACGTTGGCGGCGAAGACCGCCTCGGCCAGGCGGCCCTTGCGGATGTCCTCGTGGGGAGTCGCTATCGCATACCAGGGCTTCAGGTTTTCCGTCATGAGCGCTCCTCGCTATGACCTGTGAAGAGGTCCCGTTCCTTCGATACCGCCGTCCGCTGCTTGCCTTCGGTGCGAAGCGTCTGCCGTTCGCCGAGGATGGCGTTCACCAGTTTCCAGTCCTCCGCGTCGCGCGGCATGACCTCGAAGAGCGCCTGGCCGAGCTTCCAGAACGGCCCATCTTCCAGGAGGTCGCGCTCCGTGAGGTAGGAGACGAGCTCGGCGCGTTTCTCCGCCTTCCAAAGAAGCATGGTCCGGTGTAGCGCGTCGATGAGCGGAGGGCTCTGATCCATGCCGAGGTTTCGTTTGTCCGCTCGGTCGGAAAGCAACGCGAGACGGCACGTCGCGCCGTTCAGCACGAAGATGCCTTGTCCGCGCGCGACTTCCATCGCGTTGTCAGACTCGCCGCCGATCTGCACCACGAGCCGCGCGTCGTCCCAGGCCTGCTCGGACGCGCCGTAGAGGGTGGCCCAGACGTAGTAGAGCGTAGAGAGGTTGTCGCCCCGGAACTCGCCCGCGATGGCGTCGCGCGCCGCTTGTTTGGCGAGGTCGAGGAGTTCGGGAATTCCGACGGGTGTTCCGTCCGCCTTCTCCACGCGCTCGTACTTGCCGAAGACGCCGACCGCCGGGCCGTAGCAGGCCACGATGAGATCCGCACCACGGAACCCGTAGGACCAGAAGCGCTTGATGGCCTCCGCCACGACCTTCTCGATTTCCTTGCGCACATCCTTGAACGCGGCGGCGCTGCCGATTACGCGGGGGCGGCATGCGACGGTGATGCAGGTCTCAAGAGCCGCCGAGTTCAGCCCGCGCACGCGGTTCTTCAACTCCATCTCAATCGGCCACGTGGCGTCAATCGTCAGTCTCGCGGCGAACAGAGCATCTATCAGCGCGACCCATGCCTCGGTGGCCTGATGCGCAAATACGACGGTTACGATTCCGTCCTCGCCGCATACGCGGCGTGCCTCCGAGAAGATGGCACCCAACTTGGCGCGGAAGTGCCGATCCGCATCGTCCGCACTGCCGCCGTGTCGGTGCTTGAGGGCGGTCGCTTCATCCGTCTTGGGGGTTTGCGGTGTAACCAGCACGTCGGGAATGACCTGGCCCAATGCTCGTTTGAGCCACACGTAGAAGAAGTCCGACAGGTCGGCGTAGGCCACCTCATCGAAGTAAGGCGGATCGGTGACGACCACTGAAACCGATCCATCTTTCAACGGCAAGGATGCGGCGTCTCCACGATGCACGGTGGCGACCGTCGCATTCCCCGATTCGTGCTTCAGCACGTTCACGATCCAGCCCGCCTGATTCATGAAGCCGCCGGTGACGCCGCAGAATGGATTGGCCTCGGGGTAGTCCCATTTCATGGGCAGGCGTGCGCCGTCGAAAGGGGTTTGGAATTTCTCTCCTCCGGTGTCCCATCTTCCCACCATACACATGCGCATGGTGTTCCGGCTGACCCACAGCCCCAGATACACCCCGACAGCCTTGCGGTACTCGTCGTCCTTGATCTCCTTCTTCATCGCTGCGAGCGCCTCGTGGAGGCAGGCGACAAAGGTCTGCATGGCCGTGAGCTGGCGGGGATTGAAGAGCGAGCCCCAGGTCTTCATGCCGTAGAGGTGGACGGTGATATCGCCCCGATTGGCAACGTGTTCATCGGTGCCGGTAACTTCCGGTCGAATCAACTCCTGCGGACGTTCGACTGGAATCTCGGACGCCTTTCGGAAGGCCTTCAGGTCTGCGTCTTCGACCGGGCGGTATCGCTTGCCGCCCTTGTCATCCGTGATGATGGCGGCCATCTGTTCGGCCATGCGACCAGCGAGCCCGGCCGTCCGGAGGTCGGCCACGGGGGTTACCTGCTCGCAGTAGGGGCACAGGGTGTTCCCGCGATTCTGCATGGTCCCGTCGGTCGTTTTGATGGCCTTGCCTTCCGCGACCCCGAAGTGGACGCTCTTCCGCTTCTTGTCCACGTCCATCGTCAGCGCGACCTGTTTGTCCTCCTTGTCGCAGACGAGGAGGCTCCGCAATAAGGGAATCTCGCCCCGACAGGTGGGGTTCGAGCACGGCGCGGTCCGCGCCCAGAGATAGCCGACCACGGTCTTCCCGTCCTTACCGGGCGGATACAGATAGCCGATCTTCTCCCGCGCCCGTTCGAGAATCCAGTTCGCCCAATGCTCGAAATCGTGGACGAGCACGTTTGGCACTTCGAGTTCGGCCTCCTCCGTCTTTCCGAACTCCTCGACCATCGCCTTGCGCTTCCCCGGCTTGCCGTACTTCTGGGGGAACTCGCAGGTGGCCCGGAGGATGAGGTAGGCGACGGGGTTGTAGTCGTTGGCGATGGGCTGGCAGCCGAGACGACCGGCCTCCAGCGGGATCGCCCCGCCGCCGGAGAAGGGGTCGAGCACCACCGGCGCTTCGACGCCATCGGCGGCCTTGACCAGTTCCCGCGCGACGCGAAGGATCTCCCGGCCTTGGGCGTTCTCCGGGTCGCTCGTCTCCCATTTGACCAGGGATCGGTCGTCGAGGAGCTCCTTGGGAACCGGGGCTTTCTTGCGCTTGCCTGCATCGAAAGCCAGCGACTCTGGCGACCACTTGGCGACGAACATGAGCAGGCGGTTGCGCAGCGTGTCCGGGACGCCGTCGTAGGGTTTGTACGGGTCTTCATCCCGCACCCACTCGCGTCCCCTGGCATAAGTCTTCAGGTCGGCAGGAACGTTCGTCTTGAGATGCCGTTCGACCGCCTTCTTGAACTTCTCCGGGCAGCGGGGATCGTCCGGGTCCAGCACGAGCGAGGCGAAGACCACCGCGCGCGAGGCCGCCAGCGGCCGCCGTGCCCACCAGAGATGCAGGGTCGAGATGTGCCCGTGCCGGAGAGACTTGTCCCGCACGCTTTCGGCGGAGATCTCCCGGATGGGGAGGGCAACCTCGATGAGTCTTTTGGGGTCGTTCATAGACTGAACTTCTCCATTGACTCGAGACTTCTTGCGAAGTCCTCCCGGCTGAACGTGGCCATGAGGGTCCCATCCGGCATGGCACTTCCGGGAAACTCGGGGGTGTTGCTGACATTGCTGTCTTCTCCACCCAGTTCGAGGTCCAAGAGCGCAGGCTCATGCGGATTCTGGATGGCCCTGCCGAGCCGACGAAGGATTTGCGAATCGATGCCCATCACCATCACGCTACCTCTGCGTCTGCCAGGCCAGTGGAAGGGTGGGAAGTCCCAATACCAGGGCTCGAAGAGGGGCATCATCTGAAAATCTGGAACCTTCCACCCCGCAGGAACAACGGCGTATCGCCGGTTGCCTACGCTCATGATAGGCATCTGGATTTCCTCCATGCCCTTTTCTCGAAGGTCGCGCAGGGCCGACCCAGAGGAAACGAATCCCATTCCGACCAGCCACGCACCGTAATTGCATCGGCGAACCAAATCGGGCGGGAGTTCCGCTTGCGGCAGGTTCGAGTCCTTTCGACCAGGCGGATCGACATAGGCGATCAGTGAGGGGTCTCCGTGCGGATCGTTCTCCTTACGGATGAGGGTCGCGATCCCGTAACACTTCGCGGGCGTTGGCGTGATGACGGAAGACCACGCCCCCAATTGAGTGAGCGCCTGATTCAACACGTTCTTTGTGTGCAGGTAGTCGACGCCCGGCTCTGCGAAGCCGCCCTTTGCCTCCATCAGAGCAACGTCACCAGTCTGTTTTTCGAAGATGAAATCAGGCTCGTTTTGCGGCTTGCCGGAGGCCACCAACTGGGAAACGTACTTCGCCACTCTCAACTGATCGGCGTGCGAGATGTTGGCGTTTCGTGCGGCACGCGACCAGACGGTCGCGCACCGATCCCAGAACACATACCCCCGCTTGATCATCGCGAGATATGCGATGGCCTCCCCGACTCGGCCTGCCAGGCCAGTCTCCGCAAAGTCTTCAAGGGAGAAGACGGCGTTGTCCGTCCGCCTGAAGTTCTTCAGACTCCACACGAACGTGCCTTCATGTTCGAGGGCAAAGGCGAAAGCTCGTCGATCCGCCAGATTTGGCGTGAAGGAGCATGCCAACTCCGTTTTCTTCGCGGCATGGAAAAACTCCCATGCACCAAACGAAAGCTGCGTCGAATCGAACTTTCCGTAGGAACAGTCGGCAGCCTCTCGTTGCCGTGATCCAGCACGAATCCGCACTGGTTTATGCTTGGCTGTTACCTTCGCCTTATCGATTTCAACGAGCGGTAATTGGCTCGCTCCGGTCGGAGGCGAAATCACGATGGGCTGGCTGGGGAGGATTAGATGCATTGCCGCTGTCCTCGACGATTCGGCAACAATGCGACCCAAGCCGCCCCGGGTGACGAGCTCTGAAGGAGCTCTGAAGGCATTCCCTTCAGAGCTCTTTGCAGAGCCTGGCATGCCGTCCACGGCCCTGCGGCACTCCAACTGGAACGGGTCGCATCAATCATTCTTCTTCTCCCGCCAGACATACGCGCGATAGGGGTCTGTGGGACCGCGTCCGACCTCGACGACCAACCCAGTCTTCACCATGGCGAGCAAGCGGCTGCGGGCAGTGCGCGCCGATGTCTTCCAGAGATTCGCGGCCTCCTGCGTCGTGACGCGGCCTTCCTTGGCGAGGTACGCCACCAGGACGGACTGCCACTTCGGTCGCGCTTGGGCCTTAACGGCTTCGCCGAACAAGGTGACCCGGAAGTTGGTGCCCAGTTCCTCGAAGCGCGGCGCGGCAAGACCGGCATTTCTACAGGTTGCGTCGATACGGCCCAGGCCGGAACCCCACTGCTCGATGAGTTTCAGTTCGCGGAACACGCGCCCGATCACGCGGTTGCGAAGCCGCGATACGCCCGCCAAGGCCGTTTCCAATGTCAACCCGAAGGGCAGAAGTCCGGGGTTCGTGATCTCGATGCGGTCGTCGAAGATGGCGACCTTGGTTCCTGCCCCGCCGATGCTGTAATCGGCGTGGACGATGGCGTTGATCACCGCCTCGCGGACCGCCTCGACGGGGTATTCGGGCACCTCGCGCCGCCGGACCCGCCCGATCTCAATCCCTTGCCGGGTGTGGCGCTCGATGAAGGCGACCACGCTGTCCACGGCCTTCGGCAGATGCTCGTCGATCTCGGTCTGGTCGAGGAACTTGGTCGTGTCCTTCCCGAGGAACCGCGCGCAGCGGATCGTGGCCGAAGGGAACAGGCGTCCCCGGTTCTTGCCGAAGAGGAGCACAGCACCGATGCTGGGCAGTTCCTTCGAGCCCTGGCCAACGATCAGACCGAGCGAACGCTGCTTCGGAGGCGTCAGGGGCTTGGACACCGCCGTGAAGAGCTCGGATGCAGCTCGGATATCGATGTCATCCGAGCTCGTTTCCGAGCAGGGTTCCTCGTCGAAGAAGGTGTTCCGGGCCAGTCGTTGGAGTTCCGCGAGCAGCTCCGGGCCAGCCGGGCGATTGGTCGAACCGAGCCGGATGTAGACGCCGGATTGCGGGCCTTCCGACCGGACGTGGAAGGGCCCGACAGTATGCGGAACCGCCACGACGATCAGGTGGAGCTTGCGCCAGGCGTGAACCTGAACGTCAGGGACGAGCAACGGACGAATGCTGTCCGCAAAGGCATTGGCGAGCCGCTCCTCGTCCACCAGAGGATCGGCGACGCCGACCACATCCTTCGTCTAGTCCTTCACGCCGATGACGATGTTGCCGCCCGCCGTGTTGGCGAACGCGACAGCGGTCCGCACGATGCGGTCGAGCGGACGGCAGTTCTCTTTGAACTCCAGCGTCTTTCCTTCGTCGCGGGCGAGCATGGCTTCGATCATGCATCGCCTCCCCGACCGCCGTCCTGCTGGGCACCCTGAATTTCTTCGCCGTGCGCGCGCCAGTCCTTTTCCTCGACGAGATACTGGACCTGCCGGTACAGGAGCTCGGCGCTCAATTTCGCCATCGGGTCCTGGATGATGCACAGCCGGGGCCGCTCGCCCTTGCAGAACGTGACCACGTAGAGCCACGCCCGGTCCCCGAGCTGGCGGAGCTTGTCCAGTTCCGGCCCGGTCAGGACGATGGCACCGGTCTGGGCGCGCCCCTTGACCTCGATGAAGCGCTTCTGACTGTCGGGGCCTTCGGAGCGGACGTCGTAGTGCTCGCCGTCTTTG
>JACPRB010000056.1 GCA_016190155.1 Planctomycetota bacterium
CCAGTCGCCTGAGTATCTCTGAGGAAGGCAGGAAACCAGGAAAGGAAGTCGGTCGTCCTATCCTTCGGTCTTCCTCCTGGCTTCCTGGCTTCCTCAGAGTATTCTCCGGACGGAAAACGGAGGATCCCCGAGTTCGGTTGCGGTCGCCGCGCTGAGTCCTGGTGTTGGTTCTCTTTCTCCAGGTCCTCTGCTCTCCCTCTGGGTCCTCGTCATCCTCGAAATCGGGATTCCGGTCCCCCACATTTGGTATAATTGCGACCGGTTTTTCTGGGAGCAGAGGCGTGGTACCGGTCCAGAAGCCGTTGGGGCAAGTCCTCAAGGAGATGGAGCTCGTCACGGAAGGCCAGGTCCAAGAGGCCGTGGCCATCCAGCGCAAGAAGGGCGGGGCGCTCGGGGATATCCTCGCCAATCTGGGGTACATCAGCCGCGAGGAGCTGCTGCTGGCCCTCGGCGCGCAGATGGGGATGGAGGTGGTCAGCCTGGATGAGGCGGACATCCCCATGGACGTGATCAACAAAGTCCCCGGCACGGTGGCGAAGGTCTACAACATCGTTCCCGTCAGCTTCGAGGACGAGGTCCTGACGGTGGCGATGGCCAACCCCTACGACATCAACGTGCTGGACGAGCTGCGCTTCATGGTCCATTGCGAGGTCAAGGGGGCCGTCGCCGCCAAAGAGGCGGTGGAGGCGGCGCTGGAGAAGTACTACGCCCATCGATCGGAGAGCCTGGCGCAGGTCCTCGGCCAGCTCGGCGAAGGCGACCTCCAGTTCGAGGAAATCAAGCAGGTCGGCCAGAAGAAAGGCTCGGCCTACAACATCGAGGAGATGATCAACGCCGCCCCGGTGGTCAAGCTCCTCAACCTGATCCTGCTCACCGCGATCAAGGCCCAGGCCTCCGACATCCATTTCGAGCCGTTCGAGCAGGAATTCAAGTGCCGTTACCGCGTCGACGGCATCCTGTACGAAATGGAGTCGCCGCCCCTGCAGCTGGCGCTGGCCAACATCAGCCGCATCAAGGTCCTGGCCAACCTCGACATCTCCGTGACCCGCCTGCCGCAGGACGGCCGCATCCTCCTGAGCGTGGCCGGGCGTGCGGTCGACCTGCGCGTTTCGACGCTGCCGACCATCTTCGGCGAGTGCGTAGTGATGCGCGTCCTCGACCGCAGCGTCGTGAAGCTCGACCTGGAGAACATCGGGCTGCGCGAGGAAGAGATGAAGATGCTCAAGAATCTCATCAACCTCCCGCACGGCATCATCATCGTGACCGGCCCCACCGGCTCGGGAAAGACGACCACGCTCTACAGCTGCCTGAACACCGCCAACGACATCCGCTGGAAGATCATCACGACCGAGGACCCCGTCGAGTACGACCTCGACGGCATCGTCCAGTGCCAGATCAACGAGGAGATCGGCGTCACGTACGCGCACCTGCTGCGCAGCATCCTGCGCCAAGACCCGGACACGATCCTCGTCGGCGAGGTGCGCGACCTGGAGACCGCCCAGATCGCCGTCGAGGCGGCGCTCACGGGCCACGTGGTATTCTCGACCCTGCACACCAACGATGCGCCCAGCGCCATCACGCGGCTGCTCGACCTAGGCATGGAACCGTTCCTGATCTGCGCGTCGCTGGAGGCCATCGTCGCCCAGCGGCTGGTCCGGCGCATCTGCGTGAAGTGCAAGGAGGAGATCCAGCCGACGGAGGAGATGTTGATGGAGATCGCCCTCCTCCCCCAGGACGTGAAGAACAAGAAGTTCTGCTGGGGACGCGGGTGCGTGGGGTGCAACAACACCGGGTACCGCGGGCGCATGGCCATCTTCGAGATCATGCTCGTGACGGAGCGCGTCAAGGAGCTCATCCTGAAGCACGCCTCCACCGATCAGGTCCGGCACGCCGCTCGGGAGCAGGGCATGCGGACCCTGCGGGAGTCCGGTCTTCTGGCGATCTTCGACGGTCACACGACGATCGATGAGGTTGTGCGAGAGACGATGTTTGCGGGAGAATAGGCGACGGTTTCGGGTCTTGCGAGGAGACGGATCATGCCGACGTTCACCGTTGAAGCGATCGATCCCAAGGGAAAGAGGGTCTCCGTTACGGTGGAGAGCTCCAGCTCCGCCGAGGCCGTGACGAAAGTCAAGGCCAAGGGCATGAAGCCCATGAACGTGAAAGAGAAGGCGGAAGCGGCCGCGCCGCTCACGCCGGCCGGCAAGCAGGCGCCTCCCACCATGGCCGCCGCCGCGATGCCCGTCCCCACGACCGGACCGAAGAGGCAGAAGAGCACCCTCTTCCTCGGCCGGGTCAGACATAAGCAGCTGACGCAGTTCACTCAGCAGCTCTCGGTCCTGATGGACGCGGGCCTGCCGATCGTGCGCAGCCTCAAGATCCTCGCCAATCAGATGAAGCCGTCGCTGCTGAAGAACATCGTGACGGAGGTGGCCGAAGACGTCGAGACCGGATCGTCCCTGTCCGAGGCGCTCGGCAAGCATCCTAAGACCTTCGACAAGCTCTACGTGAACATGGTGAAGGCCGGCGAGGCGGGCGGCGTGCTCGACGTCATCCTGCAGCGCCTGGCGGGCTTCATGGAACGGATGGAGGCGTTGAAGCGCAAGATCATCGGCGCCTCGATCTATCCGGCCGTCGTGATCACCATCGCCCTCGTGGTCGTGCTGGCCATCATGAAGTACATCGTCCCGAAGTTCAGGGACGTCTTCGATTCCGTGGGCGTCGAGATGCCCGCGATGACGACGATGTTGATGGCGATCTCGGCCTTCATCGAGGACTTCTGGTACGTCATCATCGCCACGCCCATCGTGCTCTTCTTCGCCGTCAAGGCCTGGGGACGCACCCGAAGCGGCCGGTTTACGCTCGATAAGCTCAAGCTCCATATCCCGGTGCTGGGCGTCATCGTGCGCAAGTCCGTCATCGGGCGCTTCTGCCGCACGCTGGGCACCCTCCTGCAGTCCGGCGTGCCGATCCTGGAAGCCTTGAACATCGTCAAGAACGCCACGGGCAACGAGGTCATCGCCCAGGCGATCGGCAAGGTCCACGACTCGATCCGGGAAGGCGAGTCGATCGCGGAGCCCCTGGCGCAAAGCGGCGTTTTCGACGACATCGTCATCAACATGATCGACGTCGGCGAGGAGACCGGCGAGCTGGACAAGATGCTCGTCAAGGTCGCCGACAACTACGACGCGGAGGTCGACGCCGCCGTCAGCGCCATGATGAGCATCCTGGAGCCGATGTTGATCGTCGGCCTGGGCCTCACGGTCGGCTTCATCGTGATCTCGCTCTTCCTGCCGCTGATCAGCCTGCTGCAGGGGATCGGGTCGAAGGCGAAGTAGACGAACCGTTCGCGCGGACACGAGTTCGACGGACTCTCGGTGCCGTCCGCGGTGAAGTTCCCGGAGTCCTTACGTCTTGAGCTGAGGGCCGATGGCCAGAAGGTTGATCCTCAACATCTGCATCTTCATGCTCCTGGTGTGCGCCCTGCTGACGCTGCTCATCGTGCTCGATGCGGCGGCCCGCCTGAAGTCGGAGGAACGCCGACACGCGGAGCTGGTGGCGTCCCTGATGACCGATTGGGTGCAAGGCGCCCAGGAGCTTGAGCAAGCGCCGAACTGGCCGGAGGTGGACCGCCGGCTCTCGAGCTCCGCGCTCATCGAGTCGTGGGTCATCGTCTCGCGAAGGGCGGAGGACGGCTCCCTCGCGATCGAGACGGCCCAACCCTCTCCGCAGGAGCTCGGCGCCGACGCGGCCCGTTTGCGCGAAGTCCTGGAACAAGGCCGTCTGATCACGTCGGGCGGACGCGTCTACGCCCCGATCGGCGGGCTCCGATCCACGTACGCCGCGCGATTCGATCTTCGCGCGCCGGTCGCGGGGGCGGCGCCGATCCTCAGCGGGCTGGGCGGCCTCGTAGCGGTCATGGCCCTCGGAACGGCGCTGGTGGTCCTCAACGCGTACATCCTGCTGAATCGGTGGGTGCTTCGCCCCATGCAGTCGCTCGTCGAGGCGTCGCGACGCGTCTCGGAGGGCGATTTTTCCAAGAAGATTCCGCCACGCGCCACGGCCGACGAGATGGCGGAGCTCGTCAACGCGTTCAATCTGATGCTCGAGAAGATCGCCCGGCACCAGGCGACGCTTGTCGACGACGTGCGC
>JACPRB010000057.1 GCA_016190155.1 Planctomycetota bacterium
GAGGAAGGCGTGCCGGCGGACCTGGAGCCGCCGCTGCTCCTCTTCCCGGACCGGCTCGGTTCTGAATCCCTGAACCATGCCGTGGCGCTCAGACGCGATGCGTTCGATCGCGTGTACGCCATCGTCGAGGAAGGCCAAGCCGTGGTGCGCTTCGACGCCGCCGGCAAACCCGCGTATCGGCTGGGCGGCGTGGACCTCAGCAGCGCCAAGCGCGTGCGCGCGCTCCCCGAAGGAGGGTTCCTGCTGGAGGACGGACAGACCCGGTGGACGTTCACCGCGGACCGATGGCTCATGGCCGTGTCCGATGCGCAGGATCCTCCGCGCACCGACCGCGACGCCGCCGGCTCCGTCTACTCGCACGGCAGCCCCTTGACGTGCAACGGGGTCGCGCTCGACCTGTGGAACTTCGATCTGGCGGACTTCGACGTCGATCCTTTCGGGAGGCTCTTCCTTCTCGAAGAAGGCACGGGACGGGTGATTCGTCTGACCGTGACGGCATGGAAATAAACGACCGAGTATGGCTGACGAGGGCGCGAAGCTCGGGGATCTGGCTCTCCAGAATGGACTGATCAGCCAAGATCAGCTTCAGGAGGCGATGGCCGAGCAGAAGACGGCCGCCCGCGACGGGCAATCGACGCACATCGGCCAGATCCTGGTGCGCCGCGGCTGGTTGACCACCTCCCAACTGTGCGAACTCCTCCAACAACAGTCCGAACGCGCCACCCTGGGGGACCGCTTCGAAATCATCGAGGAGCTCGGCCAAGGCGGAATGTCGATCGTCTATCGCGCCCGCGACATACGCCTGGAACGCGAGGTCGCTCTCAAAGTTCTGCGCCGCGAATTCGCCGTCCACAAGAGCACCGTCCAGCGGATGTTCCGCGAAGCGAAAGCCATCGGCTCCCTCGACCATCCGAACATCGTGCGGCTCTTCGACATGGGCGACGGCAAGTCGCCCTACCTCGTCATGGAGTACGTGCGCGGGCGCACGATGAGCCAGCGCATGGCCGATCCCGCCTGGGGCATGCTCGACCGATTGAAAACCCTGGCGACGGTGGCCAGAGCCGTTCACTCGGCCCATCAGAAAGGCATCGTGCACCGCGATCTCAAGCCGAGCAACGTGATCATCGAGGAGTCCGGGCGAGTCGTCGTCATGGATTTCGGCCTCGCCCACATGATCAACGCCGAGAGCGACCTGACGCGCAGCGGAGACGTCGTGGGCACCCCTCAGTACATGGCGCCGGAACAGGTCCGGGGAGAGGTGCGACAGATCGATCCCCGCACCGACGTGTATGCCCTGGGCGCCATCCTGTACGAGATGATCGTCGGCGAGGCCCCGTTCAAGGGGAACCTCCTGGAGGTGTACCAGAAGATCCTGAAAGAACTCCCGACCCCGCCGCGCACGATCAAGCCCGAGGTCTCCGTCAACCTCGAGCTGGTGTGCGTCCGCGCGATGTCGAAAGACAAGCGCGACCGGTACCAGACCGCCGAAGCCTTCGCCGAGGACCTCGAACGCTTCCTCGAGGGCAAGTCCGTCGTGGCGCGGCTGTTCGGTCCCTGGAAGCGGCGGCGCCGGGCCGCTCTGAAGGTGCTCGCGGCCTTGCTGGTCATCACGGCGATCGGCGGCTCCGCCTACGGGGCGAAGTGGTATCGGGACAAACACATCCTCCCCCGGCAGATGCGCGCCGTAACGCAGGAAGCCTTGGCGAAGGCCCTCAAGTTCAGGAGCGCCGGAGACCTCCCGGGCATGCACGCGCAACTCGCCGAGGCCGAGAAGATCTGCGGCCGCTGCATCGAGGTGAATCCGGAGATGGCGGAACCGCACGCCCTGCTGGCCAAGATACACCGCGTACAGATGAGGGACAGCGCCGCTCTCGCCGAAGCGAATGCGGCGCTTGAGAAAGACCCCGCCTGCGCGCCGGCCCTGTACGAACGAATCCTGATGGCGCGCGCCGAGATCGAAAGAGACCTGCAGGACGCGCGGGATCTCGCCCATTGGGAAAGACTGCGGCGCATGAAGGCCGGCCTCCCGGCCGTCGCGGAACCGCCGCCCGGATCTTCCCACACCCAGATGCTGCTGGACCGGCTCTCGAAGGATCTCTCCAAGATCGAGACGATGCGGACGACCCTCCATCCCGGTGAAGGACAACTGGTGCAAGGCCTGCAGGCGCAGGTCAAAGGGGACGCGGCGAAGGCCCGCAAACACTACCAGGAGTGCATCGAGGCGCTGCCGGAGTGCATCGAGGGGTATTGCCTCTTGGCGCGCCTGGAGAACGACAATGCGCGGCATGATGAAGCCGTCCAGTCGTGGACCGCCGCCTTGAAGCATGATCGCGGCTACATTCCCCTCCTGGAAGGGCGCGCCGCTACGCTCGCGAATCGTGCCCTGGCGTCGCTGCAACCCGGCCAGGAGCTCCAGCTGGAAACGGCTTTGGGGGACCTGCGGGACGCGATCAATCTTGCCCAGGGAAAACACCTCGCTCAGGAACAAGCCGAGGCGTACCGCCGCAGAGGAATCCTCAACACGCACCTCACGCTCGCGGCTGCCGAATTGACGGAGACTTTCGACAAATGCATCAAGGAAGCGAGGAACGATTACAGGAAGGCGATCGATCTCGACTCCGGCCGGGCCGCGAACTACTTCATGCACGGCGCCGCGTGCGCGATCTGGGCGCGGGCCACGCTCGATCACGACCGAGAACCCGGCACCCTGTTCCGGGACGCCTCCGACACGCTGAAAGAGGCGCTTTCACGGGATCCCCAGCTCGACCTCGCCCTCGCCCTACGCGGCGGAATCCGCGCCCTGTGGCTGCGCTCGCCCTATGCGCCCGAGCAAGATCCGTCCAAGGAGTACGAAGACATCATCAAGGAGTTCACCCGAGCGCTGACGCTCAACGCGAAACTGGTGAACGCCCGATTGGGACGCGGCCAAATTCGGGCGGACTGGGCGCTCTACAAAATAAACAAGGGAGAGAAGAACGTCGGAGGCCTGCCGCAGGAAGCCCTCGACGACTTCGCGGACGTGTTGAAGGACAATCCGCAGTGCGTCGAGGCGCTCATGGCGCGCGCCTACATCCACCGGGACTGGTATGTCTATCGGGATCTGGAAGACCCGACCCCCCATTACGCGAATGCCGTTGAAGATCTCTGCGCCGTTCTCGACATGAACAAGGAGTCGAAGGAGGCGTTGTTTCTGCGCGGCAGCGTGTACAAGTGCTGGGCGCTGTATATCGAGGACAAGGATCCCTCGGAGAAGTTCCAGAGCGCCAAGCAGGATTTCGACACGCTGCTGAAGCTCTACCCGAGCTACGCGGAGGGCTGGCTGGAGCGCGGGAGATTGTACACGTCCTGGGGACGGTACACGCAGAGGAAGAAGAAGGACCCCACGGAGTTCTTCAAGAAAGCCGTCGACGATTGCATGAAGGCCCTTCCGCTGGATACCCCCACCGCCTATTTTGCGCTCGGCAACGCCCACTACTACCTGGCGAGTTACAAGAAGAACAAGAACCAGGACGCCAAGTCCGAGTACGCCGCCGCCAAGGAGGCGTTCGAAAAGGTGAAGGAAAAGGGCGACGGGGACACGGTGGAGAATCAGATCCAGGAGTGCGACGACTATCTCAAGAAAGCCCGCTGACACAGAGACCGACATGCGGAAGACTCGCGTACGCCGGAGGATAACGGAAGACGACCGGAAGATGCCCGGAAAGGGCATTCTCCATCTCCCCTTTTCCTTTTCGAGCATCCGGGGAATCTCTGCGATGATATGGACGGCGTTGCTCTTCGCGGCGGCGCCCGTAGCGGTCCGGGCCCAGGACGTGACCCCACCCGTGGCCGGGACGGTCCGGGACGGAACCGGCCAACTGGACATCGACTCGCAGAATTACACCTGGCAGATCAACGCCAACTGGTCGAGCTTCACCGACCCCGAGAGCGGCATCATCCTCTACGAGTGGGGCATCGGCACTTCCGCGGGCGCAACGGACATCCAGGCCTTCACTTCCGTCGGGCTCAACACCGCGGCCGTAAACGGCTCGCTGTCCCTCGCCGACGGAACTACGTGCTACGTCACCATCCGCGCCACCAACGGCGTGGGGCTGCAAACAACCCAGACGTCCGACGGCGTCACGATCGACACCCTCTCCCCGAACGCGCCGGCGCTGCTCGCCCCGGCGGACACCGCCTCCATCAACGGCGAGAGCGGCGTCGCGTTCGATTGGATGACGGTGGCCGACGCGTCGAGATACCGCTTTCAACTGGATACCGAGAACACCTTCGCTTCCCCGCTGGTCATGAACCTGACCTTGGCGGCCTCCGCCCTCACCGCGGGACCCCTGTCGCCCAAGACCTACTATTGGAGAGTCTTCTCCATCGACGGCGCCGGTAACGTCAGCGCGCCCAGCACGACCTTCTCGTTCAACGTGGTCGGATCCTCCGTCGGAGGGCTGACTCTCGATTATGGCCCGAGCACCCCGCCCGACTCCAATCAGTTGAACACCGCCCAGGACCTCTCCGTCGTCCAGCTTCGATTCAACGCCGCCATCCAGGAGAACGTGCGCGTCTCCTCCCTGCGCATCACCGCCTTCGGAACCGCCGATGACGCCGCCGACGTCTCAAGCGTCAGCCTCTATCGAGACTCCGACAGCAACGGACTGTTTGATCCTGGCATCGACGTCCTTCTGTCCGGCCCCAAGACGTACCCCGTCGACGACGGGACCATCGATTTCACGGCCCTCGACCAGATCATCCCCGCAGGTGAAACGCGGGATTGGATCGTCGTGCTCTCCCTCTCCGGCCTCGCCTCCATCGGCAGCACACTCGGCGTGGCGATCGCCGCGACCCAGGAGATCAACGCCGACGGCGTGACCTCGGGTCAGATCTTCCTCCCGACGGGGCCCTTCCCCATGGCCGGCGGGGCCGTCACGGTCGTCTCGAGCGGCTCGCCGGGCGGCCTCACCGTCACGCGAGGAAGCGACAGCCCCGTCGATCTCGGATCCGTCGCCGAGGGCGAGCAAACGGTCGAGATGCTGCAGATCCAGGTGAACACCTCCAGCGTCGAGGCCGTCCGCGTCACGGACCTGGTCGTGCACGGCTCCGGCACCGGCAACGAGAGCACGCACATCACCAGCGCCTTCCTCGCGGACGACTCGAATCGCGACGGCCTATTCAACGCCGGTATCGACACGGTCTTGGCCAACGGAGCCTACTCCGCGGACGACGGCACGGTCGGATTCGCCTTCGACGTCGTCATCCCCCCGAACACCTCGCGCAAGTGGCTCGTCGTCTACGACATGGCCGCCACGTCTATCCCCTCCGGTTCGACGTATGCCGTGGAAGTCCGGCCGACCGCGGCCGGCGAAGTCGCGGGAGTGGGCATCACCAGCGGCCTGTCCGTCTCCGTCGCCGGCGCCTCCTTCTTCGGCGCCACGAAGGCGGCCGGGATCACCGGCGTCCAGGCGGGCGAGCTGACGATCACCAACGTGCCCAGGGCGGCCGGAGACGCCGTCGCCCCGTTCGCGCACGACGTGTGGATGGCCACGTTCCGGCTGTCCGCCGGAGGCTTGGAGCCCGTGCTCGTCCAGCAGGTCCGCGTCACGGCCTCGGGCACCGGCCACGAAGGGCGAGACGTCTCGCGGGCGACCCTCTGGGAAGACACCGACGGCGACGAGTCGCTCTCGGAAGCCGATCGCAGGGTCGGCGTGGCCCAGCTCCCGTACTCCGCCGAAGACGGAAGCGCGACGTTCCTCCTTTCGGAGACGATCCCGGCCGGCGCCATGCGACTGTGGTTCGTCAGCTACAGCTTCAGCGGTCTGGCCGCGGAAGGAACGACCTTCCAGACGTCGTTCAACGTCAAATCCGCTCCGCTGCCCATCCTGGCGACGGGCGCCGCGTCGGGCCTCTCGATCACGCCGCAAGGCAACGTGGTCAGCGGCCCAGTCGTCGTCGTGGGACACCTCTTCGGCTCCTCGGGCAAGACCGCCTCCGGCGCCTGCGGTCTGGCCGTTCCCGCGCGCCACGCCGCTTGGCCGGCCGCCGTACTCGCGCTCCTGGCGCTCCTGATCGCGCGCCGAGCCGGGAAAGCCGCAAGCCGGCGGCCGTAGAACTCGTGTCCACATCGAGGGAGGGCTTCATGCGCCGTTTCGCATCGACGTCGTGGCTCTGCGCGCTCCTGCTGCTGGCGGGCGTCGCCATGGCCACGGCCGCGGATCGCGACGAGGACAGCAGCCAGTACTGGACGGGATACGGGCTCATGCTCGGCGGCGTGGGACTGGGCTACCTCGTGTACGAGGGCGGCACGCCAAGCTACGATCGATCGGACGATCCCTATCGAGAGATCGAAACCAAGGAACTGGCGCCGGTCACGAAACCCGTCGCGGACCTGGAGATCGTATTCCGCGTGCCCGGCCAGTCCCCGAAGTCCTGCCGGACGGACGCGGCGGGAGTCGCCGTCGTCGATATCCAGCAGGCGGTCACCGAGAAGGCCTTCGAGGACCATGATCTGAAAGTGGAGGCCGAAGCCTCGGTGGACGGCCGGCCGGTCCGCGGCGAACTGACGATCCCCAAGGACGCGGTCAAGCGCATGCTCAAACCGTAGCGGCAGCCGACCTTGAAACGATGCATCGCGTGGCTTGCGAACAACCTGGAAGAAGGCTCCCTGCCTGGGCCTCCGGCGCCCTCGGGATCCTCGCCCTGAACCGCCTCAAACTTCTTTCGACACCGGCCGACGAAATGTATAATGCATGGGCCCTGCATATCTTATATGTAGAGGACCGGCGCCAGGGAGCCCGGACGGCTCTGGAGGCGCCGCCCCAGCGATGAGCCATTGAAGAGGCCGCATCATGGTCGCCAAAGACGCGCGGTGCGCGCCCCTGCTGGTCGCCGCAATCGTCGTCCTGGGCGCGGTATTCGGCGGAGATCCCCGACCACAGTCGGCCTCCCAGGCCCCCCGCCTGACTTTCCCTTCCCCTCTCGCGAACGGGGCGCCCGTCGAACACGGCCGCGCCCATCCAAAGGCCGATCCCTCCCCCCAACCCGCCTCGCGAATCGTGAGCCGGCCTCTGCGCATCTCCGTCCCCGATGCGCTTGACGGGCCGATGGACCTCGCCGACGGTCCCGTCGCCACGCGTTGCTCAAGACGAGATGCGGCCCCGGTGCATCTTCGATTCACGACTCCGCGCGAGCTCGACGCTCTCCTTGATCAATGGACCTTGTCGGCCGAGGCGCGATCATCGGTCAATTCAAGAGCCAAAGACGCTTGGGACATGCGCGTCGCAAGACAATCGGCCGACAAGACGACCCTCTGCCTGCGCGGCATGGAATGGGTCGAAGAATTCGATCTCATCGCCCACCCCGCCGCCTTCGTTCCGGAACGCGCCTTCCAGTACACGCTTCAACTGGGCGCCGACGTCGCCTGCCTCACGCTCGCCCCCGAAGGCACCCTCGAAGTCCGCGGCCCGGAGAATGACGCCTGGCTGCGTATGCCCCGCCCGACGCTCATCGACGCCCAAGGCGTTCGCCACGAGGGAGAGATCCTCGTCGACGGCGTCGGCGCTCGCCACCCCGACGTCGTTCGGATCGAAGCTCCGCCCGAAAGAACAGTCGACGTGACGATCGCGTTCAAGCCGCTCGGGCCCGACGCCTTCCCCGTCCTGATCGATCCCGCGTGGACCAACACGACGTCGATGGCGACGGCGCGGGAAATGCACACCGGTACCGTGTTGGAGGACATGCGGGTTCTGATTGCCGGCGGATGGGATGCGTCCTCAAACCCGCTGAGCAGCTGCGAGATCTACAACCCCGTCACGGCGACTTGGACGGGGACGGGCGCTCTCCCTGTCGCCAGGAGACACTCCGTAGCGACGCTCCTCGCCGATGGGCGCGTGCTCCTGACCGGAGGAAACAACTCCACCACCTCGACCGTGTACAACACGGCCTACCTGTGGAATTCGAGCAGCAATTCATGGTCGGCCACGGCGAACACCATGAACTCGGTTCGAGCGCTGCACCGCGCCATCCGTTTGACCGACGGGAGAGTTCTCGTGATGGGAGGAGCTACCACCCAACCGGACATCCACGTCCAAGTGGCCACCCCCACCTGCGATCTCTTCGACCCTTCCACGAATTCCTTCTCGGCCGCGGCGGCGATGGCCGTCGCAAGATGCTATTTCGGGGTCGCCCCGCTCGGCGGTAACGTCCTTGTGGCCGGCGGCGGGGACAAGGAGTCATCCGGCACGACCGAAGTCACCAGCAACTGCGCCATTTACACTCCCAATGCGGGAGCGGGCAGCTGGGCGAACACGGCCTCGCTGGCGGGCGCTCGCTACCGGGTGGTCCTGGCGCCCCTGCCCGACGGCACCATCCTCCGAGCCTCAGGCAATGACGGAGCCGGGGCGCTAACAGACTGCGATCTCTACTCGGGGGGAACCTGGAACCCGACGGGCGCACTCCCAGACATCTTGGACAGCTGGACGTGCACCGACAGCATCGTGACGACCCCCCCGGGTGTCGTTCTCCAAGCGGGAGGCAATAACATGGGTCCCCAACCGACCACCTACCGCTACGCGAGCGGCACATGGACAACCGTAACGTCCATGAACACCGCCCGGGAGTGGGCGTTCGGGGTGCGAATCGAAGAAGGCAAGATGCTCGTGTGCGGCGGTCGGACCCCCACGGTCACCGCCTCAGCCGAGATTTACGAGAACGTGGCAGGCGGGAATACCGCTCCCTCCACACCCTCCTCACTCCAGCAGCGCAAGATCGATGATGTCACCGTCATCCCTGACGACGGTTCGACCCCAGAAACCCAAATTAGATTCGCGGCGACGGTCAGCGATCCCAACAGTGACACCGTCCGGCTTCAGGTCGAACTCAAGCCCACCTCGTCGAGCTTCGACGGCACGGGCCTGGTCACAAGCACGGCCGTCGCCAGCGGATCCACCGCTTCCGTCCTCAGCGCCACCCTCTCGGACGCGACCACCTATCGCTGGCGGGCGCGCACCCTCGACGCGAAAGACGCCGCCAGCGCCTGGGTCGAATACGAGGAAGGCGCCTTCGAGATCACGGACGCGTCGACGGCGCTCAACGCGCCGAGCGTCCCGTCGATCACCCGTCTATTCGACAACGAACGCCTCGGAGACACGACGCCCACGCTGGCGTTCAGCTCGACCGATGCCCAGATGGACACGCTTCATTACGAGGTCCAGTGGGATACACTCCCGACGTTCCCAGCTCCCCAGACCCGCGCCTCGGATACGGATCCGGCATGGTTCTCCGGATCGCCGCCGTACGCCAGCGGCACCGGGGTCCTAGTCACCTTCCAGACGGCGCTTACGGATCTCCAGACCTACTGGTGGCGGGCGCGCGCCCGGGATATCGGCGGCAGCAACACCTGGAGCCCCTATTCCACGCCCCGGAGCTTCACGGTCGATACGTCGGTGAGCCAATCGGAGTGGTTCCAGACCACTCGGCAGCAGTTCGATACCGACTGGCTGTCGGGTACGAGGACGACGGCCGCCGGAGAGGTCGAACTCGTACCCATCACGGACGACTTCGAGGACAACAACCTGAGCGAGTATGCCTCCAGCGGCAACGCCGCATGGTCCACGCAGTCAGCGACAGTATATACGGGCACGTATGCGGCCAAGGCCGGGACCATCGGCAACAACCAGACGACCGGAATGGTCCGCACCGTCACGCACGCGGCGGGCACTCTGACGTTCTACTGGAAGGTCGATTCGAGCTCCGCAGCCGGCGGGGATTACCTCCGCTTTCTTATCGACAGCGTCGAGCAGGCCGGTTCCATCACGGGCAATGTGAACTGGACGCTGAACTCCGTCGCCGTGGCGGCCGGGACCCACACCTATGTATGGCGCTACACGAAGAACGCCGCCGCTGAGGCGGGAGCCGACACCGGCTGGGTGGATGACATCACCTGGCCACCATCTTCCACCCCCGGCGAGATCCTTTCCAGCCCCATCCGGTTCGCCGATTTCCCGAATTCGCCTTCCGGATGGAATCAGGTGACTTGGTCGGACGACCAGTCGGTGGGCGACCTGATCATGCAGGTCATGTACGACGACGACGACGGCAACGAAGGCACCGATCCGGTCGTAGTGCCCGATGCTGCTTTGGCCGGCAATTCGACGGGCTTCGATACCGCAACGGGCACCGGCACGATCGACATATCGGGTTTGAGCACAGTGACCTACGCGAAGCTCTACCTGCGCGCGACACTCACGTACATAGGAGGCAGCCCCAAGCTCCTGGACTGGACGCTCACGGCTTCTCCACCCGGCGTCTCCGTCTCCGCCATCTCCGGCCCCACCTCCGAAAACGCCGGCACCGCCACCTTCACCGTCGTGCTCACCTCAGCCCCTACCGCCGACGTCCTCATTCCACTGTCTAGCTCCAACCCCGCCGAAGGCACCCTCTCCACCGCCACCCTCACCTTCACCGCCGGCAACTGGAGCACCCCCCAGACCATCACCGTCACCGGCGTCAAC
>JACPRB010000043.1 GCA_016190155.1 Planctomycetota bacterium
GGCTTGCAACGCTTCGGCTCGTTCTGATACCCGAGCGACTGGTGAAGCTCCTGCTCGCTCGCCGCATACACGAAGTCCATCCCGCACTCAACGCACTTCAACGTCTTGTCCGTGAACGGCATAACCGAACCCCTTCCTGAAACAGGATAGCTGATGAGACGCAGTCGTCGGGCCGGCGCCCGCCAAGAGAGACAACGCTGCGACATGCACGTGATCTGTTGGGACCGTGAGGGTGAAGGGAATTCGGCGACTCGGTCGCGTGACTCGAACGCTTGAACACGGGCCGAACTCTTCGGTTGAGCGAATGTCCTGTGTGGCGCAGAAACGAGATCCCTAACCTTTGGGCAAGCCTGCGCCCCAGACACAACGGGCTGGAGGCTCTCCGCAAACCTTGCCTGCCTTGAATTCCTCGAACCCTTTTCTTCCCTCTACACGGTTTGCGGCGACCGCCAGAACACCCACGCGAATCGCCACAGAGAACTGCCGATTTGTCGCAATTATATCTTACCCAGCCGCCCGGTCAAGGCCGAATCGACGCCGTTTCGCGGCGCTTGCGGAACCAGCGCAATGTCTCGGCCAGACCCGCCGAGAGTGTCGTCGAGGGCCCGGCCGATTCCGTCGGCGCAAGGACGGATCGCGCCACATCGCCTGCGCGAGGAGGGGCGTGCCGTACCTCGACCTTCCTCTCGATCGCGACTTCCAGTTGGCGGACGAGCTGCAGCGTCGTCGTTCCGATGCCGGTGGCGATGTTGGCCGTCGGAGGCATCGAATCGCCCGTCATCGCCGCCAGGTTGGCGCGCGCCACGTCCTCGACATAGACGTAGTCCCGCACACAGCCGTCATCGCCCTCCCGAGCCATGGCGTTGACTTGAACGCATCGGCCCGCCAGCATGCGGTCAAGGAAGATGGCCACCACGCCGGCCTCTCCGTACGGATCCTGACGGGGCCCGTAGACGTTGGCGTAGCGCAGGATCCGGTAGTCCAGGTCGTAGAGCGATCGGTGCAGGATCAGATACCGTTCCACGGCCAGCTTGGAGCAGGCATAGGGGCTCAGGGGATCGGGTCGCCAGGAAAGGTCGGCTCGTCGCCCCTCGGGAACGTCCCCGTAAATCGCGCCCCCGGTGCTGGCGAAGACGAAACGGCGGACCTTCGCGGCGCGCGCGGCGTCCATGACGTTGAGACTTCCGACGATGTTGATGTCCGCGTCGAGCAGGGGATCACGTACGCTGACGGAAACGCTCGCTTGGGCGGCCTGGTGGGAAACGACGTCCGGCCGCCATTCGCGGAAGATCTTCATGATCTCGTCCCGTCGACGAACGTCGGTCTGGAAGAACGTGGCCTGGCCCGGAACATTCTCGCGCTTACCCGCGCTGAGGTTGTCGACGACGGCGACCTCATGGCCGGCCCCGAGTGCGAAGTCGGCGACGTGGCTGCCGATGAATCCCGCGCCGCCCGTGATCAGTATGCGCATGGGAGTGAATGATGCCATGTAACCGTTCAGCTCAACCGTTCATCGGTTCGACCTGTTCATCCGTTCGCCCGGCTTCCCGAACGAGCGAACGGACGAACCCATGAACCGGTGAACGCCCATGATGCCACATCCGGTGCGGATCGTCTAGGTGCGTATTCCCTCGAAGATCATCAAGCCGGCCACCGCCAACAGCACCGCTGCCAGCGCCAGCCGAAGGAACCGTCCCGACAGGCGTGCCGCCGTGCGCACGCCCAGTTGCGCGGCCAGGAATGCCGCTCCTCCCATCCAGACGAAGGCGGAGACGTTCACATGACGCGTGATCGCGTATTCGACGGCGCCCACGCCGGTCGTGATGACCAGCACGTAGTGGGACGTGGCCATCGCCACGTGGGCCGGCATCCCGTAAAGGAGGATGAGCAGCGGGACATGGATGAAACCGCCCCCCACGCCGAAGAGCCCCGAGACGAAGCCCATGAAGACGCTCGCCGCCGCGGCCGACCACAAGTTGAGACTGTAGTCGTACGTCTCTCCGAAGGCGTCCGAGAATCGGCGTTGCCGGCCGCGTCGGAACCACGCCAATCCCGGCCGGTTGCCCGCGCGGAACAACGCCGTCACCAGCGCCGCGACGGCCACCATCACTCCGAAGATGACCTTGAATCCGGCGCTCGGGAGGTGCGCATTGGCGAGCTTGCCCAGCACGGCGCCGGGGATCGTGGCGATTCCGAGGATCGTCCCGACGAGGAAGTCGATGCGCCTCTGCCGCGCGAAACCGAGGACGCCCGACGAGGCGTTGGCGACGATCACCGCCAGCGAGGTCCCCACGGCCGTCGCGGGCGACCAGCCCAAGAGCAGCGTGAAGTACGGCACCATCAGGAATCCGCCGCCGACGCCCACGAGTGAGCCGACGAAACCGATGATCAAGCCCAGCGCGACGAGGGTGGCCGGGTGCGCGAAGAGGTCGACCATCGCACCATCATGTCCGGCAAGAAACGGATTGCAAGGCTTTCCCGAGCCGCCTATAATGCCCCGCCCGTGAGGGAAAACTTTGAACTGGGCCCGCTCGGCAACGCGGACCTTGCGCCGACGTCCGGCGAGCGCCACACGTGGAACCGCCGGCACATCGCGCCGTTGCGGGTCGGGATGGCCGTCTGCATCCCCACGTACCTGCGGGGGGCGGAGCTCCTGCAGGCCGGCATCGGCGAGGCTTGGAAAGGGTTGTTCACCTACGCGTGGTTTGTCGGATTCGCGATCGCGTTTGCGCTTTATTCGATCTATGGAAACCTACAGAAACTTCATCAACGGCGAGTGGGTGGAGTCCCGTTCGACGAGGACCGCCCCCAACTTCAATCCCGCTGATCCCCGCGACGTCATCGGCACGGTTCGGCTCTCGACGGTCGAGGAGGTGCGCGCCGCCGTCGAAGCGGCGGAGAAGGCGTTTCCGAAGTGGCGCGCCGTTCCCGCGCCGGAACGCGGACGCGTGATCGACCGGGCCAAGACGATCCTGGCGCGGCGCAAGGAGGAGGTCGCGCGGGCGCTCACGCACGAGGAGGGCAAGCTCCTCAAGGAATCGCTCGGCGAGGTGCAGAAGAGCATCAACGTGTTGGAGTTCATGGCGGGCGAAGCGATGCGCCTCACGGGCGAGACGTCGCCGAGCGAACTGTCCAACACGCTGTGCTA
Source organism: Planctomycetota bacterium (assembly GCA_016190155.1). Taxonomy (GTDB): domain Bacteria; phylum Planctomycetota; class MHYJ01; order MHYJ01; family JACPRB01; genus JACPRB01. The sequence continues at coordinate 3,149 of JACPRB010000043.1, forward strand.
CACCGTCCGGCAGCCGATCGGCGTGGTCGCCGCGATCACGCCGTGGAACTTTCCCGTCGCGATCCCATGCTGGAAGATCGCGCCGGCGCTGCTGACGGGGTGCACGGTGGTCTTCAAGCCGTCCACGCTGACGCCGCTGACGGCGAAGATGGTCGTGGAGGTGTTTCAGGAGGCGGGCGCGCCGCCGGGCACGTTGAACCTCGTCTACGGGGCCGGCGGCGAGGCGGGCCGCGTCCTCGTCGAGCATCCGTCGGTGTGCGCGATCTCGTTCACGGGCTCCAATGAGGTCGGCCTGAAGCTCTATCACGACGGCGCGGCGGTCGCGAAGAAGATCCAGTGCGAGATGGGCGGCAAGAACCCGGTCGTGGTGCTGGAGGACGCCGACCTCGATCTGGCGGCGGACGGCATCGCCCAGGGCGCGTTCGGCTCGACCGGCCAGCGATGCACGGCGACGAGTCGCGTGGTCGTGATGGAGGCGGTCGCGGATCGCCTGCTTGATCTCGTGGCCGCGAAGGCGCGCGCGATGAAGCCGGGCGTGGACCTCGGGCCGGTCGTCGACGAGAACCAGCTCAAGACGGTGCTCGGGTACATCGCCGCCGCCAAGGAGGAAGGAGCGAAGCTGGTCGTCGGGGGCGATCGCGCGCCGGGCGCGGGCTTTTTCGTACAGCCGACGATCTTCGATCAGGTGACGTCCCGGATGCGGATCGCGCAGGAGGAGGTCTTCGGGCCGGTGTTGGCGTTCCTGCGCGTGAAGTCGTTCGAGGAGGCGCTGGAGGTGGCCAACGGTGTCAAGTACGGGCTCACGTCCTCGATCTACTCCAACGACCCCGGGAGGATCTTTCGGTTCGTCGAGGCCATCGAGACGGGCATCACGCACGTCAACTCGCCCACGATGGGAGGCGAGCCGCAGCTTCCGTTCGGCGGGATGAAGGCGACGGGGCTGGGAACGCGCGAGATGGGCCGGACCGCGATGGAATTCTATACGGAACTGAAGACGGTCTACTTCGACTACACGGGCCGCAGGCGGGAAACGAACATCTACTGAGGCGCTGTATGACGGACCTCTCGATCGACGTGAACGGCATCCATTTCCCCAATCCCTTTCTCATCGGTTCCGGCCCGCCCGGCACCAACGCGAAGGTGATCCAGAAGGCGTTCGACGTCGGGTGGGGCGGCGCGGTGGCCAAGACGATCAGCCTCGAGTGCCACAAGGTCCAGAACGTCTCGCCGCGCTACGGCAAGCTCAAGTCGCGCCAGACCGGCGAGGTGATCGGCTTCGAGAACATCGAGCTCATCTCGGACCGGCCGATCGAGACGTGGCTTAGGGACTTCAAGGAGATCAAGCGGACGCACCCCCAGCACGCCCTCATCGCCTCCATCATGGAGGAGAACCGCAAGGAGCCCTGGCAGGAACTCACCCGGAAGGTGCAGGACTGCGGCGTGGACGCGCTGGAACTCAACCTCTCCTGCCCGCACGGGATGACGGAGCGCAAGATGGGCTCGGAGGTGGGCGAGCATCCCGATCTCGTCGAACAGGTGACGCGGTGGGTGAAGGACGTGGCGCGCGTGCCGGTGTGGGCGAAGATGACGCCCAACATCACCAACATCGTGGAGCCGTCGATGGGCGCGGTGCAGGGCGGCGCCGACGGCATCAGCGCGATCAATACGATCCTGTCGATCATCGGAGTGGATTTGGAGACGCTGCGGCCGATGCCGACCGTCGAGGGGCACACCGTTGCCGGGGGCTATTCGTCGCAGGCGGTCCGGCCGATCGCGCTGCGGCACGTGATGCAGTTGGCGCGGGCGCTTCCCAAGCGCGTCTCGATCAGCGGCATCGGCGGGATCGAGCGCTCCGCCGACGCGATCCAGTTCCTGCTTCTGGGCGCCTCGACGGTGCAGGTGTGTACGGCCGTGATGCTGTACGGCATCGAGATCGTGCGGGAGATGACGGAAGGGCTGGCGGCCTTCATGAAGCGCAAGGGCTTCGAGAGGGTGTGCGACATCGTGGGCAAGAGCCTCCCGTATTTCACGACGCATGCGGATCTGGTGCGGCGTCAGAAGGAGGCCAAGCGAGCGCGGGCGGGGGAATCGGGCCGCGACAACGAATGGGCGGAGAAGCGCATCGAGGAGAAGACGAAGGAGCTGACGGCGGACTAAGGGAGACTGAGATGAAATTCGACACGGTCATCAAGGGCGGCACGATCGTCACCGCGGCCGACACCACGGTCGCCGACGTCGGCATCATGAAGGGCCGGATCGCCGCGATCGCGCTGGATCTGGAGGGCGCGGAGGTCGTTAACGCCAAGGATCGCTATGTCTTGCCGGGCGGCATCGACGTGCATACGCACCTCGACATGCCCTTCATGGGGGCGACAACGGCGGACGATTTCGCCAGCGGCACGACGGCCGCGGCGGTCGGCGGCACCACCACGATCGTCGACTTCGCCATCCAATCGAAGGGCGAGGCGCTCCAGAAGGGGCTGGACACGTGGCACGGGAAGGCGGAGGGAAAGGCCGCGATCGACTACGCGTTCCACATGATCCTCACCGACGTCAACGAGCAGCGCTTGAAGGAGATGGACAAGCTCGTCGACGGCGGGGTGACGAGCTTCAAGCTCTTCATGGCGTATCCCGGGATCTTCATGCTCGATGACGCGTCGATCTTCCAGGCGATGCTGCGCACGCGCGAGAACGGCGGGACGATCTGCCTGCACTGCGAGAACGGCGGCGTCATTGATGTGTTGATCAAGCGCGCGGTGGTGGAGGGGCACAAGGAGCCGAAGTGGCATGCCCTGACGCGTCCGATGAGCGCGGAGGCGGAGGCGACGCGCCGGGCGATCGCGCTGGCGGAGATGGCGGGCGTGCCGATGTATGTGGTGCATCTGTCGGCGGGCGACGCGATGGAGGAGATCCGTCGCGCTCGCGAGCGGGGGCTCCCGATGGTCGCGGAGACGTGCCCGCAGTACTTGTTCCTGTCGTACGAAGATTACGAGCGGCCGGGGTTCGAGGGCGCGAAGTACGTGATGTCGCCACCGCTGCGGCCGAGGGGGAACGAGGAACGGCTTTGGAACGGCCTGAAGACGAACGCCCTTCAGGTGGTCTCCACGGATCATTGTTCGTTCTGCATGAAGGTGGAGGAGGGCAAGCCGGGCAAGGAACTCGGCAAGGACGACTTCTCCAAGATTCCCAACGGGGCGCCGGGGATCGAGACGCGAATGATGCTCTTGTGGGACGGCGGGGTCAACGGCGGGCGGCTCTCGATGAACCGTTTCGTCGACGTGGTCTCGATGACGCCGGCCAAGCTTTTCGGGCTCTATCCGAAGAAGGGGTCGGTGGCGGTGGGGGCCGACGCGGACTTGATCGTGTGGGATCCGAAGAAGAAGGTGACGATCTCCGCGAAGAGCCATCACATGAGGGTGGACTACAATCCGTATGAGGGCCGGACGGTGACGGGGGCGCCGGAGACGGTGCTTCTGCGCGGGAAGCCGGTGGCAAAGGGCGGCAAGTTCGCGGGCAAGCCGGGCGAGGGGAAGTTCGTCAAGCGAGGGAGGCGCTCTTAGGGAAACCCCAGCGCGGCGGCCGCAACCGAAGGGCGGGGGCTGCCGCCGCGAAAATCCCAAATCCCCGGCGCTCACCGCAGCTCCCGGACCGGCACTCCGTCGGGCAGGAGCAAGCCACGGCGGCGGAGCGAACGCAGATCCTGGATGACGCGACTCCAATAGGCGGAGTCCCGAGCCTGATGTCGCGCGATTTCGGCGGCGATTTGTCGCCGGCATTCCCCAACCGAGGTTCCTCGGCCCAGCGCGCGACACAGACGAACGCGGTCTTCGGCCCGGAACGTGTTTCGCGCGGCCCATTTCAGAAACAACGGGGAAGGAACGGGTGTTTCTCGCAGGCGGATTCGAACCAGGTTGGAGATGACTTCATAGTCGGAAAGCCGGCGGGTCATCTTGAGCAGAATCAGGTCGTCGATTCCGACGACGGGCAAGCGGCCCCAAGGGGTGTCCATCGTGAGTTGCCGGCGGAAGGCGAGCTCGAAGGAGCCGACGCGGGGCGGGTGTCCCATGATGTCGAGGTAGACGGGCGGACGCAGGGGGATCACGAAGTGAAACCCGTGGCCGGCCATCATATGACGTTGGGTCAGGGGCGGGGTGTGTTTGTGGATGCGGGCGCCGCACGCGGACAGGGCTCGCAACAGTCGTCGCGCGTTCGGCGCCGTCGGGCGGATCCACAGATCGACGTCTTCGGAGAACGTGGCGGCGCCGTAGAGGATGGATGCCTGGCCGCTGATGAGGAGATACTCCAGATCGAAGCGTTCAAAGCTCCGGAAAAGTTTTCTCATCGTGGATGAGCTGGGGGTTTTTCAGCCGCTTTCGGAGTCGCCAGGCGCGGCGCAGGCGCTGTGCGGGCGAAAGCGCGATCCACAGGTCCCCATATGGATCGCCGATCGGCCAGCGGGGTGTCCTGCAAGGCTTTCCGGCGTGGCAACCGTTCAGCCGTTCCTTCGTTCTTCCGTTCACCGGTTCTTGCGTTTACCCGTTCCTGCGCTCGAAGGCCTTTGCGAAAGGTCGTGTGCGGCCGGCGGAGAATGGATGCCCGCGCGGACCAGAAGCCCGGAACGGGCGAA
>JACPRB010000044.1 GCA_016190155.1 Planctomycetota bacterium
CTGCGTCCTCCGGGTCCTCTGGTGTTGGATTCTTCTCAGGGTCCTCTGTTCCCCTCCGGGTCCCTAACCCGGAATCCGGCACGATCTTCGATGCACTCCCTGTTGCCGGAGCGCGGAACGGTGTAGACTAGGGGGAAGATGGAGCAGGACTCCACCACTCAACCCAAGGATCCCGAAGTCGGACGAATTCTCCTCGAACGCGGCATCGTTACCGAAGCCGCCGTGCGGGAAATGATCGCGCTGCAGCAGCAGATGGAGCGCGAGAACCGCCCCGCCCCCAAGCTCGGCGAGCTGCTGATCCAGAAAGGCTACGCAACCGCCGAGCAGGTCCGGGACGCCCTTTCGAAACAGAATCGGAAGATCCTCTATTGCCCCAAGTGCGCCACGACCGTCGACGTGGACCTGCGCCCCGGCGTGCCCGTCCACCGCTGCGGACGGTGCCAGACCCCCTTGATCGAGCCGCCCGCGGAGCAACAGAAGGTCGTCGAATCGACGATCATGTTCATCATCAAGGACCCGCTCCCGCCCGAGGTGAGCGATCGACTCCAGGACCCGTCGGCCAAGTTCGGCAAGTACATCGTCGTGACCGAGATCGGCCGGGGCGGCGTCGGCGTGGTCTACAAGTCCTGGGACACCTACCTCGGCCAATACGTCGCCCTCAAACGATTGAAACCGATCGCGGCGGGTCCCAAGAGCGACACCGTGCGCGAGGCCCATATCAGCAGCCTCCTCAAGGAAGCGCGCAGCGCCATCCGACTGCGCCACCCGCACATCGCGACCGTCTACGATGTCGGCCGAATCGGTCGCGAGTTCTTCATGAGCATGGAGTTCCTCGAGGGACGCACGCTGGCGCGCGACATCGGCGATGCGCGCGCCCGCGGAAAACTGTCGCCCTTGTACGATGCCCCGCGCCGATATATGCGGGCGATGCGCGACATATCGCGCGCCGTGCACTACGCGCACACCCGCCCGTCGCCCGTCATCCACTGCGACCTCAAGCCGTCCAACGTCTTCCTCGACACCAGCGACCGGGCGTACGTCCTCGACTTCGGGCTCGCCCGCACCTTGCGCGACGAAAACCCGGGATCGATCAGCGGCACGCCCTCCTACATGGCCCCCGAGCAGGCCGCGGGGCTCACCGACGACATCGATCCTCGAACGGACGTCTACGGCCTGGGCGCCATCCTGTACGAGTTGCTGGCGGGCCGGCCGCCGTTCCTCGGATCGGTCCACTCCGTGCTGCGCAAGGCGCTCTCGGAGATGCCGGAGCGGCCGCAGGACCTCGCGGCGTTGGGCCAGCCTTCGGGAGCGAATCCGAACATCCCGGCCGGGCTGGAGGAAATCTGTCTGCGCTGCCTGGAGAAGGACCGCGCGCTCCGCTATCAATCGGCCTTCGAAGTGGCGGACGCCTTGGAACAGATCATGAAGGGCGATCCGCGCAGGCGCGACACGGGAACGGCCGTGGTGCCCGCGCCGCACCTCCTGACGCCGGCCGCCATCCCGGCGGCCCCGGGTCCGTCGCTCCCGCCGCCCGCTCCCTTCGAGCCGTCCAAGCCGGGCAAGTCCAAGCAGCAAGTACTGATGTTCGCCGCGGGCGCCGCGGGCGCCGCGATCCTCTTCCTGATCGCCGCCCTGGCCTTGGGCCTCCTCGGCCCGAAGAAGCGCCCGCCCTCCCCTCTCCCGAACACCATCGTCGAGCGCGTCCTCGTCCACGCCGGACATTTCCGCTCCGACCTCGCGCTGGCGGAGACCTCCCAAGCGCTGTCGACGACGACGGACCCGAACGAACGCCGGCGGCTGGAGGCCCTCCTCGATGAATTCAGGTGGATGGAGATCGCCCGCGCCCGCTTGATCAGCTCTGTGAACGCCGGCCGGCCTCGGTTGAACGAATTCGCGCTGGAAGGCCGTGCCTTGAACGACGTGGAAGTGACGGAGGCGACGGTGGACGGGCTCGTGCTCTCGACCGGCCAACGTCCGGTCAGGGTCGATTGGTCCGAGATCCAGGCACGGCAGATCCTCCTTCTGACCGAGCGGGTCGCCCCGTCTCTCCTTTCCGCGGAAAAGCTCGGAATGGCGCTGTACGCGCACCGCGCGAATCTCAAGGAGCGCGCACGAGAGCTTCTGAACTCGCTGCACGGCACGGAACTCGAGAATGTCGCCCGCAAGTATCAGGCTGAACTTTGATTTCTCACACCCTGTTTTAGCTCTTGTGCCATGTCCACCAAACGCATCATCGTCAACGGCGCGCCCGACCCCGTCGCTCCCGCCCGCAAACGCGCCCCCAAGGCGTATGAGAACCTCGGCTTCCTGAAGAGTCGGGACGCCCGCGTCGTCCGAATCCTCTGCGAGTACTTGGAACCGCTGCAGCGCTTTCAACGTCTGGGCGTGCGGGAGACGATCGTCATGTTCGGCTCCGCGAGGGCCCGGCCGCTGGAGGCGGTCCGCGCGGAATATGAACAGGCTCTGGAGGAGAAGCGCCGGCTCAGCGCCAAGCCGACTCCGGAGCTGCGGGCCAAGCTGGAACAGCTCGGCATGCAGATGCGCCTGGCGCGCTACTATGAAGACGCGGCGGAACTGTCGCGGCTGCTGACGCAGTGGGCCAAGTCCCTCGACTCCGGCCACCGGTTCGTCGTCACGTCGGGCGGCGGGCCCGGCATCATGGAGGCGGCCAACCGCGGCGCCACCGAGGGAGCCGGCGGCATCTCCGCGGGACTGGCGATCAGCCTGCCCACAGAGGAGGCGCCCAACGTCTACATCACCCCGGAGCTGCTCTTCGAGTTTCACTACTTCTTCATGCGCAAGCTCTGGTTCGTCTATCTCGCCTGCGGCCTGGTCGTCTTTCCGGGCGGCTTCGGCACCATGGACGAGCTCTTCGAGGTGCTCACCCTGACGCAGACGCGCAAGGTCGATCGCCCGCTGCCCGTCGTGCTCTACGGGCGGAAGTTCTGGAACGATTTCGTCGATTTCGACGCCCTGGTGCGATGGGGCACCATCTCGCCGGAGGACGTGGGCCTCTTCCGCTTCTGCGACGACCCCCGCGAGGCGTTCAACTGGTTGAAAGCCCAGCTCCAGCGCTACTATCCGAAGCCACTCAAGTGGGGGATCAACAATCCTCCCGGGTAACGCCTCGCCGAACGGCCGAACGGACGAACGGACGAACGGATGAACGGATGAACGGATGAACGGGTAAACGGGTGACGACCATCCCGGAAGTCAAGGCGCTGCTGATCGCCGACGCGGTGATCCAGGACAAGACGACCAACAAATGGTCCGTCATCGGCGTCTTCGACCGCGTGGCCGCGCCGGCCTTCCCCACCGCCCGGCCGACGCTCGCCATCTACGTCAAGCTCGCGGATGTCCGCGGGACCCTCAAGGTCGCCGTCGAGTTCCGCGACGCCGCCGACCGGATGCTCAATCGTCTCGAGGGTATCGAGATCACCGTCCCCACCGCCGTCACGACCGTCGACTTCGGACTGCAAACGTACAACCTGCCGATCCCCGTGCCGGGCAAGTACCACTTCGTCCTCTACATCAACGGAGAACTGGCCCAGATGGTGCCCGTCGAGGCGGTGGTGCTGGAGGCCCCCAAGCGTCCCCCCCAGGAAGCGGTCTGAGAGAACGCCCCAACGTTCCCCCGGCGTTCTACCGATATAATGGATAGGACCCGCCGCATGAGGACTGTGCGCCCCGCGCCGCATTCGCCTCCGGCGAGCCCGTCATGATCATGGGGGAGGCCAATGCCCAATTGCTCGCGCTGTAACGCGCCCGTTCCCGAGGGCCGCAACATCTGCACGCCGTGTGAGACCGCCGAATTCCCCAAGCTCGACGAGGCGCTCCGGGAACAGTTGAGCGATCTCAACCGACGCTGGTCGCTCCACCCGTTCGCCTCGGGCTGGAGGATGATCGACATCGGCCTGCGCGTCGCCGTCATCTTCGTGCTGGTATGGCTGACCATCGCCCTGCGAACGTCGATCGAAGACGCCGAGTTCAAAGGACGGGAGCAGCTCCACACGCACGAACAGGCCATCAGCTCGGAGACTCGCGACACGGAACTGCGCGACAATTACCAGAAGCTGTTCATCTCGACGTCCCAGCTCTTCGAAGAGCAGGTCCGCGACATCAAGGTGCACATGTTCGCCCTCGTGGTGTTCATCGCCCTGCTGGCGATCTCCGCGCTGGGCAGCTACCGGACGCACAAGGAACTGGCGAAGCTGCGATCGGGATTCGAGTTCCTCTTCACGTACGAAGGCCGCAAGGTGCTCGACCGCATCGCGCCTCCGCAGGAACAACCCCATCCATGAATGAAACGCAACGGGGATAGCGGCGCATGTTGAGGTTCTCACCCCAAGGGGCGAAAGTGCAAGCGCGCCGCGTCGCTACGTTCATGGGCCTCCTGGGGAGCAAGGAAGACATCTGCGGCGACGTGCTGGACGTCAGCGGCGTGGGCCTTCGATTCGTCACCCCCCAGAAGGTACCCCTCAACGCCCGGCTGAAAATGACGGTCTCCTTCGCTTCCGTGCCGGAGACGTTCGCGTGCACGGCCGTCGTCCGATGGTCCCACCCTCACGCGCAGGGCGGCAAGTACGTCGTGGGCGTGGAATTCGAGAACGCCGGTCCCGACCAGCTCCAAATCCTCGACAAGGCGCAGAAGACGACCAAAGGGTGAGTCTCTCGCAAGAACCATGCTTAAACAGTTTGCATGGAGATCCTCCTTCGCTTTCGCGTCATTTTCGAGGTTTCGCGAGCTTCGGAGGATGACTCGCTCGCAAGGAAGCGACTATTTACGAGCGAGTCAAGGGTGACGACCACCCGTTCATGCGTCATTCCGGTCGCTCCTCACGGGAATGAGGGAACATAGGAACGGGGCAACTCACGAACGTGTGAACGGGTTAAGTCCCCAACAGCCCCCACGTCTGCAGCAAGTCGCCTTCCCTGAACCAGCGCTCGCCGATGTCCGTCCGGTAGAACATGTTCGGAATCAGCACGTTCTTCACCCGGCCGTACGCCTCGCGGCGCGCCTCTTCCACGGTGGACGCGGATCCCGTGACGACGAGCGCGTAGCCCGAATTGCCCGCCAGCAACCACGTGCCGTCCACGATCTTCACATCGCAAGGATGCACCCCTTCCACGTTCGGCTTCTTGAAAATCACCGCCGCGTCCGCGGAGTACTTCTGGAAAGCCTCCGCGTCCACGAACGGGAACGGAGGCACCGCCACGACCACCGCGATCTGGAAGCCGCGCTTCGTGCGCAGCGAAAAGGACTCGCCCCGCGCCAGCGCCCCCATGAACTCGCCCCATTTCGACGACACCCCTTCGAGCTGCAGATTGATCGTCGGGTACCCGAATCGCGGCGTAATCTCCAGCGGATAGACCCGATGCGGCGTCGCGATGCAGTTGATGTCGAAATAACCCACGTAGCCCGCGATCCGATCCTGCATCTTCGCCAGCGTCTCCTCGAACAGGGGAGTCGCCCCGGCCCAGAACGCCAGCGTCCCCATCTCGCCGGTCGACGGCCCGATGTTGCCGTTGAACATCCGCTTGTGCTCGAAGTTGATGAAGCAAGGCAGGACGAATCCCCTGCCGTTGGCGAACGCGCCGACCGCTACCTCCACCCCCGCGGCGAATTTCTGAAGCTGGAAGCTGCGTATGCGCGCGCCCCACCCTTTCTTGTAGTGCTCCAGGACGGTCACGACGTCGCGCCCGTCCTCCTCCTGCCCTACATACGAAAGCACCTTGTCGTTCTGCGCGCGGCCGCTGGGCTTCACTACATACCGCTCCGGATGGGCGCGGATGAAATCGATCGCCGCGTCGAAGCTCGTGAACTCCCACGACGGCAGCGTCGTCAGCCCGCACGCCGCCATCTCCGCCGCGGCGAAGTCCCGGTCCGACTCCAGTCGATCCGTATACCGCGTGCCCCCCACGACGGCCTTCCCCTCCCGCCGCAGACGCTCGCAGACCTCGCCGAAATCCGAGTCGTCGAAGATGATGACGTCCGCCCAGTCCTTGTGGTCCTCCCAGCGCTCCACCTTCGGCACGATCCCGTCGGCCACGTCCCGGTCGGCCTTCGATTGGATCCAGTACCGGACCCCGTGTCCTTCGCGCTGGATCTGCCATGCGAGGTCATGAATCAGCGCGTAGCGAGAAACGAAGAGGAAGTTCATCGCGGTAGTATACCGATTCGCCGGGCGACGAACGGATGAACTTTTCTCGTGCACACCGCGTCCAACTGACGTCTTCACTGAATGGACGAACGCCATGGACGCAGAAGAATCGCTGGTGAGACGCGCGCAGGACGGAGATCGCGCCTCCTTCGAGGAGCTGCTGCGGCGCACGTCACGGCTGATCTACGCGCGGCTGTACCTCGAGACGGACCGGCCGGACCGCGCGGAGGACCTCCTGCAAGACACGTATCTCGTCGCGTGGCGATCCGTCGGCCAGTTGGCGGATCCTCGCACCTTCCGCCCCTGGATGATGGCGATCGCGCAGAACGTCGCCATCGACGCGGCGCGCCGGGAAAGCCGCAAGAAACGCGCCGCCATCGCCGCGATCGTTGAGGCCAAGGGACGCGTGACCAAGTCGGACCTCAAGAAGCACGACGCCGGCCAGTTCGGCGCCGTCATCAACTGCGAAGTCGCCTCCGAGGCCTCAGGCCCGCTTCAGGACCGACTCAAGCAGCTCGGAAAGGTGTCGCGCCTGGACATCGCCCGCCAGCAGACCGCGGACGGCCAAGGCCTGCCGGTCGAACTTCAGGTGAAACGCCGCGAATCGTGCTTCGCCATCTCCCTGTACAACCTCGCCAATGTCCAGCCGCGTGAGACCGTGAATCTCACCCTGGCCGTCGCCGATCCCGAGACCACGTACAAGGCCTTGCTCGCGCGCGTCGAGAAGGCCGGCGGCCGTGTCGTCTCCTCGCAACTCAACCGCGAGCAAGCCGACCAGAGCACCGCGTCGATCCACTTCGAAACTCGCGCCGCCGACGCGGAAGCGGTGGAAGCGGACGTGAAGCTCCTGGGCGAGCGCGTGAAGTTCGCCGTCACCGAGAACCCCGACACCCAGAACGTCACCCAATCCAAACGCGGCTTCAAGGTGCAGATCCTCTCCATGGCCCATGTCCTGCCTCGCCACACCGCCACCATCCAATTGGGCGCTCCCGATGTGCCCGCCGCCTATCGCGCCTTGCAGGAGGCCGCGACGAAGGCCAACGCGCGCGTGATCAACGCGACGCTCAACGAACGCAACCGGCAAAGCGTGACAGCGCTGCTCGACGTGGAGCTGCGCACCGGCGAAGACGAGACCGCCTTCCGCACCGCGATGTCCGCCGCCGGCGCGATCATCGCCCAAACCGTCGAGCGTGCGGCGCAAACCCAGAACGTGATCGAGACTAAGGTGCGGCTGCAGATCACGCTCATCGACGCCAAGCAGATCCCGCCTCGGGAGACGACGACCTTGCGAATCGAGACGGATCAGGTGATCGAAGTCTCGTCGCAGATCTCCGCGCTCATCTCCGAGGTCAAAGGCGTCATGGTCCAGCAGGATCTGGCGCACGAGGCGAACGGTCGCATGAGGGGATACTTCGTCTTCGACGTGCCGCTGGCGGCGGCCCCGTCGGTCGTGCAGAAGCTGCGCGCCGCCGGAACGGTGCGCTCCCAGCAGTCGTCGCGAAATCCCCAGGTGCCCGACAGCGATCTGGCGACGGCGCGCCTCGACCTGACGATTTCCAATGCGGAGCTGATCGTGCCGCCGGGCGAGGGATTCGGCGCGCAGATCCGCTCCGGCCTGCAGACGAGCTTCAAAGCGATCTCCGTGAGCCTCATCATGGTCGTCGTGGGCCTGTGCGTGGTGCTCCCGTGGGGGCTGGTCCTCTGGGGCGGGTGGAAGCTCATCGCCCGGTTGCGGAGGAAGGCGCCGCCGGCCGCCGCCACATAAACGCCGCAACGCCCCCCGCCAGCGCCGCCAGTCCGAGGTGCTGCGACATCGTGAGCCCCCAGAACGTCCCTCCACGGTCGTCCGCGCGCGCGAACTCGATCAAGAAACGAGCCAGCCCATAGGCGGCGAGATAGAGCAGGAACACTTCCCCCGCCCGGCGCCGCCGCTTCTCCCACAGGAGAAGCCCCGCGAAAAGCATCGCGCCCGCCGCCGCTTCGTACAGCTGCGTGGGCTGCCGAGACACGCCGTCCCGCAGACTCGGAAACACCACGCCCCACTCCGCGGGCCGGCCGTAGCAGCAGCCGTTGAAAAAGCACCCGACCCGAACGATGCCGTGGCCGAGCGCCATCACCGGCGCCAGCACGTCCGTCAGGATCCGGAAGTCGAGTCTCTTCAGGCGAGCGTACGCGAGACTGCTCAGCACCGCCGCGATGAATCCGCCGTAGAAGACCAGCCCCCCTTGCCAAACGCTCAACCACTCGCGCGGCCGGCCGAGCAACTCGGGCCGCTCGACCAGGATGTGCGCCAGCCGCGCGCCGACCAGCGCCGACACGAACGCCCAGATCGCCACATTCCACACGTGCTCGCCGTCCATCCCTGCCGCGCGCGCGCGCTTGGCGCCCAGCCACGCCCCCACGACGAACGCCACCGTCAGCGACACGCCGTACGCCCAGATCGGGACACCGAAGATCTCGACGAGGATGGGCCTCATATCATCGTTCACCCGTTCGTCTGTTCGCACGTCACAGGAACGGGAGAACGCATGAACGGCTGAACGTGTGAACGGATGCGTCTTACTCGGGCCATGGCGTCAGATAGCCGTTGACGCGTCCCTCAAGCCTGTTGAGCTCGCGCTGCATCGCCCGCGCGCGAACGACGCGTTTGAACAACTGCAGTCTCGCCTCCAACTCCGCGACCCGCGACGCATCTTCCGCCTTTTTGGCCACCTTGAGCTCGACCTTCACCACGCCGGCCCGCTTCACGAATTCCGGAATATCCTCCGCGGCCCCTCCGGGCGGAATCGTGACCGTGGGATCCTTCCCGGTCTTCTCCCGATACGTCGTCTCCCACTTGCGGAGCTCCTTGTCGTCCATTTCAAAGCCCCAGCTTCCCCTTCAGTTCCACCAGGACCCGACTCCCCGCCTCCGTCGAGAGCTTCTCCTCGATGGCGCGCGCGACCGCCCGCCGCCCATCCTCCGTCCGGCACGCGGTCCGCAACGCCGCTTCGTGCCGCTCCATTTCCGCCACCGCCATCGGATACTCTCCCGACGCGTGCGTGACGGTCCGCTCCGCGCGCGTCGCCGCGGACACGTATCCGCGCAACGCCTGCTCGATCTGGGTGGCATCCGCTTCGTGGGCGGAGTTCGCGCATCCCGCGATCACGAGGACCATCCCGATCATCGTGCGCTTCATGACTCAAACCGGATCTTGAGATTCTGCGCCAACACCTCGATGAACGCCTCCGTCGAGAGCCACATGTCCGGCGGAGGCTCCAATGACCCGGCCACGCTGCGCGCCAGATCCTTCGTCATCTTGCCGCTCTCCACCGTCCGAACGCACACGTCTTCGAGCGTCTGCGCGAATTTCACGACGTCGGGCGTATCGTCGAGCTTCCCGCGATGGGCCAGCGCGCGCGTCCAGGCGAAGATGCTGGCGATGGGGTTGGTGCTCGTCACTCTTCCCTGCTGGTATTGCCGGTAGTGCGCCGTCACCGTCCCGTGCGCCGCCTCCGCTTCCATCGTCACTCCATCCGCGCACAGGAGCACCGACGTCATCATGCCGAGCGAGCCGAACCCCTGCGCCACGGCGTCCGACTGCACGTCGCCGTCGTAGTTCTTGCACGCCCAGACGAAGCCGCCCTCCCACTTGAGCGCCTGAGCGACCATGTCGTCGATCAAGCGATGCTCGTAGGTCAATCCGCGTGCCTTGTACTTGTCCGCGAATTCGCGCGTGAAGACGTCCTGGAAGATGTCCTTGAAGCGGCCGTCGTACGTCTTGAGGATCGTGTTCTTCGTGCTGAGATAGACCGGATAACCCACCATCAGGCCATACGCCAACACCGAGCGGGCGAAGTCGCGAATCGAATCGTCCGTATTGAACATGCCCAGCCCGACTCCCGCTCCGGCGAACTCGTGGACGACCCATTCGCGCCTCTCGCCGCTCTTGGGCTCCCAGACGAGCTTCAGAGTGCCGGCGCCTTCCAACCGCACATCCGTCGCCTTGTACTGATCCGCGTGCGCGTGACGCGCCACGACGATCGGCTTGTCCCACGACGTGACCAGGCGCGGGACGTTGCGGCAGAGGATCGGCTGGCGGAAGATCGTCCCGCCCAGGATGTTGCGGATCGTCCCGTTGGGGGACTTCCACATCTTCTTCAGGCCGAACTCCTTCACGCGCGCCTCATCCGGCGTGATGGTGGCGCACTTCACGCCGACGGAATACTCCTTGATCGCGGCGGCGGCCTCCGACGTCACGCGATCTTCCGTCGCGTCGCGGTTGCGGATGAAGAGATCGTACGTCTTCAGATCCATCTGCAGGAACGGCAGGAGCAGACGATCCTTGATCCATTCCCAGAGGACGCGGGTCATCTCGTCGCCCTTGAGCTCGACGATGGGATTCTTGACGGTGATCTTCATGACGGCAGAGGATAGCACTCGGGAGGACCCTGGAAAAGGAAGACGTGGTACCGCGGCACGCTGGATGATCTCTGTGGATGGCGCGAGCGAAGGGGAGATGCGAAGGCGCCGTTATGAAGAAACTCGTCCCTCTCCTGATTCTGCTCCTCGGCGGATGCGCCTATTCGTACGTCAACAACGAACTCGACAGGGCCTACGACGCCCCCTCGACCGATGCTGGGAGGCGACTCAGCGCACCGCGCAAGCGATGAACCTGGCGGTGGAAAGCGCGTCCATCGACTTTCAAGGCGACGACCGGCGGGTCGCCGTCCATCTTGAGAGGCTGAGCGACGCCAATCGGCAGGCGGCTCAGTCGATTCACGAGGAGATCCATCGCCAGCGCACCGGCAAGACCCAACCCTCGTAGGATCGAGCTTGCCGGTCCGTCCGGTGAAGCGACATCACGCCTCGGCCGTAATGGCGCGTTCGAGGAGCTCCTCGATCGATTCCCGTCCGACGTCGCCGAGCGCGCGCCCCACTTCGCGACCGCGCTTCACGACGATGATCCCGGGCAGCTCATCGAGTCCGTAGCTGCGGCCCGGCGTGGGATTCTCGTCGACGTTGAGGGCGAGGAAGATCACCCGATCGTCGAACTCGTCGGCGATGTTCTCCACCCGCCGGCGGAGCCGCGCGCTGGCGATCGAGTCGGCCTCGAAGAACACCAGAAACACCGGGGAGGCCGCCGCTTCCAACACCCTCTCGAGCATCTCGTCGGTCACGGTCGGAACGTGCATGGTCTCACCCCAGCTGGATTCATGCTGCCCGCGCGCCGGCGCCATCCCTGGCCTTCGACGAGTTCTCCCGACCTCGTCGAACGCAAGCGCCCCAATTCCCCACCCGCGGGGCGTAACATCTATCGACGCTTGGCGGCGGGAGCTTGAATCCTACCCGGCGAAAATCTTGAGGTACTCTTGGCCGGCTTGGGCGGACCGGTCGTCGTCGCCGGCCTTGCGGAACGCGTCGCGGGCGAAAGCGAATCGGCCGCGCGCCAGGGCCGCCTCTGCGCATGCCCGCCAATCGCTCGGCTCGACGAGCGAGGCATCACTCTTGGCGACGGCCGTCAGGAGGAATTCGTCGCCCTCCTTCAAGGCCAGGTTCTTGACTTGCTTCAGGCCGTCCGCGGACTTGGCGCGCTCGTAGAACATGACGGCCACGTTGGGCAGGCCGGCCTCCAGGAAGCGGTCGCCGATCCGCGCGATCTCCTGAGCCGGGAGCCTTGAATCGGTCAGCAGGACGCGGACCCGATCAGGATGAGGAAGTGCTTCGGGCATCAGCGCATTATAATGGGACAACTTCGGGAGCGAAAGTCATGAGAACACGGGAGCTCGGGGTGTTGGCTTTGGCGGTCCTCTTGTGCGGCGGGGTGTTCACGACGGGCTTCGCGGTGGGGCGCGCATCAACGGCGGGGCGTCCCGTCGTGGAGCAGGTGGCCCCCGAGACGTTGGAGAAGGTGCTCGGGAAGCTCGACGAGCCGTCGCGACACTTCGTGGCGGCGTCGCGCAGCGTGGCGCCCGCGGTCACGCACATCATTGTTACCCGGCTGGTGCGTTATCGCGACCCGTACGAGGATTTCTTTAGCGATCCCGCGCTGGAGCGCTTCTTCGGCCGCCGCCGGCCCAGGTTGCGGTCCGAACAGTCGACGGGCACCGGCGTCATCGTGGACGGGCGCGGCTACGTGCTGACGAACTCGCACGTCGTCAACGACGCCGCGGACATCGTGGTGCGGTTGGCCGACGGGCGCGAGCTCAAGGGTCGCGCGTTGGGCACCAGCGACCAGACGGATCTGGCGCTGGTGAAGATCGACGGCAAGGACTTCCCTTTCGCGCCGTTGGGCGATTCGGACGAACTGGAGGTAGGCCAGTGGGTCATCGCCATCGGGAATCCCTTCGGGTTGGAACAGACGGTGACGGCGGGGATCGTGAGCGCGACGCGGCGAACGGGGATGGGGATCGCGGAGTACGAAGACTTCATCCAGACGGACACGCCGATCAATCCCGGCAACTCGGGCGGGCCGCTGCTGAACCTCAAAGGGGAGGTCGTGGGCATCAACACGGCGATCTACTCCCGAAGCGGCGGATATCAAGGAATCGGCTTCGCGGTCCCGATCAACTTGGCGCGGCTGGTGATGAATCGCATGTTGCAGGGGCACTGAATCGCCGTTCACGATCACTGGGCATCCGTGAACGGCGGTTTACCCTGGACACAAGTTTGTGTCCAGGGTAAATGCCCGTGCGCGGTCCCTTAGCTGGAATTCCGTCCCGGCACATCATCGGTATCTTGATCAAGGCCCGCCGTCTTGTTACAAAGGTGCGCCTATGGCAGCTGGATTCCAGGGTGGCCGCCGCGAGAAGCGGCGCAAGCGCAAGAAGAGCAAGCGCAAGCGCTAGTCTGACCGACGGGCTGTCTTCCGAACGAAGACAGGTCGCGGAGATTTCCCTTGGCGCGGATCTCCGGGACCCTGTTGATTGGGGCCGTTAGCTCAGTTGGCTAGAGCGTCTGCTCGACACGCAGAAGGTCAGAGGTTCA
>JACPRB010000039.1 GCA_016190155.1 Planctomycetota bacterium
AATCGCTGCACCCAACATCGTCGCCGACATCACTCCCTTGGTCGCCATCACCATTCCTCCTCCCAATGCGGCGGCGCCCATCGCCGTCTTGGCCGCCAATGCCTTCGCCACCAGCCCGCCGGGCGCGTGGACGGGCGTCAAGGAATCCCAATACGAAGCCACCGGCGCGGCTACGGAGGCCCATCCGGCCGTG
Source organism: Planctomycetota bacterium (assembly GCA_016190155.1). GTDB lineage: Bacteria > Planctomycetota > MHYJ01 > MHYJ01 > JACPRB01 > JACPRB01. The sequence continues at coordinate 194 of JACPRB010000039.1, forward strand.
GCCAAGGCGTCTTTCAGGAGCTGTTTCCCTTTCTCAATCCTCTTCCAAATCGCGACGGCCGAGCACCGCTCCTCGCACGCCAGTTCCTCGAGCGTCCGCTTCTCGAAGTGATGCCGCACGATCAGGCAGCGAATCTCGTCGTCGAGCTTCGCCAGCGCGTCGTGGACGGCCTCGTACAGTCGCACGGTCTGCGGATCGTGGTTCTTCATGCCGGATGCCCGCTCTTGGAGCTTTCCGCGGCGAGCCCGAGCCCTCCGCACGTCCAGCGCGCAGTTGAGCGTCACTCGATAGAGCCAGAGGCTGAACTGCCGCGCGTCGGGCAGGGCCCCGGCACCTTCAAGAATCTTGACCAGGATCTGCTGTGACGCGTCTTCGGCATCCTCGCGCTGCTGCAGGACGTGCCAACACAGGTTGTACACGCGATGCTGATTCGCCTCGAGCAGCCGCACCAGATTCTTACGATCGGGTCGCGCGCGGTACGCGGCGAACGTCGCTTCCTCGTTCGTCATGGAGACTCCGGGAATAGAACGTCCCAAGCGGGCGGATTTTAACCGGGATCTACGTCCTCTTCATCGACAACGCGATCCGCCGGCGCGGCACATCGACGGAAAGGACCCGCACCCGCACGACCTGTCCCACGCGCGCGACCTCATGAGGATCTCGCACGAAGCGGTCGGCCAGCTCGCTGACATGGACCAGCCCGTCCTGGTGGACGCCCACGTCCACGAACGCCCCGAAGTCCGTGACGTTCGTCACCACGCCCTCGAGCGTCATGCCCGCTTTCACATGCTCCAGCTCCGTCACCGCGGGATCGAACGCCGCCGCGCGAAACTCGCTTCGCGGATCCAAGCCCGGCTTCTCGAGCTCCGCCAGAATGTCCCGCACCGTCGGCACGCCCACGCGCTCGTCCGCGAACTCCTCCGGCCGAACCGGCACGCGCGTGCCGACGAGTTCCCTCACCGACTTTCGCAAGCGGCGCGCGATCTTCTCGACCACGGGGTAGCTCTCGGGATGCACCGCCGACGCGTCGAGCGGATGGTCGCCGCCGGGAATCCTGAGGAAGCCCGCCGCCTGCTCGAACGCCTTCGGCCCGAAACGCGGGACCTTGCGCAGCTCCTCCCGCGCGCGGTACGGCCTGCCCACCACGATGTTGTCCGCCAGCGGCCGCGTCACGCCGGCCACGTACGACAGGAGGTCGGCGGACGCCGTGTTGATGTCGACGCCCACGAGATTGACGCAGCTCTCGACGACGTGGTCGAGCTCGCGCTTGAGCTTGGCCTGGTCGACGTCGTGTTGGTACTGGCCCACGCCGATCGCCTTCGGGTCGATCTTGACGAGCTCCGCCAGCGGATCCTGCAGCCGCCGGGCGATGGAGATCGCGCCGCGCACGGTCACGTCGAGCTGCGGGAACTCCCGGACGGCGACGTCGGAGGCGCTGTAGACGGACGCGCCGGCCTCGCTCACGGCGACCGGCGTGACCCCCAGGCCGCTCTTGCGCAGAAATGCGTCCGCCTCGCGGGAGCCCGTGCCGTTGCCGACGGCGATCTTCTTCACGGCGTGTCTGGCCACCATCCGGTCGACCACCGCCGCCGCGTCGGGACGATCCGGCCAGATCACCGTGTGTTCGAGGAACTTGCCGGTCGCGTCGATTACGGCCGCCTTGCAGCCGGTGCGGAGGCCGGGATCGATGCCGAGGATCGCCTCGCCGCGCACCGGCGGCGCCAGGAGGAGATTGCGCAGGTTCGCGGCGAAGACGCGGATGGCCTCGTCCTCCGCACGCTCCCACAGCGCCGCGCGCACCTCCGTCTCGATCGACGGCGCCAGCAGCCGCTCGTACGCGTCGCGCTCGATCTCGACGAAGAGCGTCCGATGTGGGGAGTTCGGCCGGTTGAAGGATCGATCGAGCTGCGCCAGGATCGGCGCGGGATCGAGCTCGATCCCGATCGACAGCGCGCCCTCCCGTTCGCCGCGCCACATCGCCAGGATCCGGTGCGACGCGAGGCGCGAGACCGGCTCGGAGAAATCGAGGTACATCTCGTACTTCGAGAGGTCCCCCTCCGCCCCGCGCTTGCGCCTGGAGCGCAGCACGCCCCGTTTGAGCGTGGTGTCGCGCGTCCAGGCCCTCGTCGGCGCGTCTTCCGCGATGCGTTCGGCCAGGATGTCGCACGCTCCCCGCATCGCCTCCGGATCGCCCGAGGCGGGCTTGTGCGCCCAGAGGAGGTCCGCGAGCGGCTCATATCCTTTCTCGCGGGCGATTTGCGCGCGCGTGCGGCGCTTCGGTTTGTAGGGGAGGTAGAGGTCTTCGAGCGCCTGCTTGTCGCGACACTCGACGATCGCGTGTTCAAGGTCCGGAGTGAGCTTGCCCTGCCCGGAGATCGTATCGAGGACGGTGCGCTTGCGCGTCGAGAGCTCCGCATAGAAATCCCGGCGGTCTTGAATGTGCTTGAGCTGGGTTTCCGTCAGGCCGCTCGTCCGCTCCTTGCGGTAGCGCGCGACGAAGGGGATCGTTGCGCCCTCTTCGAAGAGCTCCAGCGCGGCCGCCGCCTGCCGGCGGATCGCGCCGAACTCATCGAGGAGCAACTCTCGTTGTCGCGTGGCGAGGTCCACGGCGGGCTACGGCTCCCGGATTTCGAACGGCACCTCGCGGGTGACGGCCTTGCCTTCGTCGTTCATGTCGCGGCCGAGGATCCGGAACACGAACTTGCCCGCGCGCGAACACAGGAGCGTGTAGTGCGCGTTGACGACGGCCATGGGCCGGTCGCTCTTGTAGTCGAAGAGCTTCTCCTTGAGGGACACGCGTTTGCCGGTCGCGGCGTCCACGATCTCCAGGTCCTGCTGGTACCAGAGTCCTTTGTCGGAGTTCTTGAGTCCGACGACGTCGTAGAAGAGCGTGGCGTATTCGCCGACGGCGAAGACCGGCGCGCGGTGCGTGTCCCCCTCGCGATCGGTCGCGAAGTGGGGGGTGACGACGGCGAGGGAGACGGGGAGGATCTCCACCTTCACGTCGTGCGTCGCCTTCTTTCCGCTCACTTTGTCGGTCAAGGTGAGCGTGAGTACGACCGGCCCTTTCACGGTATCGTCGACGCGGAACTCGCATACGACGAAGCCGGGCGAGGGCGGCAGGGCGTCGCTGCCGTCGGCCTGTCCCTTCGTCTCCTTCACGATGGTCTCGCCGTCGACGTCGGCGACGGTGAACGAGAACGAGAGCCGTCGCTCGCCCTTCTGATCGGAGGTGAGGCCCTCGACTTCGAAACGCAGGATCGCCCACTCCTGCGGGCGCACCGCGATCTTCTCGCGGGCCGCGCCGCACTTGCTGTCCACGAGTTCCACTTTCGTCACGCGCAGGTCGTCTTGCAGGAGAAGCGTCGCGAGGAGGGCGAAGGTCATGATGGGGGCTCCGATAGGGGATTCAAGGTCAGCCGGAGATTATAGCGTGGGTGCGCGATTCTGCCATGGCTTGGACCACGAGGGATGAAGGGGATGTGGCGATCTTGACATCTCCCCTTGTCCTTTTCGGGCATCTGGTGAGTCACTGGGCCCACCTATCGATTTCGCTCGCGTGAGCCGTGATGACGATCCTGGAGCGGTAAAGAGACTTCAGGACGACCTTTGCTTTTGGGGATGCGCCTCGGGCGGACGCGTTCAGGGTGCGCCTTGAAGAGTGGATCGACGCGGCGCGATGAGACCGGCTAATGGCTTAGAGTCCCCAAGAATGAGCTCAGACTTGGGCATGGTTCAAATGCGGGTAACAGTCGCGGCAGGCTTGTCGAGCACAAGAGCCTCTTCTCAGGGTCCCCTGCGTCCTCTGGTGTCGGTTTCCTCTCTGCGTGCTCTGCTTCCCTCTGTTTCCTCGCAC
>JACPRB010000007.1 GCA_016190155.1 Planctomycetota bacterium
ATATCGCCTTGCGGTACTTCACCGGCGTCACAATGTGATAGTGAATCTCGTAAACGTTATGCGCGCTCCGCCGAACCGCTCTCATGCCCTCCTTCTATAAGGTATTTCCCCGTGGCAAGCCACGGGGAATGGCCAAGTTCACTGTGATCGTCTTGTGGAAGTACGTCTTCGAATGGTCTCGCCATCACGCGCAAGCCCTTCGACGGAGGCTCCGCCGAACCTGCGCACCCTCGGCGGAGCCATCTCTGGAGCGTTCGAGGCAGAGCCTCCCTAGTTCCAGATACGAACGTAGTGGATTACCATGTCGCCGTCAGCGGCGTCGCTACTCGTGGACTGCTGCGCGAACATGAGATACTGCGGGTACTGCCACTGGGCCGAGATCATCCAAGCTGACACCTGCGAATCGGGTATGTCGAACATCTTGACCGTGATGCCAGACTCGTTGGTGACCCAGAGGATGATCCGGGCTGCATCGAAGTACCACGTCCACGTCAAGAGGTCGTTTCCGTTCCAACCCGACGGGACCACCTGCTTGCCAGCCTGGAACTCGCTCGCGGCATGCAGTCTGAAAATAGGCTCCACGAGGTCGATCTCCTCGCTGTAGGATGTGCCACCCGGCCACTGGCTTCCGGCGTAGCCAAAGTTCCCGCCATTCGTCATCCACATCGCCGGCCAATCAACGATATACGTGCCCGACGCCTTCCATTCGACAATCTGGGGTCCGTCGATGAAGCGATCGGCCGGCACGCTGCCATGCGAGCTGTTCGCCGGATTGCAGGCATAAAGGCCGGCGGTCGTGATCATGCCCATTTCGTTGTTCTTGCCGTTCCAGCTGCGGCGTTGCGAGCGCAACCGAATCGTGCCGTCACCCGGGAAGACGATCGACTCGGCGCCCCACCACTGGGTCTGCGAGCTGCCCCACATCGTCGGCGTCGTGACCATACCAAGGCCGTTCACCGTGCTCGGGCCCGTCTGCCATCCCATGTTCCATTTCCGCGGATTCAACCCGGGATTGCCGGACAGACTGCCGCCACCGACCGTCTTGTTCACGAAGTTCACACCCGAGTGGGCATCCGCAGCCGTTCCGCCGGTCCCATCGAACTCATCATCGAAAGCGAGCATCCACTGCCCGCCGGCGGGTCGAGCATACGTCACGCGTGGCTGTGGAACGCCGGGCGAGGGCACCGGCGAGGGCACCGGCGCCGGCTCGATGCTGGGGTCGACGCTGAAGTACCGGCGGGCCGACCAGTGCCACCCGCCGCTGCTATCGAGCCAGGTGTCCCAAGCGCTCCACTGCCCGGTTGGGGCAGAGGTCGGAATCGTCCGTGAAGCCGTGAGATCAACAATCTCGCCCGAGGCAACGGTGAGGTTTGTGATCTCTGGGGACATGTCGTAGTTTTGCTCGGAAGGACCGCGAACGGCGATCAACAAGCGACTGAGCGTCACTGGCTGGCTGCTGTTGTTCCGGTACTTGACATGACCGGTAATCGTCTCCCCAGGAGCAAGTGCGGTCCTGTCTAGAGTGAGGGGCTCGATGACCTCGAACGTGCCACTGCCCGAGCCCGGCGGTATCGCATCGCCGGCGCTTCCGCCGACGAGCAGCAACTCCGCGTCGAAGACGAGGTCGCTGCTGGCCGTCGATGCTTGGTGGACCTCCACCGCGATCACGTTGCTGCCCTGCACCAGGAGCGACCGGCTCCCGTCCAGGTTGTACGTGACGTACTGATTGCTCGCCTCGTGCTCGGACGCGATCGTGTTGTAGCCGATCGCCCCGATAGGCAAGCTGGCGCGCCGCACCTCCGTACCGTTGATGTACAGCACGAAGCCGTCGTCGACCATGATCCGGGCCGTGAGGTGCGTGAGCGTGGCCGGATTGTTCACCGTGATCGTCTTGCGGAAGTACGTCGTGATGCGACTGCTCTTCCGAAGAACGGTGTTGATGTAGCTCTCCCCATAGCCCAAGATGCCCGCGCCGCTCCTCCACAGAGAGTCGCTGTACGTCCTCGATCGCCAGAACGTACCCAAGTTGGCGCCGGAATCGTTGTACTTCCAGGTCGATCGCGCGGCGATGGAAGTGATCGTGTTGCTCACGACCACGCCGACCAACGCGCTCTGTCCGACGTTGCCGGCGGCATCGATCGCCTTGGCCTGCAGCGTATGGCTGGCGTTGGACAGCGACGCGGTGTTCCACGAAAAAGATGCGGAGGAATGGGGTTCCGTAAGATGCGTCGCCACCAGCGCTCCGTCCACATGCAGCTCACAGCGACTGATGCCGACGTTATCGCTCGCGGTTGCCGTGACCGTCACGGTGCCGCTTACGGAGCTTCCGGACGCCGGGCTGGTGATCGCGACACTCGGCGGTGTCGTATCGATGTTGGCGACGTTCACGCTGATGGTGCTCGAGTAAACCACGGCGGAAGCGCCGTCATAGGCCTTGGCCTGCAGGTTATGCGCACCATTTGAAACGGAGGACGTGTCCCAGCTGACCTGGTAAGGTGCCATGGCATCGCTGCCCACGAGTATCCCGTCCCTGTACACCTCCACCAACGTCACATTCGAGGAACTGGCAGCGTTGACGTTGACGGAGACGGTCCCGGAAACCGTGCTTCCGGCCGCGGGAGCTGTGAGGGCGCACGTCAGATCCGTATGCCGGTAGACGCGAACCCAATCGACCTCCATGTAGGCCGGCCAAGGAGTCGAAGAATCGGGATAGCCCGCGAACTGGTCGCCGATCTGCACGCTGAGCATCATATAGAACGGCATCGTGACGTACGCGGCACCTTGGCTCGTGCGATACCGTTCGACTCCATCGATGTAGAAGATGTTCTCCGTGGGCGTCCACCTCCATCCGAAGTCGTGGAATCCGGCCGAGAAATCAGGACCATACCACGAAGTCCCCGTCGATAGATCCCCCCATCCCTGGTTCCAATGAACATACATGGAAGCGCAGGTCGTTTCGGCACCCCGCATCGCCATGATGTCGACCTCGGGCGGCCAATCCTCGTTGTTGCGCTTGGCCCAGAAGGCCGGATGGAAGCCTCTCCCGTACGGGATCTTGAGGCGCGCCTCCCAGTAGCCGTACTCTTGATAGAACTTGTTTTTCGAATTGACCGCAGCGGACGTGTAGAGCTTCCCATCTCGCGGGATGTTCTCCAGTTTCAGCCGCAGCAATCCGTTTTGGACGATCGCGTTCGCCGCAGAGCAAGACTCCTGGCTCGATCCGTTCCCGAAGTAATTACCCCACCCGTAGCCGGTGTTCCATTTGGTGGTGTCGAGCGACGTACCGTTGAAATTGTCCTCGAAGATCAGCTGCCACCCGCTGGGCTCACCGGGGATTTGCGCGTAGGCCGTGCCTCCCACCAGGAGCATGCAGCACAAGACAGATTCCAAGCGAACCCTGAGCCTCCACCACATATCCTTCTCCTTCAAGCTGCGACTACTGTCTCGGCGCGCTCACAATCTCGACCGTGTCGAGGCATGCGCGCAGAGGGGAACACGAGAACGAAACGATCAACTCCTTAACCTGAGTCGGCTCAAACGCCCTATCCGTAGCCCGATGGTTCTGATGAAAGTCAGGCGATGCCAGCGGCGCCTCGATCGTCCGCCACTGCCGGCGCTCCCCCGCCAACGCCCCGCCGCACAGGTACCACGTATTCCCATCCCGGTCCTTGAGCTGCACCGTCCATTGGGCATGCTCCGCGCACTCCTCCACCCAAAGACGCAGTCGAATCGACTCATCGTGCGCCGCGAGCGTCATCGGGTGGAAGACATAGACCCAGTCATCGGTCCATTCCTTCTTGGGCCCGACCTCGACGCACAATGACTGCCGTCCCTCGGACGCCCGCTCGCGGCTCAAGCTCAGCCGCACCGGATTGGGCGGCGAAGCCGTCCTCCACCGCAACGCGCCCTCGTGGTCCTCAAGCAATCTGGTCTTGGGGACTCCGGGGAAGGGACGCGACGCCAATTCCCCCTTTTCCGCAGCCACGGCGTAATGGCCGCCGATCACTTCGACGGACTTGCCGTCGCGCCGCGTGAGACGCACCTTTCCGGCCACCACTTCCAGAGAAGTGGACTTGTCATCGACCGTGATCCGAAGCGTCGTGCCCAACACTTTGGCCTCTCCGTGGGGCGTGACGAAGACAAACGACCGGCCGGATGCTTGCTTCACCACATCGGCCGTCAGCGACCCGCGGGCCATGAAAAGGCGCTTTCCCTGCTCGCGCCCCGAATCGACGTCCACGATTTGCGTGATCTCGGTGTCGGCCTGCAGCGTCACCTGTGTGCCGTCGGTGAAGACGATGACGGCGGAACTCTCCGGACCCGTAGCCACGCCCTGCCCCAGGCCGATCGTCTGCCCCGATCGTGCCGGGTCGCGGCGGCCCTCGATGATGACGCAACCCTCGCCGTCGACGCTCTGAAGCGCGGCTACGGCAGCGGCGGTCGCCGACGGTTGGGAAGGCGGCGGCGTCACGGGTTCCGGTTCTCGGGGGGGCACGGGAGCGGACGGCTCGGGCGTCGATTCCGGCGCGGCCGGTGGGATCACCGGAGGCTCGTCGACGGGCACCACGGGAGCCTCCTCCCGCGGCTGAGGATCGACAGGGGTTTCGTCGACCCGGACGGGAGGCGGAAGCTCCTCGACAGGCGGCGGCAGCGGCACGTTCTCATGCGCGACACCCTGATCGGTCGTGGGGCCGTCTTGACGCGACAGGACCAACAAGGCCACGCACAAGCCTGCCGCGAGCGTCGCGGCGGCCACAAGAGCCGGAGGAAGCCCGCCGTTTCGTCTGCGCGCCAGAGCTCGGATCGTAGGGCGGCTCTTCCTGACGACGGCCGGCATAGCCTGGAGTCCCTCCCGCAGGAATCCTTCCTCGTCGCTCAATTCGAGAAGACGAGCATACCCGTCCGGGTTCCGCTCCAGACGGCTCCCCAGATTCGCGAGCTCTTCCGGCGCCGCTTCGCCATGAAGATACCTCAGCAGGAGTTCCTCGAAGTCGTGCGGACTCATGACGGCTCTTCCACTATGTAGGTGTTCTTCTTGACACAGGAGACGAGGGCCGCGCGGGCGCGGAACAGAGCGACCGCAACATAGCGAGTCGAGAGCCCGCATTCGCCGGCGAGCCGCGGCAGGCTCAATCCCCGACGGTAGCGCCCCTCGATGAGGGCGCGCGCCTTGTTCGTCAACTTCTCGACACACCGCCGCAACGCGGATTGCCGAGCCGCTTCATATCCCGGTCTCATATGGGAGTCTTCCAGATGCGCCGCGCATCGGTCGAGAACTTCCCAGGCCGCATCCGTGGAGATGAGCGTAGGCCGGCGGGAGCGATCTTCCGCCGCTCGCCGGACGAGATTGCGCGCGATCCCGCGCAACCAAGCGCCGAACGGATTCCCTTTTCTGTACTCGTGGCGCTTCTGGTAGGCGATGACGAACACCTCCTGGACCAGATCCTCGGATAAAGCCGCGTCACCGGTGGCGGCACGCAGGTAGGCCAACAGCCACCGGCGGTTCTGCTCTATAACCGCTTGCGTCCAAATATCTTGCAGTGGATCCATCGCCATCACACCCCGCAGGCTCTACCCTTCTTTCCCCCGATCCTGGGGTTCATTATCACCCAAAGTGATTGCGAATTCATGGGGGAAGATCATTGGCGATCCGGCGGGCCGAAGTTACCCTACCGCCATGCCGACCCTTCACGCCATGGCGCCGGATTTCACGCTGGTCGGGTTCTGTGCCGGCCAAGAAAAGACATACCGGATCTCCAACTACCGGAAACACTGGGTCCTACTCTTCTATTACCCATCTGATTTCAGTTTCGTGTGCCCAACGGAAATTCAGGGCTTCCAACGCCGCTTGGAGGATTTCAAACGCATCGGGTGCGAGATCCTGGCGGTGAGCACGGACGACATAGCCAGCCACCGCGCGTGGGCGGAGGAACTGGGCGGTCTGGGCTTTCCGCTCCTGAGCGATCCGGGCGGGAAAACGGCCTCGGCCTACGGTGTCCTCAACCCCACGGACGGCCGGGCATTCCGGGCCACCTTCGTCATCAACCCCGACGGACGCGTGGTCTACATCGTGGCGAGTCCGGCGAACGTCGGACGCAGCGTAGGCGAGACGCTTCGCGTCGTCCAGGCGCTTCAGACCGGGAGGCTCTGTCCCATGGACTGGAAGCCGGGCGATCCCGCGGTGGATCCGGAACGGGACGCATGAATCATGGAGCCCCTCGAGGACAAGAGGAAATCGATCCAGCGCAAGATCCGCGCCCGCGAGTTCGTCTTCGGGATCCAAGACGGGTTGATCAGTACGGTCGGTCTCCTGACGGGCGTCTCGGTCGCGACGCAGGATCGCTGGACCGTGCTGCTCACGGGCGTCGCGGCGGCCGTTACGGGCGGACTGTCGATGGCGACCGGCTCGTACCTGGCGGCCCGGACGGAGAAGGACCTCTTCGAGAAGGAGTTTCTGGACCAGGAGCGCCTCGCCAAGGAGCAGCCGTACTTGGCGCAGGAAGCGCTCCTGGAATCGCTGGTGAAGGAGGGATTGGACCGGCCGGCCGCATACAAAGTCGTCCAGGTGATGTCCTCGCGGCAGGATCTGCTCCTACGCACGGTGCAGGAGAAAGTGCTCGGCTTGGGAAGCGCCGACATCTCGCAGCCGTTCCAGGCGAGCCTGGTCATGTTCGCGTCTTTCGCGATCGGGGCCGTCGTGCCTCTTCTACCGCACGCGTTGAACCTCGGGCGCTTGGCGCTGTGGCTCTCATGGCTCGGCTCGCTCGTGGTGCTCATCGCGGTCGGCATCTTCAAGGGCGTGCTTACGAACAAGCCCCTGGTGCGGTCCGGGCTCGGTTTCGCCGCCGTGGCGCTGGGCTCCGGAGGCGCGGGCTGGGTGATCGGCAAGGCCTTCGAGCTGTTGGGCGCGGTCGGATCCTAACGCCGCCGCAGCGCCGCATACGCCTCGCCCGCGACGTAGAACGACCCTGTCACCAGCACCAAGTCCCCTTTGCGCGCGATCTTGCGGGCTAGCGCCAGCGCCCGTTCGACCGAGCCGATGGGAATCGCGCGGCCCTTGGCGTGACGGGCGAGTTCCGCCGGCGCCGCCGCCCGGGGATTGTCCGCGCGCGTCAGGATCCACAGATCCGCGCGGAGCGCGCGTAGCATCGCCCGCCAGTCCTTGTCTTTGGAAGCCCCGAAGATGACGATGCGTCTCCGCGCCCGCGGCAACGCCGCCGCCGTAGCACGCATCGCGAACGGATTGTGCGCCGAGTCGATGATCCATCCCGGGCGAACCCGATCGAGCCGTCCCGGCAACCGCACCGAACGCAGCGCGGATGCCGTCTTCCGACGATCCAGCGGCGTCACGTGGCGCGCCAACTCGATCGCGACAGCCGCGTTCTCGCGCTGATGTTCGCCCAAGACGTTCAAGCGCGGCGCGTCCGTCGTCCGCGCTCGCGTCAGGGGCGCCCGCATCCGACGCGCGTGCCGCGCGATCACCCCCAGCGGCGTCGCGCGCGTCTCGCTGGTCACCACCGGCACGCCGCGCTTGAGGATGCCCGCTTTCTCGCCGGCGATGGCCGCCAGCGTCGTGCCCAGCTTGTCCGTGTGGTCGTAGTCGATGCGCGTGATCGCGCAGGCCGCGGGCTCGACGACGTTGGTGGCGTCGAGCCGGCCTCCCAATCCGACCTCGAGCACGGCGCAATCGACGCGGCGCTTCTTGAAGATGACGAACGCCGCCGCGGTCATGATCTCGAAGAATGTCGGACGCAACCGCTCGATCGGCCCGCGCATGGCGTTCACGGCGGCCACGAACTCCGACCGCGACACCGGCCGGCCGTCCACTTGGATGCGCTCCAGGAGATCGACGAGGTGCGGCGAGGTGTATAGCCCGGTGCGCAACCCGTGCGCGCGCAGGAGGGTGTCGGTCATGATGGCCGTGGAGCCCTTGCCCTTGGTCCCCGCGATGTGGACGCTGCGGAAGGCGCGTTCGGGATGGCCGAGCGCCTTCACGAAGCGCCGCATGCGCCGGACGTTGTACGCGCGACCGCTGTAGGGCACTCCCGTCATGCGCTCGTAATCGGTGAACCGGCACAGGTACGCCATGACGTCCTCGAAGGCGCGGAACGGGCGCATCATTCGATGTGATTTCACGGCGGCCTCAAGAAGGTCATCCCTTCAGCCTCGAGGCGAACCGACGCCTCGCTTTGAGTCCGGTTGACCACCCGGAGTCTCTTCTCGCCCACAGCATCGAGCGTCACCGTGGCCCCGGGCGCCAGAGGCGTGAATGTTCGCTCGTCCACGATTTCCACGGGGACGGAACCGATGTTGACGACCCGCAGCATTCCGGCCCGTTCGACCCGAAGACGCACATCACCCGTTCCGCCCGCTCCGACATGGATCGTAGCCCGGGTGGTCACGGTCACGCATCCGGCCAAGGCCGACAAGAGAAGGGCGGCTCGTCTCACGCCGGATTTTACGACCGCTAACGGCGCTCTTCGAGCTTCTTGAGTTCGCGCTCGATACAGTCGGCCAGGGCACGCGGACTGGCCGGCCAGAGCTTGTTGAACACGATCCGGTAGGAATCCTTGGGGGTCTTGCCGGGCCGGACCAGCAGCAGCCTGGGGAAGGCGGAGACTCCCAGATCCCGCAGCTGCTCCCGGTCTTCGTTTTTCTCCAGCTTCACGCACGTGATCCGCTTGCGAGGCAACACCAGCCACCGGGAGACGAGCATTTCTTGGGCCTGTTGACAGGTCTTGCAGTCCTTCTCGTGCGCGCACACCAGCACCAGCCCGCACGCGAGCCTGCCCTCGTTGACGGCGGCCTCGAAGCTCGCTTTCCATTCCACGGGCGTAGGCGCGTAGTCCGAGGCGACGCGGCCGAACATCGAGCGCAGGTTCGCCTCATCCGCGTTGAACGTGCGGATGATTTCCCGCCCTTCGGGGCTGAGGACCACGACCAGGGGCCCTTTCGTGATCGAGTACTTGCGCGCCTCGTCGGGATAGGTGTGACACGATACGCGCACGCCGACGAATTCCTTCGTCACGTCTTTGAGGGCGTCGCTCTTGAAGAGGTTCTCGATGTGCTTGTGATGGTTGCGAGCGTCGCCGTCCCCGTTCACGTCGCCGAAGAAGTACAGGACCAGCAGCCGCCATTCCTTCTCCGCCAGCGCCCGGGCGGAATTCAGGTCGCGCGTCCAAATGATCTCCGTGCGCGGCTTCTCCGGCTGGGCGAACGCGCTGCCGCAGGCGGCGATCAGGGCGACGGCGAACAGGGCGGTTTTCTTCATGCGCGCTTCTGGGGGTTGCCTATTTTACCTGGATGAGCCTCTTCTGCAACCTTCTTCGATTTTTTTGCGACTTCCTTCATCGCTGATTTAGACGAAAGAAGACACGATGTGATTCCCGATTTCTGCGCGGAGGCGCGGGCCGCACGGCAACGAGACTCAGGGCGCGTACTCTCGAAAAAGCAGCTTGATCTCGCCGGCTCGCCCCTCTTCAGGAACCTGCACGAACGCAACGTCGATCTTCGCGCCGTCCATGATGATCTTCGGACGGCCCGTGCCTCCTTCGAGGCCCTCCGCGAGCTTCAGGTCCTTCCACGTCTTGCCTTCGTCCCCGCTGGCCATGACCTTCGCTTCCTTGGGATAGTTGTCGCTGCGCCCCATCAAGGTGTACCCCGCGACGATCCACGACTCGCCGACCATGAACTCGAAGAAGATCGCCAGGTCTCCTTCCCGTGTCTTCCCTATGAGCACCGGTTCGGACCACGATTTCCCGTGGTCCACGCTCTCGCAATACCAATACCCCAAGGATTCCGAGGAGGCCCCGATACCGAGGAAACAAAGTCGAATCGCTCGCTCTGAAGCGACGGCCTTGAAGCCGCCGACTTGGAAATCCAAGTCCATGGAGATATCGGACCAGGTCTTGCCCTCATCCGCGCTGACGGCCTGTCGGATGCGGCCGTCGCGCGTCCCGAAAAGGACATGAATCTTCCGATCGACCAGGAAGATCGCGGGTTGATACGAATCGTTCCGCCACAAGTTCTCGCCGACGAACGAGAAGCCCCGCCACGTCTTCCCTCCGTCCGCGGAAGAGTTGAAGAGCACGTGCACGGGGTGTTCCGTAGTTTGGACCAGATAGACGCTCTTGCCGTCGACGGCAAGGGCGCTGAACTCGTAAGAGACCTCGGGATACTTCGCGCGCAAGGCTGCTCCCTCTCGATCTTTCTCTGGGATGGCAACGGATATCTCGGGTTCAGGAGCTTCCGGCCTCTTGACTTCGAAACGCAACTCTCCCGGAGCTTCACGCTTGAGAATGTACTCCCGCCCATTCGTCACGACGTTGTCCATCCATACCGTAGAGCCCACGAGCGCGGGCGCGCCCCACCCGTCGCGTCCACGCACCGACGTGAACGATCCGTTACGCTGCGCCCACAAGACCGACAGCTCTCCCGAAAGTCCTCGCCACAGCTTCATGGGGCGCAGGTCGGTCTCCTTGCCCTGCGCCTCCTTATGCACCACCTCCGGCGCCGGCCAGCGCCCCAACGGCGGCTCCTGCCCCAAACCGGCGACGATTCCCATCAGCAACCATGTCAATCCCATCGAAGCAGCCTCCAAAATGCGGCGGAGCCGAGGAACCAAGCTCCGACCGTCTCCCTTATTTCAGCCATGCCTAGAATGCCTATGGCGCCGTATCTTACCGCCCCTTGTGGAAGACAATTGCGCCGACTGAACACGCAAGACGAGATCCATTGGGGAGCCGAGACGATACTCCTTCAGTCTCGCGAAATCCACAATCGCGAGACGTTTCAGCGAGTCAGACAGTGGAGGTGGGACGAAAGACGGCCGGCGGCACCCCGTAGGTACCACCAGTGGATCGGAGCCGTCGCGCGGCCAGCACTTTGACGGGGCTTGGGCGCCGATCGACGGACAGCCCATTCAATGCCAGGTAGGGCCGCGGAGCCCGGGAGCAGCGAGGACACTGCTGCAGAGACGCTGCACCGTTCCAACGAGCCGATGTCCGGGTCCGCCGGAGGTTCTGCTTCTTCGGACCCAATCCGCGAGAATCCGTGGTTTCTTCTCCGGAAGCCCCTGATGGACGATTCTCTTACGGACGACCCAGCTCGAACGTTCTCTCCTTTTCGAGCAAACGGAGGGAACGTATGAAGCAGAGTGGAGCGATCCTCGCCGTCTTGATGAGCGTCGGCGCGATGGCGGCCAGCTGCCGCGAGAAGGACCTTTCCAGTCCGCCCGTCCCAGGCACGTGGGCCAAGGCGTATGGACGGACGACCTCGGAGGAGGCGCACGCGCTGACCGCCACGCCGGAAGGAGGGTTCGCTGTCGCCGGTGAGATCTACCTCGGAGAGGCCTCTGATACGGACGCATGGGTCCTCCGGCTTGCCGGCGACGGCTCGATCGTCTGGCAGAGGGCGTACGGCGGGCCGCTGGCGGACGAGGCGTACGCCATCGCCGCCACCGGCGACGGCGGCCTTGTCGTGGCCGGTTCTACCGCCTCCTTCGGGAATGGCGGACGGGGCTGGGTACTCAAGCTCGACGACACCGGCGCGCTCGAATGGGAGAATCACTACGGCGGGCCGGGTTCGGAGAGCTTCAAGAGCGTCCAGCAGACCGCGGATGGCGGGTACGTCTTAGCGGGCGACTGGAACTCCTACGGTTGGCTCTGGCCTGCCGATTGTTGGGTGGTGAAGCTCGACGCGGGCGGTGCGATCCAGTGGCAGAAGAAGTACGGCGGAGGGGGGCATGATCACGTCGGGTCCATCCGCCAGACCGGCGACGGCGGTTACGTCCTGGCCGCCCACACCGATTCGTTCGGAGCGGGCGAGGATGACGCTTGGATCCTGAAGCTGTCCTCCGACGGCGAAATCGCCTGGCAGAAGACGTACGGGGCTTGGGGCAACGATCGCGCCTTCTCTGTTGAGGAGTCGGCGGACGGCGGCTACGTCGTCGCCGGAGAGACCGAGTCGTTTGCGACCCCGATCGACACCGTATTTCAACCGGACGCCTGGGTGCTGCGGTTGGCCTCCGACGGCTCGATCGTCTGGCAGAAGGCCCTGGGCGACGGCTTCAAGCAGAATGCCCGGGTGATCCGGCCTCTGGCCGACGGCGGATACGTCTTTGTCGGGGCGATGAGCGATCCCGGCAACGGCTACGAGAACACCTGGATTGTGAGATTGAACGCCGACGGCGGCGTGCTGTGGCAGAAGGTATACGGCGGCTGGGCCAACGAGAACGGGGTGGGCTTGGAGCAGGCGCTCGACGGCGGATTCGTGGCGGCGGGCAAGACGCATTCGTTCGACGAGGTGTTCCTGGGGAAAAGCGCATGGGTGGTGAAGACCAACGGCGAAGGGGCGCTTCCGCCGGTGGCACTCAACGCGGCGATGCCGGCGATGGACACGTCCGTGTGGCCGCAATCTACTTCGATCCGCGCCCGCCGCACGGATGCCACGAGGATGCGCAGTTACGCCACCGTGACGGACACATCCGTGACGGTGAAGGCGGAGGCGCCGTGAATGTATACTGGCGAGCCTATGAATCCCGATTGCATCTTCTGCCGGATCTTGGCGCGCAAGGCCCCCGCGAGCTTCGTCACCGAGGACGCGTTCACAGCGGCCTTCATGGATCTACATCCGATCAACCCGGGCCATGTCCTGGTCGTGCCGAAGACGCACGCGGTTCTCATCCAGGACCTGCCGGATGATGCCTACGCGCAGCTCATGGCCGCCGCCCGCCGCGTCTGCGCGGCATTGGGGCGTTCTCCGTTGGCCGGGGAAGGCACGACGTGGTACGTCGCCGACGGGCCGCCGCATCAGGAGGTCCCGCACGTGCATGTGCATCTGGTGCCGCGCCACACGAACGACGGATTTCGTCTGGTTTTCCCGCCGGGCTACGGCAAACCCGCGCCGCGAATCGATCTGGACCGGGCGGCGGACATGCTGCGCGCGCTCACTCCCGCGCCGCCTTGAGGAAGTCGTCCTGCGCCCGGCGAAGCGCCCACTCCTCCAGCAGGGCCCGCACCCGCTGCGCCACCTCCACGATCGGGGAATCGCGACGGTTTTCCAGCGCCCGCGCCACGGCCGGCCCCTTCTTCTTGAGTCGCTCGTACGCCGTTTCCCGCACCGTAGGATCGTCGTTCCCGAGCGACTCCACAAGCGAGTCGACCTCGCTCTGAACCTCGGGCGACACGGGAGGGGCCGCCTCGAGAAACCGCCCCACGAAGCAATCGGGAGGCAGCTTGGTTTGGAAATCCGCCATCATCTCCTCGATCTCGCGCTTCTCTCGATCGTCTAGTCCCACCACGAGCGTGCGGTTCGAAAGGGCGATCCGGCAGGCGAGGTACGCCTGGGCATAGTCCTTCCTCCGGACCAGCACGCGACAGAAGTCCCGCAGTTCGTTCACGTCGTGATCCCGTCGGTTCCTGAAAAGCGCCTTGCGATACACTCGAATAGCCTGTTCGTCCTCCCCGAGGATCGCGCACGCCCGCGCGAACGTCATCGGTTCATCCTTCACGGCCTTCGTTTCATGCGTGTCCAGAAACGCGCGCCTCTCGGATTCCTCGACCCCGGCTTGTTTGAGCGCCCAAGCCGCCTTGAGAAGGAGATCCATCTTCGTCGAGAACATCCCGTCGGCGCGTCTTTCGAGAGATTGCACTTCCCAGTATCCCTCCGTACCGCGCAGTTTCAGCGCCTCGCGATAGAGCAGACCGGCTTCGCCGTATCTCCCGGCCAGATAATAGGCGTCCGCCAGCGATTCCTGGATGAGGAACCCTTGCGGGAACCGGCGAGCGCCGACTTCGAGAGCGTCCACTACGTCCGCCGACTCCTTGGGATTGGCCCACACATACTGGGCGAGAACGCTGAAGTCCTGCGCATCCGCCTTGCCATCATTGAAACGTTGCATCGCGATCTCGCGCGCGAGTCGATCCTCGATGCCGGCCAGGTGCATGCAAGCAAGCGCGCCGATCTTCGAATGTCTGATCAGCTCGTACCGCCGCACAGGATCGTCGCCGCACACCTTCTCGATCCGCACCAGAACGTCGGAGAAGGGACCGCCCAGCGCGACGATCGCTTTGAGTGCCTCGCGAGCTTCTTCCACAAGCCCCTTCTCCAGCGCCGCGTCCACCGGCGCCAGAAGAACGGCCGTTCGCGATTGCGCATCGGGAATCCACTGTCGCCCGATGTTCGCGGTGAATTCGCGCATGAGTCGCCGGGCCTCAGCCGCGTCGGCCTTCGACAGCCAACCTGCGCAACGCAACGCGACAACCATAGGGTCGTGCGTGCGCAACGAGAATGCCGCGGCGACCTCCGCCGCCCGCGCGCCCGCCGCGCGAATGAACGTCTCCACTTCACCCTCAAGAAGCTCCCGGTACAGGGCCGATGCGGCAAGTTCCTTGAGCAGCGAGGCGGCTTCAGTGAACTCCTTCGAACGAGTGAGGTGGCGCATCCGGAGGATCTTGGCCTCGTCGGTTGCGCCTTGTATCGGGGACTTCACCAACCCGGGGCGTGGATCGGACGATAACGGAGGCTCGATCTGCCCCAGCAAGGTCCAACGCTCCTGCGGAGGCGCGGATTCGACGAGAGACAGCAGCTCCTGATCGTCCCGCACGCTCCGCAGCCGGGCCCTCGCCTGCAGGATCTCCTTCACGGAGGAGAAGATGCCTACCGGCCGCAGTTCTCCTATTCGACGCTCGACTTCCGCCCCATCGCCCTTCCGCTCCGCATCCAACACCCGCAAAAATTCCACGTGCGCGCTTCGCCCGATCATCGCCTTCGTCGTCCGATCGAACAGCTCGTCGTCGACGCCCAGGAACGCCGCCGACCACAGCTCCGCGATGGCCGGGGAATCCGGCCGCAGCGTCCGGGCGCGGTTCAGCAGCGACACGTTGCTTGGGGGATGCCGCTCCAGGGACCGCGCATGGACGAGATCCATCAAGAGCCGCACGTTCTGGGGATCAGCCTCGTATTTCGACGCCAAGATCGCACGGGGGATGGAAAGCGGCCGCGGCAGGTTCGGATCGCTCACCCACTCCGGCAAGGGGGTCGGCTCGCCGCCTGCGGAGAAGCTGATCAGCGCGAAGCGTGTCTCGTCACGCTCTCGCCACTCGATGCGGACGCGTCGCGGCACGGCCACTCCGCGAACGTGCATCCAGTCCAGGACGCTAGCCCCGACCTTTCTGCCTTCCTCCTCGAACTCAACGCCCTGGACGCGTTCTCCGGCGGCATCCCGCGTCCAGGCAACGCGGCCTCCCAGAACCGGCTTGACGCCTGGCAGGAGATTCGCATCCAACATCGTCAGAACGATTTCGAGCCGACGGTCCTTTATCAGTGGATCCAGGAGGCTTTCCTTTCCTCCCGCCATGATCATGATGCTCAACGCCCTGCCGCTGCTGCTTTCCTGGCAGAAAAAGCCCGAGGGAGTCACGACGGATGTCTTTATCCTCCACTCGGTTTCGCGTGCGCCGCACCACTCCACCATCAAGTACTCGTGCCTCTTGAAGCTGACGCGACAGCGTTGGTACGGGAGGTCGTATCCGGACTGATAGATATCGCCGGACATGGAGAGCGTCTCCAAGCCGTCTGCGGAGGATTCGCCTTGACCAGCGACGGCGACGATCGCCGCCAGGGAAACGGTGAACAGGCTCATGGCGCGTACTCCCGAAAGAGCAGCTTCGTCTCGCCAGATCGGCCCTCTTCAGCAACCTGAACGAAAGCAACGCCGATCTTCGTGCCGTCCACGGAGACCTTCGGAAGGCCCGTGCCTCCTTCGATGCCTTCCGCGAGCTTCAAGTCTTTCCAGGTCTTGCCGCCGTCTCTGCTGATGACGACCTTCGCTTCCTTCGGGTAGCTTTCACTGCGCCCCCTCACCGTGTATCCCGCGACAAGCATGGATTCGCCGGCCACAAACTCGAACAGAACCTGCAGATCCCCTCTCCGCGTCTTACCGATCAAGACCGGCTCCGACCACGACTTTCCCCCGTCCGCGCTCTCACAGTACCAATATCCGACGAGCTTTCGAGCATCTCGATCAGCGAGGCCGAAGAAACAGAGGCGAATTAGCCGCTCCGACGCAATCACTTTGAAGCCCCAACATTCGAAATCGAGCTGCGTCATGACGTTGGACCAGGACTTACCCTCATCGGCGCTGACAGCCTGCCGGATGTGACCGTCGCGCGTCGCGTAGAGCACGTGGATCTTCCGATGCTCCACGAAGAGCGCGGGCGCAACAGCTTCTTCCGGCGAGAGATTCTCGGCGATGAATGAAAAACCCCGCCACGTCTCTCCGCCATCGGAAGATCTATTGAAGATCACATGCACGGGACGCGTTGTGCCCAGGACCAAGTAGACGTTGGCTTCATCGGAGGCAAGAGCGCCGAACGCGGGGAAAACCTCAGGGTACCTCTTACGCAAATCCGCCCCTTCCCGGTCTTTCTCCGGGATGACAACCGATATCTCGGGTTCAGGATTTTCCGACTTCTTGACCTCCAAGCGCATTCCTCCAGGAACTTCCCGCTTGAGAACGTACTCACGGCCATTGGTGACCAGACTGTCAACCAGTGCCATGGGGCCCACGAGCGCGGGAGTGCTCCACCCGTCGCGTCCACGGACCGATGTAAATGACCCGTTGTGCTGCGCCCACAAAACCGACAGCTCTCTCGAAGATCCTCGCCGTACTTTCATGGGGTACACTTCGGTCCACCTTCCTTGCGCCTCCTGGTGCACCACCTCCGGCGCCGACCACCGACCCGACGGCGACTCCTGCCCCAAACAAGCGACAACTCCCATCAGCACCGATGCGAATCCCATAGAAGCGACCTCCAAAATGCCTATAGGTTTCGTCCGCGAGGCGTGGTATTTTGCCAGGCCTTGTGGAAGCGAATCGCGCCGACTTGGCCCCCCAGCTGCCCCTGGCTAACCGCTGGCTGCGATCCCGATTCCGCCTGAACGCGGAAGAGGAGCAGGAAATCCACCAGGAAGTCGAAACGGTACTCCTTCAGTCCCGCGAAATCCACAATCGCGAGGCGTTCGCCGCCGTCGTCGCCCGCAACAAGACCCTCCAGTACCTGCGCGACAAGAAACGCTGCCGCTCCCTCGACGCGTTGCTGGAGGCGGGCTACTTGCTCCGCTCCGAAAGCGACTCGCCCCCGCTGGAGCAGCTCGTGCAGGAAGAGGCCGCCAAGGTCATCTTCGACGCCATCTACGCCCTTCCGGCGGATCTGCGTCAGACCGTCCTGGCGGTGTATTTCGAGTCCCTTCCGGCCAAGGACCTCGCTCACATCGAGAGAACCCCGCTACGGACCGTCTACAACCGACTCGCGCGAGCGGAGCAGATCCTCGTCGGCCGGCTCCAACGCTACTTCACGACCCTGGCGCGCCCCCACCGCCCCTCCGAGCGCTCGCGCGCGTACCTCAAGCGGCGATCCGAGATCGACGCGACCCGGGCGATGATCCTCGACCTCCACCTCCTCGAAGGACGCTCGCCGGAACAGATCCTCCGTCGGCTCATCCCCGCCCGAGCCTCAGACGCCGCCGCCCGCGAGGCGATGGAGGAACTGATCGCGGACGCACTTCGGGCGATCGACCTATGAAGGACTCGCGTCTCGAGCAATTGAGCACGCTGCTCTCGCGACAGAGCGCGACCGGCCGCGCGCCCAATCTTCCGGATCGCTTCGCGATTCGATCGGAGATCGCCCGCGGCGGCCAAGGCACCGTCCTCGAAGTCTTCGACCGCGCGCTCAACAGAACCGTGGCCGTGAAGATCCTGCGCGACGCGGACGAACGGGGATCCTACGCCGCCCGGAAGTTCGTGGAGGAAGCCCTCGTCGGCGCCCAGTTGGAGCATCCCAACATCCTTCCGGTCTATGACGTGGGGCTCGACGCGCAGGGCACGCTCTACTTCGCAATGCGCCGCATCTACGGCCGGTCCCTTCGCACGGTCCTCGACGAGCTGCTCGAGGGCAACGCCGACACGGCGCGCGAGTTCACCCTGACGCGCCGACTGCAGGTCTTCCTGCACATCTGCAACGCCGTCGCCTACGCGCACTCCCGCGGGATCATCCATCGCGACCTCAAACCCGACAACGTGATGATCGGGCCTTTCGGCGAAGTCCTCGTGACCGACTGGGGACTTTCCAAGCGCCTGCGATCGCAGGAGCCTCGCGCCGACGGCGCCACGCTGTGGAAAGCCGACTCAAAGGACGTCCACGCGTTCTCGCTCTCGCCGGACGTCGACGGAGATGCCACTCCCGAAGTTGTCTTCTTCGCGGAAAAACAGGTTCGCATGCTTTCCGGCCGAAGCGGCGCCACACTGTGGACGGTGGAGACTGACGAGTGGTTCGACCGACTCTACATGCCGGGGGACATCCTTCTTGCGGGTTCATCGGGAGTTGTCGCTCTATCAAAGACGGATGGGAAGACGCTCTGGCAATTTCGACCTCCAGGTTGGATGGCCTCGCGGGTAGGTTTCGGCAACCACGATCGAGATGGGATTCCGGACGTATGGGGCGACGAGAGAGGCTCGTTTCTGGTTGTTTCGGGGAAAGATGGCCGTCTCTTGCAGCGAATCCAAGGGTCGTCCTCGAACGTCTCCGTGAAGGAGTGGGCCGATGTGGATCTGGACGGGATGCCCGACGCCGTCTGCAGCATGGAGGGCGGCGTCTTCCTCGTTCTGTCCGGGAAAGACGGTGGGAGAATCTGCGGCCCCATGCCCGGCGTGCCTCTTTCCATCACGTGCGTGGACGAGGACAAGGCCCCCGATGTCCTCGCGACCGGCAAGGACTGCATTCACATCTACTCGGGAGCGACGGGAGCCGTGCTGGCGGACCTGCCGGTCGCGCGATTGGGGGCCATCTCGCCTCGCACGGTGGATGGTGCGATTCTCGTGAAGAGCGAGGATCGAAAGGTGCTCGCGATGGATTGGAAGACCGGCCGGACCTTGTGGACGTTCAACGCCAGATCCGAGGTTGTATCCACGACGCCCCTGGGACGTGGAGGCGTTTTGGTATGCAGCAGGTCGGCGGTCTACGCCGTCGAATCGCGCGCGCCGTGCAGGGATTTCGCGCGGATTGCGCCGGAGGCGCGGATCCACATCCGGCCAAGCCTTGTCACGTTGATCGAATGGGGAAGGCTAGTCGCAGTGGCGCTGGACGGTCGAACGATCTTCGCGACGCCCTTCTCCGGAAACCCGGATGACGTCAAGGATGTGCGTCAGGCCGGCGATGATCTCCTCTTGGTGACTGCCAAGGGTGTTCAGCGCGTGCTCTCGCCATCGGGGCAGAGCGCGTGGACGCTTGACGCTCCCGAAATCCGCTCGTCCCATCTGGTTTCGTCGGGCCCATTGGTCCTGTCCTTTGCGTCGACGTTGCGGGCGCTCTCGACGGAGGACGGATGCCTGCTGTGGGAATCACGCCTCGCGCCCGAGAACATCGTCGGCGTCAGGAGGTTGGCCGATTCACGCCTTGTGGTTTGGACCACGGACGGAGCGGTGGCGCTGCGCGATCCCTTCACGGGTCAGGAGGTTTGGCGCACGGAGTGCGGCTTCGCCATCGGCGAAGTCCTGGAGGCCGGCGCGTCTCTCGTGATCGCGGCCGCGCGGGAGCGCTGGATCGACATCATGGATCTCGCCTCCGGCACCCGGAAGGCGCGTCACCTGACACGGGGGCGCTTGCTCGGTGCTTGGGCGAAGGAGGGATCGCCTCAAGTCCTCTTCCAGTGCGATTCCGACCGGCTGGAGGACCTGCACGGTCATGGGGAGGCATTCACGGAGCCT
The DNA here is from genome assembly GCA_016190155.1 of Planctomycetota bacterium. GTDB lineage: Bacteria > Planctomycetota > MHYJ01 > MHYJ01 > JACPRB01 > JACPRB01. Next base: position 19,766 of record JACPRB010000007.1, read on the forward strand.
ATCGATCGCATCCTCGCGACAGATATGGACGGCGACGCGAGGCCGGAGGTGGCGATCCTGACGAGCCGGTGGCCTCGGTCGCTCGTCATCCTCGACGGCGAGACACTGCGGGAGCGTTTCCGGATGCGGCTCGTGGGCGCGCGAGGCGAGGCGGAGATGCACATCGAGTCGGGCGGCCCGCTGGTGATTCGAACGGGGTCGCAGGTGTGGACGGTTCGGGATGGGGTGTTGAAGACGCGTCCCTAGCATGGTAGTCTGCATAGGATGATCATCCCGCTGAAAGGAAGGGTGGAGGGAGGGAGTATCCGGCTTGAGGCGAAGGTACGGCTGCCGGACGGGCAACGCGTGCTCGTGATTCAACTGCCGCTGGTTTCACCTCCCGCTTCTCCTTCTGCTGCCGTCGAGGACGAGGACGTACGGTTCGTACGAGCCACGCGCGGACAACGGGCTCGACAATTGAAAGCAGAAGATGGCGAATCCAGCGGGTGAGATTCGTCAGGCCGATGTCTGGCGCGTGTCCTTTTATGAGGGAGGCGAACGTCCCGCCATCGTCGTGTCGCGAAACGACTTGAATCGGGGACGCCTCCTGCTGATGGTTCCATGCACGTCCTCACGAGTGCAGGAACGTCGATCCCTGCCGAATCACGTCTACTTGCCTCAAGGCGTTGCCGGCTTGGCTGCGGAGAGCATCGCGCAAACGCACCTCATCCAGCCCGTGGAGCGAGAGGCCCTCTCGGAACGGTTGGGCACATTGCCCGCCAAGGAGTGGACGGAGGTCCTCTTGGCGATTGCTTGGACAACCGCGCTCTTCGAAGGCATCAGTACGAATGCGTGAAGAGCGCCCCCAAGCCGCATCACGTCACGAACGCAAAGACGGCGAAAGCGGCTATTCGGACGTGCGCACGAGCGCCCGCGCCATCTTCGTGAGCTCGCCGAAGCCGTAACGCTCGTTCTCCTCCGCCGTGTTGCCTTGGCTGGGCTCTCGCATCCGAACCACCACGAGACACTCCTCCTTGAGGACGACGACCTGCTGTCCCTGCCAGCCGTCGCCTCGAAAACCAACGACCTTGGACTCGATCACCCTGCCGGCTGGAAGGCCCTTGCGCCGAATACTCTCGTGCCACGCCTCGATTCCGCCCCGGTCGACCAACGCCTTGCCGATCGCGTCGAGGAATCCCTCCCGAAACACGCGCCCCTTGAGCGGCTGCAACGCCGCGATGAGCTTCTCGTCGACGCCACCCTTCCGCCATTCTTCGATGACGCCGTCGTCGATGGTCCTCGCGACGTCCTTGACCAACCACCAAAGGTGACCGTAGAAGTCGCTGACGGCGCTCGGCGAGACGGCCTCTCTGACCCACTCACGACTGAGGATCTCTCTTCCTTTCCAGCAGCCCTCTTCGAGCATGAGCTGGCCGAGCTTGGCCAAATCTGCGGGTCGAATCCTCAGACCCCACATCGCGTAAGGATTGCCCGCGGCGTCGAGCATCCACTCGACATCGGTAATGCCGAGGGGCGCGAACACCTCCTCCTTCATCAGGAGGTCCAGCCGCCGGCCCGCCGCGCGTTGGACGATCCCCGCCAACAGATTGCTGGCCTTGTTGCTGTAGAAGAACTTCGTCCCCGGTTCGTCGGCCAGCTCCGCACAGAGAGCGAGCTGCACGACGTCCGGGCTTCCGTCGATCTCGCTCCCCGTCATGGGGTCGGCCTGAAGCCCGGAAGATTGGGTGAGAAGGTGGCGCACCGTGATCCTGCGTTTGCGCCCTTGACGCCACTCCGGATACCAGGTGTGCACCGGCTCGTCGAGAGACGCGAGTTTTCCCGTCGCCAGCAAACGCCCCACCGCCATCGAGACGATGCTCTTCGTCACCGACATGGACTCGATCCGCCGCGGCTCGCCATCGAACCATTTTTCGAGGACGACCTCGCCGTCTTTCATCACGATGAGGGCGTCCGTGTCGAGTTCCCCGGCGCGCTTGACGAGGGCATCAAGGGCTGTCTTGTCGATGGTGGATGCCCGGCCTTGGCCATAGGCTTCCCCCGCGACGGCGAAGCCGACCAGAAGAACCCGCAGACCTCGAAGGAGCCGCATCATCCTATGCCTCCATCAAGCGAATCAACCCCTCCACCGTCCACGCCCCGTGAACGTGCAGCGTCTCGCCATCCACGATCCGCACGTCCCCCCGCCGCGTCATCTCCTCCGCGCGCTTTCGATCCACATACTTCGTCACGACGACGTCGCCCACCCGCGCCACGCTCGTCAGCCGCCACCGCTGTGCCAGCTGCCGCACCCGCACCACCTTCACGAAATTCTCCACCGACTCCGGCGGGGGCCCGAACCGGTCCACGACCTCCCGACGCGCCGCCTCCAGCTCCTCCGCCGTGCGACAGCCGGCGATCCGCCGATACGCCTCCACGCGACTGCGCAGCTCCGGCACATAGGCCTCCGGAACCGCCGCATCGATCCCGAGCTCGACGCTCGCGTCCGGCAAATCCTCGATCGGCTGGCGGCGCGCCTTCTTCATCGCGCGCTGCAACATCTTGACGTAGAGATCGAATCCGATCGCCGCGATGTGCCCATGCTGCTCCCGCCCCAGGAGATTCCCCACGCCGCGGATCTCCAGATCCCGCATCGCGATCTTGAAGCCGCTGCCCAGCTCGCTGAACTCCTCGATCGCCTTGATCCGCTTGGCCGCCTGCGACAGGATCGGCCGGTCCACCGGCAGGAGGACGTGGCAATACGCCTGCACCTTGTACCGCCCCACCCGCCCGCGCAACTGATGCAGATCCGCCAGCCCGAACTGATCCGCGTTGTTGATCAGGATCGTGTTGACGTTGGGGATGTCCAGCCCGCTCTCGATGATCGTCGTCGCCACGAGCACGTCGACCTTGCGCTCGAGGAAATCGATCATCGTGCGCTCCAGCTCGTCGACGTCCATCTGCCCGTGCCCGATCCCGAACGTCGCCTCCGGCACCAGCCGCTCCAGGCGCCGGCGCACCTTATCGATGTTGTGCACGCGGTTGTGCACGAAGTAGACCTGCCCGCCGCGGTCGAGCTCGAAGAGGATCGCCTCGCGGATCCGCCGCTCGTCGTACATCATCACTTCCGTGTGGATGGCCATCCGATCCTGCGGCGGCGTCGAGAGCGCGCTGATGTCGCGGATGCCCAGCAGCGACATGTGCATCGTGCGCGGAATCGGCGTCGCCGTGAGCGTCAACACGTCCACCGTCGCGCGCATCTGCTTGAACCGCTCCTTGTGCTCCACCCCGAAGCGCTGCTCCTCGTCGACGACGACCAGCCCCAGGTCCTTGAAGCGCACGTCGGACTGCAACAGGCGGTGCGTGCCGATGATGACGTCGATCTGCCCCTGCGCCAGGCGTCCCAGCGTCTCGCGCTGCTCGGCCTTCGACTTGAAGCGCGAGAGCACGTCGATCGCGACCGGGTAGTCGCGCATGCGCTCGGAGAACGTCTGGTAGTGCTGCTGCGCCAGCACCGTCGTGGGCACCAGCACCGCCACCTGCTTGGCCGCCGTCGCCGCCTTGAAGGCCGCGCGCATCGCCAGCTCCGTCTTCCCGTAGCCGACGTCGCCGCAGATGAGCCGATCCATCGGACGCGCCGACTGCATATCGAGCTTGACCTGGCGCGTCACCTCGACCTGATCCTCCGTGTCCTCGTACGGGAAGGCCGCCTCGAACGCGCGCTGCCAGTCGGTGTCGGGCGGATAGGCGATGCCCAACTCCATCTCGCGCACGGCCTGCACCTGCAGCATCTCCTGCGCGAGCTTCTCCGTCGCCTTCTCCGCGCGCGCCTTGACGATCGACCACGCCGAGGAGCCGATCTTGTGCAACGGCGGCGCGTGATCGCTCCCACCCAGGTACTTCTGGATGAGATCAATGTTCGCGACCGGCACGTAGAGCTTCTGGCTGTCGGCGTACTCCAGCGCCACGAACTCTCCTTGATCGAGACGCTCGATCCCCAGGAAGCGCCCGATGCCGTGATAGAGGTGCACCACGGTGTCGCCGCGTTCCAGCTCGAGAAGCGAGTCGATCGGCCGGGCGTCCTGGCGCCGCCCGAGCGGCCGGCGCAGGCGATAGCGATTGAAGAGCTCGTGATTGGAGACGAACGAGGTGCCGATCTCCTCGAAGGCGAATCCCCGTGAAAGCCGCCCACGATGGATCTCGACATCCGCCCGCTTCACGCCCGCATCGCGCAGGAGCCCGCGAAGCCGCTCCTCCTCGCCTTCGTTGGCGCAGAAGAGATGGATGCGGCCGGGCAGCGACTCGAGCTCCTGGGCGATGTTGCTGAGCTGGCCCGAGAAGCGCTGCAGCGACAGCATGCGCACGTTCACGCCCGCCGCCTCGGCAACGGGGAGCGACTGCAGCGTCAGCACGGGCCGATCGGAGAGCGTCGAAAGCATTCGATCGAACCGCTCGTCCCACTTGCCTTCATGAAGTCGGTGCAGCCGATCGCGGCTCTCGCCCGGCTCGCGCACGACGACGAGGGTGTCCGCCGCCAGATAGTCGACGACCGTGGCGGAGCGATCACGTTCAGGGAGGAGGCTGAACTCCACGGTCCCGAGCGTTCCGCGAGAGGTTTGATCCGCGACCGTGAACTCGCGGATGGACTCGATCGCGTCGCCAAAGAGCTCGATCCGGGTCGGGTACTCCGAGGTAAACGGGAAGATATCGACGATGCCGCCGCGGATCGCGTACTCGCCGGGGAGCTCCACCGCGTGCGTGCGCTCGTATCGGCTCTCGACGAGGCGTTGCGACAGGCGAGCGAGGTCCAGTCGTTCGCCGGTGGTCAGCCGTACGCGTGTGGCTTCGAGGGTACGCGGAGCGGGCAGCTCTTGGAGGGCCGCCTTGGCGGTGGCCACCATGATTCGGATCTCACCGCGGAGGAATCGGTGCGCGGTGCGCACGCGATCGGCGAAGGCGAGCGGCCCGGCGTCGGCTTCGGGCAGGAGGGTCGCGCGGGCGCCGAAGACGGCCAGGTCATCGAGCATCTCTTCGGGAGCTTCGGCGACCAGCACGAGCGCGGGTCGGGCCAAGGCGGCCGTGATGAGGGCGGACCCCGCCCCCCACACGCCGCCGGCGACTACGGAGGTGCCCGCGGCGAGTTTAGCGGCCAGCCGCTGGATGGATGCGGCGGCGGTCGCGGCTTCCTTGAGGGATACGTCTGTGATCAGGTCGAGGACCCTGAGGATGACAGAGGACTCTGCGCAGATCTCAACACCAGAGGACGCTGAGGACCCTGAGGAGAGACTGTTATCCTTGTTTGAACGATGCCGGAATCCACGAAG
>JACPRB010000041.1 GCA_016190155.1 Planctomycetota bacterium
GTGCGAGGAAACAGAGGGAAGCAGAGCACGCAGAGAGGAAACCGACACCAGAGGACGCAGGGGACCCTGAGAAGAGGCTCTTGTGCTCGACAAGCCTGCCGCGACTGTTACCCGCATTTCAACCATGCCGGAATTGGGATGCGGCCGCCGCGCTGGAAGATGGGAAGCGCTCTTTCGGCTCTCTCCCCATCATCCAATCTCGACATCTCCCTTTCGATTTCTAGGCTTCGGGGAATCTCCGGCGTCCCTGGAGTGGGTCAAGGGAAGATGGACCGGGATTCGGCCGCGGCCCTCGCCGACCCGATGCGGCGGCCGGTGACGATCGACCAATCGTTCCAAGATCCCGTGCCGGAAAGATGGGCGCGCTGCTCCCTGCGCAGCGCGTCGAGGAAGTCCTGCGAGGACAGCGCGGCGTAGGCCTGAGCGCACCGCGACAGCATCCGCCGTCGTGGCTCGTCCTCCGTAAGGCCGTCCGTCGTGATCACGAACCGGTCACCCGGTTCCAAAGGGATCGCATACTCCTGGAGCGTTTCCCTGAACACATCTTCCCCGGCCGCGCCGAGGACGAGCCCGCTGGGATTGATCAAGGAGCAAAGTCCGTCGGCGGAGCGCCAGAGCAGCATCGGGGAGTGGCCGGCGCTGGCGACGCGGATCCTGGAGCGGCGATGCCCCAGTACGGCGTAGAGAATGGAGATGTACGTATTCTGCTTGAAATCATGCAAGAGGACGCGATTGGCCTTGGCGAGCGCTTCCGAGGGTGAAGTCGTGGTGGGAGCGATCGAGCGCAAGACCGCCCGGGTCTCGACCATCAACAACGAACCGGCGAGCCCATGCCCTGGGGCGTCCGCGACCATGATCCCAAGGTGGTCGTCGTCCACCTTGATGAAATCGTGGAAGGCGCCTCCCAGAGCGCCGGTCGTAAGGTGATAGCCGGCCAGGTCATAGCCGGAGAGTCGCGGTGTGGACCGCGGCAACAAGCCGGCCTGGATTTGAACGGCGACCTTCAGGTCGTGGGAAAGAAGATCCGCCTCAAGCATGCGCATCGCCCCACCTTACTCTATTGGGCCTTTTCGGCTGAGGCGTTTAAGGAAATCTGCTCGGAGATCCCAAAAGGGGGCATGGGCTATCGACCGGCGGACGGATCTCGCTATAATGCTCCACCTATGACGGAACGACTTTTCTGGCAGGATCCGTACGCGCGCGAGTTCACGGCGCGGGTCGTTCGCCGGACGGCGCGCGGCCTCGTTCTGGATCGCACGCTCTTTTACCCGACCGGCGGCGGCCAACCGCACGACACAGGGACGATCAACGGGGTGCGCGTCGCCGACGTCGTCGAGGAAGGCGACGACATCGTCCATGTGTTGGAGGGGGAAGTCCCCGTCTCGGACGTCAAGGGCTCGATCGATTGGGATCGCCGGCTGGATCACATGCAGCAGCACGACGGCCAGCACATCCTCTCCGAGGCGTTCGTGCGGGTTTGCGGCGCGGAGACGGCGTCGTTTCATTTGGGACGGGAGATCTGCACGATCGATCTCGACAAGGCCGACGTGACGGCGCGTCACGCGGAGGAGGCGGAGGCGCTCGCGAACCGGGTGGTGTGGGAGAATCGGCCGATCACCGCCGGCTTTTTCTCGCGGGAGGAAGCCGCGAAGCGGCCGCTGCGCAAGCCGCCGCAAGTGGAGGGGCGCATCCGGATCGTGGAAGTGCGGGACTTCGACGCTTGCGCGTGTTGTGGGACGCACGCGAAGTCGAGCGGCGAGACGGGCGTGATCCTGGTGGTGGGCGTGGAGCGGCGGAAGGCCGACAGCCGCGTGTCGTTCGTCTGCGGCCGGCGAGCGCTTGCATACGCGCGCGAGGACATCGCGCTGCTTCGCGAGGCGGGCGGTCGATTGTCCGCATCGCGGACCGGAGTTCCCGGCGCGGTGGAACGCGTGATGGCGGAGGCGGCGGAGGCGCGGAAGGCGCTTGCGGCCGCGGAGAAGCAGCTCGCCGAGCATCGCGGGCGGGAGCTGGCGGCGGCGGCGCCGGCGCGCGGCAGGGCGCGTTTTGCGGTGGAGGTATTCGAGAACCGGGACCTCAAGTACCTGCAAACGGTTGCGAACATCGTCGTGGCGTCCTCGGGTCTCGTCGCGATTCTGGGTGGGACGGGCGAGGCTTCGAGCGTGGTGTTGGCGCGCAGCAAGGACGTGGAGGTCGACTTACGGCCGATCGCCAAGGAGGTGTTCGCCGTCGTCGAGGGGCGCGGCGGCGGGCAACCGCACTTCGTCCAGGGCGGCGGGCCGGGCCGGAACGTGCGGGAGGCTCTTCGTCTGGCGGAAGAGCGGATCGCGGCGCATTTGGGGTAGAGGCAGGGCGCCCATGACACGCGGCCTCGTTCGGTGGGCGGTGCTCTTGGCCGGGTTGACCGGATGCAGGGGGCTGGCGGTTCCGGAAGAAGACGATCCCTACGCCGTACCGTACGCTCTGCTGTCCGAGGAGCAGCGCCGGCGCGTGGCGCAGGTCATGGACGATCCCACCTGTGAGGTCGAGTTCGAGCCTGCGCTCGTGCGCAGCCGTCCGGATGTCTACCGGTTTCTCATGAACGAGCTGCCGTTCGCCGCGGGAGTCCTGCGCGAACTGGGGGAGTCGAAGTACGAGATCTCGCGCGACGGGCGCGGCGTCTATCGCTTCGACGACCATGAGGGATTGACGCTGCGCGCGGAGTTGCTTCGGCAGGAGGAGCAACGGTGGATCTGGTATACGACCGGGACCTACGGGCTGGGTTTGTTGGGCGCGGTGGACGGCCGGAGCGTCGTCATCGTGCGTTGTGAGGAGCGGGGGTCTCTGCTGCGGACGGAGGCGCGCGTGTACGCGAAGGTGGACGGCGTGGTGCTGGAGAGGGCGGCGAAGGCGGCGGGGACGATGTTGGAAGGGATCATCCGCGAGAAGTCGTCGGCCTTCGTCAAGGCGGCGCGGTTGGTCTCGGAGATCACGGCTCGGAACGCCGAGGAGCTCTATACGACCGTGCGGGGGTCGGCGCATGTGGATGCCGAGACGCTGGAGGAGTATCGTCGGCGATTCGTTCGATGAGCGGACCTTGTTTGAACCCGGCCGGCCTTTCGCTATGATGAGCGCGGCTCGACGGAGGTCGAGGCGATCGCTCGTTGGAGCGGCCTTCGGGTCGCGAAGACGGGAGGAAAGTCCGGGCTCCACAGGGCAGGATGGTTCCTAACGGGAACCCGGCGCAAGTCGAGGGAAAGTGCCACAGAGAACATACCGCCGATGGCTCGCCCGCGAGGGCGGGATCAGGCAAGGGTGAAAAGGTGCGGTAAGAGCGCACCGGGCGGGCCGTGAGGCTCGCCGCATGGTAAACCCCATCCGGAGAAAGACCAAATAGGTCCCGTCCCCGTGGCCGGAAGGCCGCGGCGAAGGCCGGCCCGGTCACGCGTTCCGAACAGGAACGGGGCGGGATGGGTAGGTCGTTGGAGGCGACTCGCGAGGGTCGTCCCAGATTGATGATCGCCGCCCCGCGAGGGGCACAGAACCCGGCTTACCGGCCTCCGCCGAGCCTCCTGATCCTGCCGATAATTGAGACGGGGTAGACGCTAGGCGCCGGGCGCAGTAGACTGCAAACGTCGACAAGGGGTGGAGGATCTATGAGGCTCGCTTTCGCGCTGTGCGCGGTGCTGTGCTTCGGCGGCGGGAAAATCGAGTGGTCGAAGCTCACGCTGGACGAGGCCCTGGAGCAGGCCAAGGCCGGCGGGCATCTGGTCCTCGCCTACTTCGCCTCCGAACACTGCGGTTTCTGCGCGCAACAGGACGCGGAGGCCTTTTCGGACGACGACGTCGTGCGCGCGTCGGAGGCGTTCATCCGCGTGAAGGTGGACTGCAGTGAGGGTGCGTCGCGCCGGAGGGTCAAGACGAAGTACGGTGTCACGGGCACTCCGACCGTGCTCATCCTCGACGGCGAGGGGAATCGGCTGGCGGCCTTCGAAGGACTGACGTCGGCGGACGCATTCGCGAAGAAGTTCGAGTCGCTCCTCGCCAAGCGGCCGGGCGTCGCGCCCTCGGCGGGGCCGATGCCGGAGGATCGCGTTCAGCGGATCGTGGAGCGCGTCGAGCGGGAGCTGGCCGAGGCGGAGAAGGTCCTGCGCGAGGAGATCGTGCGGATCGTTCGGAGCGAACTCGGTCGGGTGGGCGTCGCCAAGGCGGTTCAGCCGCCGCCGGCGCTGGAAGAGCAGATCGAGCGGTGGATTTCGAGGCTCTCGGAGGAAGGCGTGACGGGGAGGCTGAAGGCATTTCTGTCGACGCCGCAAGGACGGGAGTTCGGGCGGGAGGCGCTCGAGGAACAAGGAGTGGAGACGCTCGAGGACTTCATGGAGTTGTACTTCGAGCCGGGGGCGGACGGCACGTATGGCCTGAAGGAGGAGTTCCGCGAGCAAGTCGAACAGTTGCTCGATCAAATGGAGGAGCCTTCCGAGGAGGAACCGGAATCGGAAGATCGTGTGCCGGGGTACTTGGGCATTCTGCCGGCGGCGCTGTCGGACGCGGATCGCGCGCGGCTGGGTCTGAAGACCTCTCAGGGCCTCCTGCTGGACGAGGTCCGAGCGGAGAGCCCGGCCGAGAAGGCGGGCTTGAAGGCGGGGGATGTCTTGGTCGCGATCGACGGGAAGGTCGTCACCGAGGAGAATCTGCCGGAGCTCCTGTCGGCGTATGCGGTGGGTGATGCGGCGGAGATGGCCGTCTTGAGGGACGGTCGGGAGCTGACGGTGAAGGTGACGTTCGGGGCGCGACCGTGAAGGGAGAAACCCGAACTCCCAACGTGTGGTGAGCGAGCGGATGCGAGTCGAACGACACGTTGGGGGTTCCCGCTGAGGGCCTGTCCAACAA
>JACPRB010000058.1 GCA_016190155.1 Planctomycetota bacterium
CCTCAGCGTCCTCTGGTGTTCGGGTTCGGGTTTTCTCTGGTTCCTCTGTTCCCCTCTGTGTCCTCCAACCCCATGACCCAATCCATCAGCGACGCCCTCCAAGCCGATCACGAGCGCCTCGACGGCGTCTTCGCGACGCTGACCGACCAGATTCGTGAACGCCGCCCGGATGCCATGGAGACGCTGGAGAAACTGCGCACCGGTTTGGACAACCATATCCGCTTCGAGGAAGAGGTGCTCTTTCGAGCCGTGCGAGGCGCGACGAGAGCCTATCCGCTGCGGGGTATCGAGTCCCTGACCATCGATCACGAGCGCATCCGAGAGATGCTCGCCGCGCTCCGCGCCACGGTGGACCGGGGCGACTTCGCCGGCGCGGAGAGCGCCGCCGACGAACTCAAAGTGCATCTCGACGGACACAATCGGGACGAAGAAATCGGAATCTACCGCGACGCCGACCGGCTGCTCTCCGAGGCCGAACACGCGCGTCTGCTGACCATCTTTTCAGGAGGCTCATCGTGACACATAAGCCCGGGATGCGACCGGCCATCGACCCGACGATGTGGAACGTGGATTTCGACAAGTCGCCCTTCCTGGTGATCTGGGAAACGACCCAGGCGTGCGAGCTGGCGTGCCGGCACTGCCGCGCCAGCGCGATCAAGGGACCGATTCCGGGCGAGCTCACGACGTCGGAAGGCTTGCGGCTGATCGATCAGGTGGCGGAGATGGGCACGCCCCTGCTGGTCTTCAGCGGCGGAGATCCCGCGACGCGCCCCGATCTCTTCGAGCTCATCCAGCACGGCAAGAAGCGCAAGCTGCGCGTCGCGACGATCCCGGCCGCGACGCCGCGTCTGACGGAGCGGCTCATCCAGGAGCTGAAGGAGACGGGACTGGATCAGGTCGCGTTCAGTCTCGACTTCCCCCGCGCCGAATTGCACGACGGCTTCCGCGGCGAGCCGGGGGCGTTCGAGCGGACGATCCAGGCCGTCGGTTGGGCGCACAAGCACGGCATCCCGCCGCAGATCAACACGTGCATCTGGGGCGAGTCCGCGGCGCACCTGGCGGAGATGGCGGCTCTCGTGGAACGGCTCGGGGTGGTCTTTTGGGAGGTCTTCTTCCTCGTCCCGACGGGACGAGGCACGGACATCGCGGGCCTCACGCCCCAGACCTGCGAGGACACGTTCGAGATCCTGATGGCCGCACAGGCCAAGGAGAAATACATTCTCAAGGTCACCGAGGCGCCCCACTATCGCCGCTACCTGGCCCAGCGCCACGAGCGGGAAAAGGGGCGAGTACATCATGCCGCCCCCGAGGGGGCGAGTGTCCCCTTGGCGCGCCGCGGAGTCAATGCGGGCAACGGATTCATGTTCATCTCGCACGTCGGAGAGATCTTCCCCAGCGGCTTCCTGCCGGTGTCGGCCGGCAACGCGCGCCACGACGACGTCGCTCGCGTCTACCGAGAGACTCCGCTCTTCCGGGCGCTCCGGGATCCGGCTCAACTGAAGGGCCGTTGCGGGCGCTGTCCTTTCCAGGCGATGTGCGGCGGATCGCGCTCGCGGGCGTACGCCCTCACCGGCGACTACTTGGAGACCGATCCGTGGTGTCTCTACGAGCCTGCGGCGGAGGCGGCCGACCACCAGCGATAGATCTCGCCCCCGAAATCCTGGAAACAGAACAGCCCCGAGGCGCGTCCCATATAGGTACTCACGCGCGAGGGACCATGCGAAAATTCAATCTGACGTTGATCGTTCTTCTTTGCATTTCCATCGGTTTCAATGTGGCGGCCTGGATGAAGCTCCGTCAGTCCGGCCAAGACCGAACGGATTCCGCTCAGAAGGCGGTCCTGGATGCCAAGGCGAGCACCGCGAATGATGTGGAGGAGCTCCGGAAACAGTTGGCCGCAGCGGAGAAACACAACGAAGACCTGCGCCAACAGATCGGGCAGATCGCCAACGGAGCTCCCCCCGTCGCACCGGCACCTTCCGCGCCCGTGACCGCAGATGACAGTACGGCCCTCCGAGAAAAGCTCAAGAAGCTTTACCAGATCCTGGAACAAGGGCCTCTCGGCGAGAGGGATACGGAGGAGATGACGGAGTTGGTACCGTTTTTCATGGAGTTATGGCCGATCTTCGTGTCCCCCTCGAAAGATCCGGCCAAGTACGCGAGAGTCATAGAGGCGATGACCGAGGTGAGCATGGAGGTGTATGGCCTCCCCCTATCCGCCGAGCAGAAGAACGGCCTCTCCGAACTGGTCGGCGCGGCTCAATCCGCCCTCGCCCGAGTTCCCCGCTCGCCCGCAAGCGAACGGCTCATGAGTGAACTCAAGGCAGAACGCGAGCTGACCGGGCACATTCTCGATCTGCTCACTCCGGAGCAGCGACAGAAAGCGGCAGAGAAAAGCCTCAACTCGAGCTGGGAGGGGGGCAACACCGAGTGGATCAGCCGGGAAGGAGCAGCCTCCCAAATCGCGGAGGACTGGATCAAGCGGTACAAACTCGACGAGAACCAGCGGCCCCTCGTTGAGGCGACCGCTCGAAGCTACGCGGAGACGCTTTCGCGACTGCACGACCAATACCAAGCGCAGTACGGATATGCTCCAATTTCAGGGCTGGGCCAAGATCCGGCCAAACGCGATCCATACGCCCAAGTCCATGCTTTCGACTACCGAATCGAGGCGCTCCAGGCGCAGATGGAAGCCCTCAAGCAGCTGGAAGGGGGGGCGAGCCCCGAACAGCAGAAGCTGCTGAAAGAGAAGAGCGTCCAGGAATTCGACTTCATGAACTCGACCTATTTTAAACAAGTCGTCGAACCGGAGAAGTAACCCCCCGTCTGTAGTTTTCCCCAACCCCGCGCCCTTTTCCTCGCCGCGCGCGGACCAACCCGCGCCTGACGCAAACACGCCCGCAGGCATGAGGTTTGCTTTCTCTAACGCGTGAACACGAAATCCGCGACCAGCACCGGCACCATGCACCAGCTCCGGCTCATCGATCAGAACCTGCCGGGCCTGGCGCGAGAACTCGCGATGGCCTCGTGGAGAGCCGTCGACTCCCTCCTCCCCGAACGATCACGATCTTCCCTTTACCGCTCCCTGTGCCGATCGATCCGCCGCGTGCTCAGGGCCCGGGTAGAAGCGTTTCGATTCTGCGGCGCCCGAGTGTGCGATCCTTCCCCACGAACCCCTTCCCATACCGCGGAATGGGCGGAACGCTTCCCCCCTGAGCCGTGGCGGATCCACTTGTACGTCATGCCGCCCGAGGCCCCGCCCTCCATCTTCCTCAACGAACTCCTGCGCGTCGCCCTGCGCGCCGCCACCTTGCGCCTGCCCGGACGGCCCCTGAAAGGAATCGCGCGCCTGCTTCGCCGGCAGTACGAGCGCATCCTCCAAGGCCGCCTCACCCCCAGCGAAGTGTGCGGCCACACGCCGCTGTGCGCCGTGAACGAACCCTACGACCCGTGGGACCTGCGCGACCCGATCAACTGGACCAGGAAACGTTGAGCGGGCATCACCTGCGGATCTCGTCCCAGCGCTGTCGAATCGGCAGCCCCGTGTCCTCTTCGACGCGACTGATCCAAGAAGCGGCATAACGAGATCGCGCTGATCGATCGGCCGCCATGCCTGGAGCTTGTACAAGACCAAGTCCTCGGCAGTGGCGACCCTGAGCTTGCACGAACCGTAGCCCACCTCGACCGCACGATCGTACGCGTTCATGTCATGCGCCGATCGGCAGATCCGAACATCGAGCAGCGTCCCCGACGTTCGAAAACGGACGAATCGCTTCTCAAGCAAGATGCGCAACTCCAAGGACGTCGCTCGCTATCCGGCGGCGAACATTGATTACGATGTCCATGTCCTTGGTCGCCCGCGGCTCGACCCACGTCGAAATGGCGAGTCCGCCGATGAGGAAGAACGGGATGCGATGTTCGCTCAGCGCGTCCGTGACACGCTTGATGAGCTCATCGAGAGTCACGCGATCTCACCTTTCGCCGCGCGGAAACCGGAACGCCCCGCTGCAACGTGAGCGCGACCTCCAAAATCTCGAGCGAGCGACGCAATCCCGCGGCGGATGGCTTGCGCGGCTTCCGATCCCGACGTCTCTTCACAACCCGATTATAGCGCACCCCGCACCACCAAGGCATCCACCGCCGCCGTCCGCCGCCCGCCCGTCACCACCGGATTGAGATCCACCTCGACCACCTCCGCCGAACGCATCATCCACGCGGACAAGCGCGCGAGCATCCCCGCCAACGTGCCCCGGTCGCCAGGCCGCGTCCCGCGCGCCCCCCGCAGCCGCCGGCCCGCCTGCGTCTCGTCGATCATCCGCAGCGCCTCGCGACGATCCACCGGACAGACGCGGATCGCGACGTCGCGCGCCAGCTCCGTCCACAACCCGCCCGCCCCGAAGAGCACCACCGGCCCGAAAACGGGATCCCGCCGCGCCCCGATGAGCACCTCGTGATCCCCGGACAGCATCTCCTGAACCAAGTAGGGCGCCGGCATCCGCTGGCACGCCGCCATCACAGGCTCGTCGCCGTCAAGACCCAGCGCGACCCCACCCCGATCCGACTTGTGCGGTCCGAAGGCCAGCGACTTCACCGCCACGGGATACCCCATCTTCGCCGCGACCTTCACCGCCTGCGCCGCGCTCGCCGCCTTCTCCTGGCGACACACCGCCACGCCCGCCCGCGCCAACAGCCGCGCCGACTCGAACGCGTCGAGCGCGCGCCCTCGCGGGGCCGCCGCGTGATCCTCGCTGCGCGCGAGACTTCCCCCCAGCGCGACGAACGCCCGCACCGCCCGCTCCGGCGTCGAGAAGACGGGGATGTCCGCCTGCGCAAAGCGCTGCGCGAGGGTGGGCGCGTCCACCAGGAACGCCAATACCGGCCGGCGCCGCCGCGCCCGCTCGAACGCCTCCGCGAACTCCAGCCGATCCAATCCGACGTTGATCGCCAGGAGCGCCCCCACATTGGGATCCCGCCCCACCGCTTCCACGCACGCCGGCATCTTCGCCGGATCCATCTGCGGCGTCATGTCCACGGGATTGCGGCTCGCGCCGAACTCCGGAATCAATCGGCGCACGCGCGACTGAGTCGCCCGTCCGAGCTCCGGCACGACCACGCCCGCCTCCTCGCATGCGTCGGCTGCCGCCACGCACGGCCCGCCGGAAATCGTGATGATGCCCAGCCCCTTGCCCGCGCGCACCCCCTTCGGATACGCGCAGAACGCCGCCAGCAAGTCGAAGAACTCGTCCGTCTCGCGCGCCACCACGACGCCGGCCTGCCGCAACGCCGCGCGACACGTCTCGAAATCCCCCGCCATCGATCCCGTGTGCGACAGCGCCGCCCGCCGCCCCGCCGCCGTGCGCCCGACCTTCATCGCCACGACGACCTTCCGCCGCGCCACCCGGCGGCAGACCTCGAGGAACCGCCGCCCATCGCGAATCTCCTCGATGAACAGCGCCACCACCTGCGTCGAGGCATCCCGCTCGAGGTACTCCATCACGTCGGCATGCGTGATGTCGGCCTGATTGCCGATGGACACAAACGTGGACAAACCGATCGCGCGGCGCCGCAGCTCGCTGAAGAGCATCCCGCCGTACGCGCCGCTCTGCGAGACGAACGCGAGCCCGCCTTCGCGTCGCGGCAGCTCCCAGAAGTACGTCCCGTTCAGCCGCCCGGGCAGGCGATAGATGCCCATGCAATTCGGCCCCAGCACGCGCAGCCCCGCGCGACGGATCTCGCGCTGCAGCGCCTCGCCGTCGCCGCCCATCTCTCCGAAACCCGACGAGAGCACGACCGCCGCGCGCGCGCCGCGCGCCGCCGCGTCGCGGATCGCGCCGGGGACCGCGCGGTTGGGGATGCTCAAGAGCACGAGCTCCGGCGGCTTCGGCACCGATCGCAGATCGGGATACGCCGTGCGTCCCAGGATTTCCCCTCCCGCCGGATTCACCGGATACACCTCACCGGCGAATCCGTAGTCGAGCACGTTCTTGAGGAGCACGTGGCCGAGCTTCGACGCGTCCCGCGACGCGCCGACCACGGCGATCGACCGCGGATGGAACAGCGCATCAAGCCGGCTCATAGCACCGCCAACCCTTCGATCTCGACTTTCGCCCCGGGCTCGACCAATCCGGCCACCTGCACGCACGACATCGCCGGATAGTGCCGCCCCATGACGCGCCGGTATTCCGCGCCGAGCGCCTTGAGCGACCCCAGATACTCCTCCTTCGACGTGACGAAGAGCGTCAGCTTGATGACGTTCTCCGCCCGCCCGCCCGCCGCTCGCACGACCTCGACGACGTTCGCAAGCGCGCGGCCGAACTGCCGGGCGAAGTCGTCCCCCACGAGCTTTCCCTTCTCGTCCCATCCCACTTGGCCGGCGACGGCGAGGAACGTCCCCGACGCCTTCACGCCGTTGCTGTATCCGACGGGCTTGACCCACGACGGCGGATTGATGATTTCCATGGCCATGCTCTATCGGGAGGCGAACCCCGTTGTCAAGAGGATCTCGAACTATTCTTCGATGCTCCCGCCCACCATTCCGGAAACCGCGACCTCCTCGGCCAGCCTGCCCGCGACGATGATTACGGATGGCGGTTCATCCTTCAGAAGCCGCGTCAAGTAATCGAGCCGGTCTTGAG
This sequence comes from Planctomycetota bacterium, assembly GCA_016190155.1. Classification (GTDB taxonomy): domain Bacteria; phylum Planctomycetota; class MHYJ01; order MHYJ01; family JACPRB01; genus JACPRB01. The sequence goes on from JACPRB010000058.1 coordinate 6,636, forward strand.
GATCGAGCCGATCCAGCACCACCGTCATCACGGGCTGAAGCAACAGAATGCTTCCCAGCAACCCGGCCAATCCTCCGACCCAGCCGAACGCGAAGCAAAGACCGACCGTGAGCGAAAGAGTGATTCCGACGAATACCCAGAAGCCGGCTTTCTGAACGGGTGATCTCGGATCTTCGTTTTTCCCAGACTTCGATCGAGCTTCCTCTGCGAGCTCCGGCAGATAAGCGTCGATTCGGTAGCTTCCACGCGGAAGAAGAACCGAGCTCGGCTTTCCTCTCGCACGCTTCTTCTTGAAGGGGAGCTCTTCGGCGCCCGTCAGCACAAGCGTCCCGCTCGGAACCTTAAGCAATAAATTCTCCGACCTCCTATGGGCTCTAACGACGGTCTCCTTCGGGGGGACCTCGTCAACATACATGGTGATCTTGCATTCACCGTCGCCACCCAGACCGTACGAGAACAGATTCCCGGCTTTGGCCTCCTTTGCGAGCCCGTCTCGCTTCACGAAGTTGTCCCAGGAAACCTCCTTCAGGCGTTCAACGGCGGCGGGGTCGTACAACGCACAGATTCCCGCCGAGCTTTCAGCCACAAGATCTGCTTTCATGAATTCTCCCTCAAGGTCATGTTCGCAGGTGCGGATCGTTCACGGCGTCATACCGAACGCGTCTTCCTTGAGCGTCGTCTCGTCGTCCTGGCGCAGCCAATCGCGGATCCACAGAACGGTGGCCGGGATGAAGATGGCAAGGCCGATGAGGTAGACGACAGCGAGCGCAGCTGGGCCTCCCGAACTTACGCGCACGCCGCTTGCCGCGAGGACCGCCCCCGCCACACAGATAAGCCAGAGATTTCGCTTTAGGGTATCGAGAATAATATCGCAAACTCGTCTCGACCCGCCCTGCCGCACCGGATTTTCGTTCACGGCGAGGAGTAGGTGCCCCAGCAGCGCGCCCACGATCGGAAGCACCGGCCCGGCCAGGACTCCGGACAGAGTCACACGCTCTCTTGCGCTGACGATCATAAGGACGCTGACCGTCGTGAACGCCACGGTCAATAGCGAGACGGCCGCTCCCGTAAGCAGCTTCAGTCGACGTAGGGTCTGCAACGGGACCCCGTGCAGATAGAGGTATTCCGCGGAGGAGCCAATCGACCGCCACCGAAACAGCCGGCCTCCGAGAAGGAGCAAGAAGGCGAGAAGCACGCCGAGCGCGCTCAGGAGCGCGGCGACCAGGGCGCTTCGCCAGTCCCGCATCCCGAAGCTCAGGGGCAGGAGAACCACAAGGCCGAGGAAAAGGGACAGCGCAGCGCCGAACTTGGGCCAACGTTCCACGCCCTCCCAGAAGAGGCCCAGGAAGGGCGAGAAGGACTTGATGCGCCCGCGCGCCCGGCGAGCGTCCACGTGACGCTGGCGCGCCCGAGGAGCCGCGCTTGATCGGCGTGTGAATTCGACGGACCGAGCGATTGGCCACGCCAACATGGAATACACGGCGGCCGGAACCGCAAGCCACAAGGTGGAACCCGAAAACAAGCAGACGAGAGGCGGCGCGGCAAGCACGCACACGAAGACAACGCCCGTAAATGGCCAGATCAAGACCGCTTGGAGAGCAGTCGCCGGCCGGCCTAGCAACACATCACGGATCCTGGGAGGAATGCAGGTAGCCGATTCGATGTTCAGCAGCATTACCGCCAAACTGCGGAAGACGACTTGGAGTGCGAAGGCGGACAGAAGGACGACCCACGCGGGCGTCACGCTTGTCCACCCCAGGAACGACGTCACGGTCCACTGCGGCTGCTCCATCCAAAGCCAGGTGATCCCCCAAGCGTGTACGACCGACACCCAGAGCTGCTTGAAGAGGTAATGACGCGCAAGCGAGGATCGTGTCCATCCCCAGGCCAGCATCCACTCGGTGACAGGCTCCAGCGCGTAGGCCGAGAGCACCGGACGCGTAAACATGGTGACGAGCACGAAGTACAAGATGAGCGGCAAGGCGGCAGTCTGCGGATGCGAGGCGAGATACCGCCCCATCGCGACGAAAAGAAGCAAGGTGACCAGCGCTCCCCAAAGCATCCGCTTCACATTGTCGAGGACGGTGCCGTTCATGCCCCTGCCCTCCTAAGTGGGTCCCACCAGAAACATGAACACCGCGACTCGGACCCGCTTACCCTCCGTAGCCTTCCCAAGCAACCTGGTTGACTGTGCGACGGCGAAGGAGGGTCTCAAAGCGTTCATGAACATACTCGGAATCACCTCGATTCAGCGTCGTTGACGAGATCGACGAAGAGGTCCTCGAGTCCCAACGGATTCAGCTCGACCCGGCCGCCGTCCCGTCGCAACGGCTCCAGCTCCTTCTCGTCGGCGCGCAAAAGCGTGAACCGCGTCTCGCCTTGCGCCCGGCGCACGCACAACGCGTCGGGAGGAAGAATGCACCGTTCCCCCGTTACGACGACGCGGCACGCGTACTCCTTGAGCGTGTCGAGGGACTCCTGCAGGATCAGGCGTCCCTCGTGCAGCACGGCGATCGAGTCGGCGATGCGCTCGACATCGCTCATGATGTGCGAGGAGAAGAGGACCGTGCTGCGCCCTTCCTGCAGGAGGGGTAGGATGCTCTCCACGAAGTCGCGCCGCACCGTGACGTCCAGCCCCTGTGCGGGATCGTCGAGCAGGATGATCTCCGGTCGCGGCGCGAGCGTCAGGGCGAGCTGGTACTTCCGCTGCTGGCCGCGCGAGAGGACCTGGTACGGCGCGCGCGTGGGAATGGCCAGGAGCCGGACGAGCCGCTCCAGGTAGTCCGCGTCCCAGCGGGGATGGACGCGCGACGTGAAGCTGACGGCCTGTTCGAACGTGAGCTGCGGAAACGGGAAGTCCTTCTCGGACAGGTAGCCGATCCGCCGGCGCGTGTCCGGCCCCATCGTCCACGGATCCTCGCCCAGCACGCGGACCACGCCCGCCTCCGCGCGCATGAGGCCGGTCAGAAGCCGCATGGTCGTGGTCTTCCCGCTGCCGTTGAGGCCCAGGAAGCCCACCACGCTTCCCTCCCGCACGGCGAACGTCAGGCCGTCCACCGCCCTGGCGGGGCCGAAATACTTGCGCGCGCTTTCGACCCGAATCACGTCGTTCATCGGCGGACCTCCTCGTGCCAGATCTTGTTGACCATCTTGACGACCTCCTCGATCGACAGGCCGTACGCGAACGCGGCCAGGCAGAACTCGCGCGCGTGCTCCCGGACGCGCTCCCGAGCGGCGGCGTCGGGAAGGGCCCGCGGACGCGACGGCACGTAGGTCCCCAGACCGCGGCGCATCTCCAGCACCCCCTCGCGGACCAGCTCGTTGTACGCCCTGACCGCGGTCTGCAGGTTGATCTGAAGCTCCTCCGCCACCTCGCGGACGCTGGGAAGCTGCTCGTCGGCTTTGAGACGCCCCGACGCCACCGCCAGGCGTATCTGGTCCATCAGCTGCCGGTACATGGGCACCGGGCTGGTCGGCTGAACCTTCAGGAACATATCGGCCTCGTCTGTGTGACCGTGTGTACTGGTTGACCATAACACTACAACTGACGGCCGTCAAGAACATTCTTGCGCGCGTCCGGCTTGGGCGTTACCCGGCCGGCAGGTGCTTCCCGACAAACGGTCACGGGCTCGCCGCGGTTCGAAGATGCTTCAGATCCACTTTGGCGTACACGACCGTTGTATCGGGATGGCGATGCCGCAAGATCTGCCCGATCTCTGCAAGAGACTTACCTCGCCGGAGCCAGTGGGTCGCCAGCGTGTGGCGCTTATTCCGAGATCGGAATAAGCGTCACTGCTTCGCCGCGCATCGAAATCGCCGGCCCCGTTCCCCCATTCGCGTGGGACGCCAGGGCACCGACCTATTGCAACGTCACCCGAACGAGCCTCGCTTCGCCATCGCGCACCACCGTCAGATCGATCGTCCGACCGGGCTCGCCGGCCAGGAGATCCAGCATGTCCTCGCGGGATTTCCCCGCGATCTCGACGCCGTCGATCTTCGCGATTACGTCGCCCGGGGACAAGCCCGCCAGCTCGGCGGGCATCCCCGGCAGGAGGCGCCATACCCGCGCGCCCCCCTTGTCGGCTTCGATCGCCGCGCCCATCATGCCGCCGACCGGCTTGATGATCCTGCGGTAGAGCGCCTCCACGCGGCCGGCCTGCAGCTTCTCCGACGCGAGCGCCCGGGCGATGAACGCGTTGTAGTCGAAGCCGGGGCCGATCGAGGCACCGCCAAGCTCCTCCAGCAAGACGGCCACCAGGGGCGCGCCGCCCCGATTCGTCGCCTCGGAGAAGTAGGAGATCTTGAGGGATCTCAGGTTGCGCGCGCGAGAGACCAGTCCGAGGCGTTCCCCGATGCAGCGCGCCGCCGCATCGACGAACTCCTCCTCCTTGCCTTCCTGGAACTCGCCGTAGATGCGCCCGAACGCTTCCCGGTAGAACGCGTCCTCTTCCCCGAGCCGGCACAGCCGCTCCACATTGTCGCGAGCCGGATTGAACTTGTGCAGGAACTCGTGGGGCAGCAGCCGCGCGAACGTCTCCCTCTCCGACGACCAGCCGATCGCGAATCCGGAGAGCTGGAAGCTCAGCGGACGCGCGAACGCGAGCGCGTAGATCCGCAGCTTCCGCCCCGGCGCCTTCCGGCCCGCGAACGCCTCCAGCAGATCGACGAAGCGCTCGGCGTCGACGGCCTTGAGGTCCTCCTCAAGGTCCTTGCGCGCGCTCTCCAGGGCCGCGCCGAAGTCGGCCCGGCGCATCTCCCGGAAGCCGCTGCGCCGCAGGAACGACAGGAGCGCGCGAACCTCCTCGCGATGGTCGCGGAAGTCGTCGAAAACCGGCTCGTAGGCCGACTCGTCGAGCCCCTCGCGAACAGCCTCCACGAGCGCCTCCGGCTCCTCGAATCGCCGTAGCACGCCCTCAAGGTCGTCCTCGGGAAGGGCGGACAGCAGGTACGCGAGCTGGATCCCGCGCCCTCCCCAGCGCTCGAAGGCCGCCGCCGCCGCAGGATCTTCCGCAAGCTTCTTTCGCCAGACCTCGCGCACCGCCTTCCAAGGGCCGTTGAAGCGCGGCTTGTCGGAGATGGCATTGAGGAACACGGCCGAGTCCAGCTTCTCCGAGAAGTCCACGCAGAACTCGGCCCGCTCCTGCGCGGCCGCGGCCGAAGACGGCGTGGTCAGGACCAGCAGGATCACGGCGGCCCGGCTCCCACTCCACATGGAGGATCATTAGACACGGCGCTACGCCGGCTGTCAACGGGGCGGGAATCTTCAAGGATGACGTTGCGCCGGGTGGGTCGCTTGGCCCGTCGGCCGAGAATGTCCTCAAGAACGCCGCGAAACGCATGGGGAGATTACACCCCATATGAGGCACAATTACCTCACGCCCGCAGCGCCCGCCACACCCGCTCCGGCGTCAACGGAATCTCCCGCAGCCGCACCCCGGTCGCGTCCGCGATCGCGTTGGCCAGCGCCGGCGCC